>JAFOQN010000064.1 GCA_017393775.1 Clostridia bacterium
ATTTCATCCGGCGTAATCTTCCTGCCGCTTCCCAGCCAGGCTGCCGCAAAGACATAAGCAAAATACGCGTTGGTGGCCATAGGATTACCGGGGCCGAGATCGTCCGCTCGTGACAAGAGTCTTTTGTATTCCTTCTTGCCTTCCCGGATCGACTGCTCCGCAAGAGACGCACTAAATCTTTGCCGAATACTCTTTTTTATCATCGGTGCGAACAGCGACCAGTATATTCCGACGTATTTCATAGCTCCTCCCGCCCCCGTTCTATTTCTTCACGCTGACCCAAAGGCCATTATCCGCCTTTTTCAGTGCATACTCCGTTGCCATGGGATTCTTGTCGCCTACGATGCAGTAATCACAGCAGTCGGAGGTCACGCAGGTCCCTTCCCGGATCAAAGCCGCGTGGATCGCCTGCATCGCCAGATGGTCGCAGTTGCACAGGACCGGCAGCACGTCCTCCATGTGATGGCGTTTCGCAAACTCTGCGTTCGGGCATTGGGTAAAACTGTAGCGAATGATGCCGTTCTCCTTGTCGTAAGAGCAACTGCCCATTCGGAAGGACTCCGGGAACTTTTTGATCTCCTCGACCCGGATATCGTTGGCTTTCTGAAAGATCTTACCGGCGAGTTTGTTGTCCGGCTTTCGATTCAGATCGAATAATTTGCCCATCAGCTCAAACGATCCGAAAAAGCTCTGATAGATGTCCTGCTGCACTTCCTCCAACGGAGGCTTCTCCGGAATGACCGCGTACCAGGCAAAGATCAGGATCGGGTCGTAAATGCTGGTCGTGATCTTCAGATCCTTCAGCGCCGGCTCGTCCTTTAAGTATTCGCAGTATTGAAGCTGTGCCTTCTCCCAGAGCCTGGCAGCCGTTTTTTCATCGTAATAGCGCTTCAGAAGCTTCTGCACGCACTTTTTGGCGTTCTTTGAGTATGCCTTGTGCTTTGTCCGGTCGATCGGCAGGTCTTTTTCTTTCATGTCCCGAAACTCCTTTACTTCTTGCAGCAGAAGCATCCGATTCCTTCCACCGCTGTGACTTCTGCCTCCGTATACAACGAGGAAAGCCGGGTCTGAAGGCTCTCTTTTGTCTCATAAGGCGGGGTGAAAAAGCCTTTCGGCTGGTAGAGATGCCTTATGAACCAATCCGTTCTCTTATGACCGCCCTGCACATAAAAGCAGCCGCAGAAGGTTCCACCCGGTTTCAGCACGCGGTAGGTTTCACGGTAAGCAGTCTCCTTGTCCGGGAAGGCGTGAAAGCCGTTCAGGGACAGCACGATATCGAAACTTTCATCTTCAAAAGGTAATGCGCCGACGTCGCCCTGCAGGAAGGTGATATTCGTGAGGCTGAGTGCTTTCGCCTTTTCCTGCGCGGAAGCCATCATATTCTCCGAATAATCCAGGCAGGTGATGTCCGCGTCCGGAAGGTCCCGGTAGACCGGCATGGTCAACACGCCCGTCCCCACAGGGACTTCTAAAAGCTTTCCGGAGAAATTCTCCGGGATCCCCGACAGCGCCTTCTCCAGATACCGGAGATTTTTCTCGCCGTCCATGTTCCAGACGATCCGGCAGATTGCCTTGCCGGGGAGCGTGGAATACGTCATCATCCCGTCATAGAAGGAGGCATTGCTGCCCGTAAGCTTATAGGCGCTTTTGATCTGTTCTTTTCCGGTCATTTGCTTATCCTCCGAAGACGATCTTTACGATCTTCATCCTGACAAGCCCGTCACAGAAACGGATCATCAGCTTGTGGAACGCGCCGACACTGTTGTAAATATCCCGATAACCGCGCATGTAGCTTTTGGCAGTAACGGAAGCGAAGTGATCACTCCATCCTGCAAGCTCGGATTCATCCTCCAGGGAGAAGAAAGCACTTACGTCAGTGATCCCGGCTTCCTTCAGCCAGGTCTTGCGCATCAGCTTCGCACCGCGCTCGTTGCAGGAATCAAAGGCAAGCACGCCTCCGGGAAAATGCTCTGCCATCGCCTGAAACAGCTTTTTCACATCCGCTGTCCTGAAATAATAGAAAACCCCCGCTGCAAAGAAGACTGCCCCGTCCGATGCGTCGATTTCATCCATCCATGAATAATCATTCAAATCACAGGCAAGATTTATCTCCCGCTCGCCCGCAGGAAGAAGCTCGTTTCGAACCTTAATCACATCCGGCAGATCAATGTTATAGCCCTTGCATTGCCCGTTATTGACCTTTGAAAAAGTATCGTCCAGACCGCAGCCGAGATTCACGACCGCAGCTTTCGGACTGTCTTTCAGATAGGCCTCGACTTCACAGCGAAGGTCATACTGCCGCTGTGCGACCTCAAGCGCGCCGAAGAGACCGGCGGCGGATTCCATTTTCTTTCGTTTCTCCGCAAAGTCGTAGTCCAGGCTGTCGCAGATGCGTTTCGCTTCCGGATCGGAAAACAGTTCCGGAAAATGCTCAGAGCAGACGAGCCGCCCGAACAGCGGAATGATCAGCGTTTCCTGCACCGTGTTTTTTTCAATGTGATACTTCATCCTTCCTCCTTATCCCAGCGCAACATCGAGCGCCATCATGATACTGAAACCGACCGCAAAAAACAGAACGCCGATATTGGAATGCTTTCCGGACGACATCTCCGGGATCAATTCCTCCACGACCACATACAGCATTGCGCCTGCCGCAAACGACAGAAGATACGGCATCGCGGGAACCACCAGACTTGCGATCAACACGGTCAACGCCCCGAAGATCGGTTCCACCGCACCGGACAGTACGCCGAGCCATAACGATTTCAGCTTGCTTTTTCCCTCGGCAAAAAGCGGCATGGAAACGATCGCGCCCTCCGGAAAGTTCTGGATCGCAATGCCGAGCGCAAGCGCAAGCGCTCCGCCCGCGGTGATATTGGCGGAACCCGAAAGCAGTCCGGCATAGACGACGCCGACCGCCATGCCCTCGGGGATGTTGTGCAGCGTCACGGCAAGCACCATCATCATGGTCCGGTCAAGCTTCGTTTTCGGTCCCTCGGTCTGCTCTGCCCTGTCGATGCTTCTGTGCAGATGCGGGATCACATGATCCAGCAAAAGCAGAAACAGAATGCCCGCCCAAAACCCGAGAAACGCCGGTAGAAAAGCCCACCTTCCCTTTTCTGCAGATTGTTCGATTGCGGGAACGATCAGACTCCAGATCGAAGCCGCCACCATCACGCCTGCAGCGAATCCCGTCAGCGCGCGCTGTATCCCGGTTTTGAGATCCTTTTTCAGAAAAAGTACGCACGCAGATCCGAAAGCCGTTCCGAAGAACGGGATCAGAAGTCCCCAAACAACCGTTTTCATACCTGTTTCAACAACCCTTTCTTCCGATATCCGCAATCGCAATAGGGTCCGCCGGAGGCAAGTGTGTATTGCCGCACAAAATCCGACGCGCCGCCCGCTTCGCTCATGGTGTAATCCAGTCGGCACATGGCGGGTACATACTCAAAAAGCCCCAATTCTTTCATCAGCGTACAGATGCCGCAGGTCGTAAATCGCGCTTCATAGCCGCTCCCGTCCGGATAGGGAAGATATTCCATGTTCCAGGAATAGGGGTTCCGGTCTGCCGCACGAAGAGCGGCGGTGCCCTTCATCCCCTGAAGATCCTTTTCGCTGAACTTCTTCTTTCCGCTCATCCGGCAGAACCACTTCATGGGAGCGGTCATCATGGATGCCCGATAGTACTCCGTTGTCTTTTCCACCGTCGGTCTTTCCGGCAGACTCAAAAGAAAAGAGGAGAGCATCGCACAATTGACAATGTTCATTTTGAATCGGTCTGCCTTCTCAAATTCCGGAAGGCGGCCGATGATCTCTTTATATTTCGGCTTTGCTTTTTCAGCGATTGCATTCGCCGTTTCAGGATTATATCCGTAAACTGACGATAAATGCTTCCGAAACGATCCTCCAAACAGCGCCCACATGCCCCAGGGCATTCCCATGTATCTCATGATCAGCCGCCTTTCACCACATGGAAGTCGCAGCAGTCTCCGCCGGCGCCCAGGGTCTTGGTCCGCAGGAGCTTCCCGCCCTTATACTCGATGGTCGGATAGTCCATCACGCACATATGGGGCGTCAGAAACATCAGGTTTTCCTGCTGCCCGATCTTGCAGACGCCGCATTCCCGGTGGGTCACATAGTATTCGGGCACCGACAGGTCGTAGGAAAAATCGAAGACCCAGTCCATTGGATATTCGCGCTTCTTCGAGCGCTCTGAACCGCGGACATATTTGTCGATCTCTTTCTGATCAAAGCAGTTCTTACCCTGATAGAAGCGCTTCATCATGTCACTTTTGCAAAGGGCATCGATCATGCCGTCGAAAACGTCCATCGTGATATGCTCGGGATCCGCCTTGTAATAAGAGAATCCATAGCAGGCCATATACATCACTGCTGCGAACATATTGTCCTTCATTGAACCGACGGAGGGCGTTCTTTTCACCATCGCTTCGTACTCTTTTTTGTGCTTCTTCTGAAACGCCCGCATGTCCAGTCCCGGGACAGCCTTCGCCGTATATTCATAGACCGTCTTGCGGAACATGAGGGGGAACAGCGTTCCGATGATGCCAAGTTTCATTTTGGTTTCTCCTTCCTCATTTCAGGATCAGTGCCATGATCCCGGAGAGAATGGCGGCAAGAAGCGCCATCCCTGCGGTCCCCATGATCCATTTTTTCTTTTTGTCTTCTGCCGTGATATACGGTCTTAAATCTTCCGTACCCGGGATGATCCAGGCTTTCGTGTGTCCTACCCAGTACTCGTCTATCAAAAAACGGTCGATCAGATTCATAATGAACAGGATCACAAAGCCTTGCCAGAAACCCGGCCAAAAGCCCCGAGCACCGTTTATCAGGTAAACGCAAATAAGCACATAGATCAGATACCCCGGAAGGCACAGGCTTCTGAAAAGGGAACTCCGTTTCCGGATCGCCTCCGCGGTCGTCAGACCAAGCTCGATGACGCGCTCCTGTACCTTTTGATCGTACAGATGGACCATGCCGACGGCACCATTACGAATGCCGATCGCACAGATCAGATACTACAGCAAAAAGCCCAGTCCGAATCCTTCTGCGATCAGTTTGATTGCCAACATATTCGTTCCTCTGATATCGCCCTATCGAATCAATGTCACAAGCCACCCCACCAGAGCAGCGGGAATCAGTGCGAAGATGATGCCGGGAAACAGCATGCCCTTCGCGTGGAACCACTTCTGGTGATAGGCTTTGTCCATATGCTCGGTGCCCTCCAGCCGGAACATGGGGAGATTGGCAAACAGCACCCAATCAAGGAAACAGGTGTCATAGATGCCGATCCATGCCATCAGGCCGAAAGTGAGTAAAAAGCCCTGCCAGAAGGTTTTCGCCCCGGCAATCAGGGAGCAGACCAGCAGAATACCGGTGAAAAGCAGCACGCCGAAGCTTTTGGTCAGGATCACTTTTTTTGACTTGTAGCTTACATCGACCCGCTCATGTGTTTTAAAGTATTCCTCTTGAATATCAGGCGGATAGTTATGAATCGCCGCAGGAGAGTGCTTCCTATCGCCGCTGGCTCCAAAGAAAACGATTGCTGTAAAGATCGCCGAAAAGGCGGCCATTTCGATCAGGATAACCCAGATACTCATGTTTAGACCTCCGTATCAATACTTTCAAAACAGGGTGCAGATCCACGCTGCCAGCGCCGAAACCGCAGGGAAGATCACACACAGTTTGAGCAGTTGGCTCACAATGTTGAAGCCGTACTTTCTTCCCTCCATCACATGTGCCGCCTCGGGGTAATAATGCTGGAAGAAGTGGAACTTCAGAAGCAGGAAGTTGTCGATGAGGGTCATATCGCAGATCTTATAGATCGTGAAGATCAGCACGAATCGCAAAAAGAACTGCCAGAATGTAAATCCGCTTCTGAAGCCGTCCCAGATGGCGATCACTCCTACGCCGAGGATCATCATAACGCTGATGATAAACAGGGTCCATCCGATTGCCCGGGCCCCGTAGAAGAGTTCCTGCTCTCGCTGGATCAGCACTTCTCTCGCTTCCTTCGGAGCAGAAGAAAAGAATTTATTATCCTGAATAAACGCCACGCAGGATATCAGCATCAAAGCCATCGCCGCGCAGAATACGATTGCCAGAAAAATTGTCAACAGCATAAAGCCTCATTCCCCCCTTTTCTCGAGATCCATAGCTTTTTATGGCGCCGTGTGCTCCTTCACCTTGCGGATCATCATGTCCCAGCCGTCCCTGCCCTCTTGGCAGATGGGGAAAACCGGATAGCAGTGGAACATGCCCTCGCCGACGATCATCTCATACTGCGCGCCATATCGCTGCATGGCGGCTTCGAAACTGGGCGCACAGGCGTACAGCGTTTCGTCGGAGCCGTAGATAAAGGTCACAAAGGGACAGTTTTGGAAGTTGCCCTTTTGCAGCCAGATCATATACTCCGGCACGCTGTCATCCCCGTGGCGCATGATCTCCACCGCCGTCTTCATGTACTGGGCGGGAATCGCCACGTCCTTTTTGTCCAGCTCCAGCATCCGCTCCCATTCCACCTGGGAGGCGACGCAGGTTCCCGGCGAAATGGTCATGATATATCCGGGCATGGGTGTATCCGGCGCAGCTTCGTTGATGTACGGCACCATGCCCAGCGCCAGATTGCCGCCGGAGGAGGTGCCGAGCACGGAAATATTCTTCGAATCATACGTCTTCAACATCTCCCTATACGTCCCATGGATCATCTCATATGCCTTGGTCAGCGGGTAGTCCGTGCAAAGGGGATAATAGGGGACGAACACGTCGAGACCGGTCTCCCTGGCAAAGCGAAGAGCTTTTTTGACGGAGCCAGGACGGGGCGCAGAGATCATACCTCCGCCGATGATGAAAAGATTGGCCCGATCCGTCCTCTTTTTATGGATGAGCTGCAGCACCGGAAAGCCGTTCACCGTGGTTTGGCGGATGTCGAACGCGTCGTCCCGAAGCTTCGGGATTTTGTTCTTTGCGTTTTGCTTTCGGCGGTTCTCCAGCAGCTCCTCTGTGCTCACGGAAAGCCAGCGCTTCTTGATGTTCACCGCCTTGACCAGTCGCTTCAGAATTTCATATTGTAAAGACATACCGCCCCTCCCTTTCCTCGATAGTCCCTCCCGTTTTTCATTGCCGTGTCCCCTGTCGCTCCGCTTTTTGAGAAAAGAGCAGCAGCCCCATATACATCCATAGATTCCCCCAGCTGATCCATGCTGCGGTCATAGCGTTTCTCAGCGCGGTCTCCGGCAGGAGTTTCAGCAGCATGATCAGGGCCATACCCACCGCCGGACAAAAGACCCAGCACCATTTCGGATAGGGCGTGAAGCCCCTCGTAAAGGCCGAAATATGAGCCACGTGCTGCACGACCCAGAACAGGAAGAACAGGATCATGGCCGGCAGCAGGAAGTATGCGCCGAAGCGGACGGACAGGGCAAGCGCCGTTTCGGGGCTGACAAGCGCCATGTGTTTATAGAAGAACACGCAGGCGAGGCAAGGCACGTGGACGCCGCA
Source organism: Clostridia bacterium (assembly GCA_017393775.1). Lineage (GTDB taxonomy): Bacteria > Bacillota > Clostridia > Christensenellales > CAG-138 > UBA3792. The sequence goes on from JAFOQN010000064.1 coordinate 7,519, forward strand.
GCCGGCAAAAGCCAGGGTGCCAAGGATGCCTGCCCGATAGAGATGGGCGTGCCTTCCGGAGTAAGGCGCGATGAGGCGATAGAGGGCAAAGTAGCTCAGGGCCTCCAGGGGGATGCCCCAAAAGCCCAGAAATGCGGAAAAGAAGATGCGTCTATCCGAAAGGTCGCGATAGGCGGACAGGAATCCTTCCATTCCGGACACGGAAGGATCATGGACGCCCCAGCCCAGGAGCATATCCCCCACCAGCGTCAGACATGCGCCGAAGATGCCGATGCACATGAGCTTGCGGATGCGGGGCCAATCCAAGGCGCCGCCGATGCCGATGTCGTTATAGCTCATATTGTGCCTCCCGCAGCTCGCCCTTTCGTTCCATGGCGTTGAGCAGCACCAGCCCCAGCATCAGCACCAGGGCGTGGCCGAAGGATTCCGTCCCATGATCCAGCTGGTCGATGGGCCAGGGCAGCTGGGCGAAAAGGTTGCCAATGACACCGGGCAGCATCATGGGGTTGCAGAAGGTGGCGAGGACCCGTTGGGCCGTGGTCTTCAGGGGGATGCGCCGCGTCCACACCAGCACCAGCATGACCACGGTCAGCCCCACGTCGCAGAGGATATAGGATATGAGCATGGGCGCCGCGTTGGCATAGAAGACGCGGTTCGCTATGTCCGCGGCGGTCTGCATGTCGCCGTAGCTTTGATAGACATATTTGAAGACCAGAGCAACGATCATGAACACGGCATGGACGTAGGCCCAAGCCACCGTGCCGGTCACGTAAGCCACCCGGAACAGGCGCAACCACTTTTGATCCTTTGGCTGTTTTAGGTGGAGCTTCAACAGGCCATACATCCGATGAAAGCCCATATAATAAAGCATGGTGCCGAAGAAACCGCAGAGAATGCTCAGCACCATGCGCCAGGTGCCCATCTCGAGATAGGCCACCCGGACCATGAAGCCAAACTGATCCGTACCGACGCGGCCCATGGCCGGTTCCCTGCCGGTGGCGGCGAACAGGAAGTCCCCGACCACATACAGAAGGCATCCGGCGATGCCCAGCAGAAGCAACCTTTGAGACCGTTCCTTCATCATGCGGTTCATGTCATTCTCCTTTCGTCGCAAGGATCGCAAGCCAGGGCTTTTGCGGGTGATGCGCCGTCTTCACCTGAGCAAAGCCTGCCGCTTGCAGGGCGGCTTCCAGCTCTTCGGCGGTATAGGTATGCATGCCGTCGATGATCGTTTCAAACTGCTTTCCGGTTTTGTCCATGCCGTCGGATTCGTTGACGATGAGGAACCAACCGCCGGGCTTCAGAATGCGGCAGACCTCCGAAAAGCTCTTCACGGGACCCGGCCAGAAGTAGACGGTTTCGAACGCGGTGGCAAGATCGAACGTCCCATCCCGGAAAGGGAGCGCGGACACGTCACCCTGCATCGCCGTGCAGCGTCCGGCCCCGATCATGATCCGGTTATATGCCGCAGCTTTTTTCACGGACAGCTCGGAATAGTCGACCGCCGTCACATGCGCTTTTGGAAACATTTTCAGCAGTTCGCCGGCGTTTCGCCCGCCTCCGCAACCTAAGTCCACCGCATTTTCCGGAGTCATTGCAGGCAAATGTGTGAAGCCCCAGTCTGCCAGTTTCGCATGCCCGGAGTTCATCGTACCGAGCATCATTTTTCCCAAGAAACCTTCCGGCTTCCGCGTTTGACTGAAAAAGTCTTTAGCAATACTCATTTCCCATCCTCCTTAAATGCTCTTGCTGCGCTCCTTCTTCCAGGAGTTCGCTTATCCGTGCGTATGTATCGTTCTGTATCTCTGCAGATAAAGTCGGAAAATATTTTTGATAGCGGCTGATTGCCACCAGTTCTTCAGGCGTGTATTGACTCATCTTGCTTTCTCCTTCCTAAATCTGAAGTACCCTTCCAGACCCAGGTCGCTGGTCTTATGAACTGTTGTAAATCCCCGCCGGTTGGCCTCCTCTTCAAATTCTTTGAGCGTAAAGAGGGCCTCTTCTGCGTGTCCCCAGTGCAGCAAGGCGTCCACAATATGGATGCAACGCTTCGACAGATCGGCGACGTAGATGCTCCCGCCATCTCGCAGCACCCGGCGGCTTTCGTCAAAGAAGATCCGCCAGCCCTCCACGTGATGCAGGATGCAGAAATCCAGCACTGCGTCAAAGCTTCCGTCGGGAAAACGGCTCAGATCGTCTGCACTGCCCTCTACAAAGCATGCGCTGGGCAGGTTTCGCCCTCTGGCAATCTCCAGCTGCTCCGGCATGATGTCAAGCCCGGTATAGCTGTGCGGCTGCTCTGCGGTGATCAGGGAGGCAGCGTAACCGTTGCCGCAGCCGCCCTCCAGAATGTCCAGCCCTTTTATGACAAGGCCGAATTTTTTAAAGGTCTTGAGTTCCATCTTCTCGATGTACCATTTCCGCCAGCCCATTTGCATGGCGTCAAATTCTTTCATGCTGAGTTTCATCTTATCACCTTCTTCATCACCGCTACGGCACAAGGGATACTCCCGTTCGCTAAAGTAATCTGCACGTCCGAATACCCGGCATCCCGGAAAAACCGTTCGTAGCTCTCCACGGTAAACTGCCGCTTGAAATCCGCCCCGGCTTTTTCGACCGCATTGGCAAAGCCGCTTGTTTTCCCTTTCGTGTCTTTATTCATGTAGGTCGGAATGATCAGCATTCCGCCGTCTTTGCATACACGGTTCAGTTCATAAAGCGCCGCGAGCGGATTGTCCAGCAGGTGGATCACGTTGCCCGCTACGACCTTATCGAAGCTTCCGTCCGGATAGGACAGCGCGGTAATATCCGCCTTCGAAAACGTGATGCTTTGAAAAACAGCGCAGTTTTTCTTTGCCTTGTTCAGCATCTTTTCGGAATAATCCGTCGCTGTCAGCTGTCTGCACTTCGGCGCGATCACCGCGCTTAACAGCCCCGTCCCACAGGCGCATTCCAGCACCGTATTATCAGGTTCAATCAGCGAAGATACGATCCTCTTCAGCTTCTGATGCGTCTTCCTGTTAATGACATTGACGAAAATGTCATATGCACCGGCCACATTATCCCAGAACACTCTTTTGCCTCCTGTTAGCAGCAGCTAACCATTGCCCCGAAAGAAAAACCCGCGGCGGGTTAGTCCTCGCTAACTATTATAGCTGATTGGTTGTCGTTTTTCAATATGCGTCTGAAAAATGTTTGTCATAGATTCCTTTGGCTTGAGATGCCGCAAACGGATATTGCAAATAACATCATCTTTTTTCACTTTTCATAATCCGGAAAACCAGATACGGAGGGCGTTTCCGGTTCGAAAATTTACTGTATTCTTTACTGTATTTTGGATATTTTTGCGTGTTTTTCACGGTCCGATTCGTCCAATCAGTACCATCGTGTAAATCAAAAAAGTGCCTAAAATAGAGACTTTTCTTGGTTTTCCCAGCGTTTCTCGACTTTTCCGGATTTTGGATTTCGAGAACTGTTAACCGAAGGGTTGTAAGTTCGAGTCTTACCTGGGGAGCCAATTGGAACAAATCCGAACCTGAAGCTTGTAGGCGATGGGTTCGGATTTGTTGTTTATCTCGGCGCTTCTGAAATAAAACCAAAACGGAGGAAAAAGAGATGAACACGAATGAATTGGGTTGGATCGGACGATACGGCAAAAAATTGCTTGCCATGCTCAGGGAACATGATCCGGACAAGTACACTTCCTGCTGTTCGAGAGAAAGTCGCAAAAATACCTGCTCGCGCAGAACAAGTACATCAGCGAGCGCATTTGGGATCTGACGATGAAACCGGCAAAGAAGAGCGGCATCAGCGAAGAACTGAAGCGCCGCGATCAGCTGCGATGGGTGCAGGAAGTCAATTCCTATCGGAATATGGCGGAAGAATCGGTGCCTGCCGAACACTTTGATTAAGAATCGATACAAAACAGCAGGTGGCAAACGCTTCCTGCTGTTCTTCTCTTTACAGTGTATTTCTTCTTAAAGAATTGCCTCGACAGCTTTTTTGACGTCCGCCATGTCGACGGTCGGCTCGAAACGGGCGATGACCTTGCCCTCGCGGTCGATCAGGAACTTCGTGAAGTTCCACTTGATATATGCTCTGTCGCCGAACTGCTTGTTGTTCATGTTCGCGAACTTTTCGAGCATGGCGTTCTTGATGCCCTTGCCGAAGCCCACGAACGGCTTTTCCGTCGCGAGGAACACGAACAGCGGATCGGCAGTCTCGCCGTTAACGTCGATCTTCTTAAACTGCGGGAAGTCCGTGCCGAATTTCAGCGTACAGAACGAATGGATCTCTTCCTCGCTGCCGGGCGCCTGATTGGCAAATTGATTGCAGGGGAAATCGAGGATTTCGAACCCCTTGTCCTTGAGCTCCTTATACATCGCCTCGAGCGGATCGTAATGCGGTGTGAAGCCGCAGCCCGTCGCTGTATTGACGATCAGCAAAACCTTGCCTGCATATTCCGAGAGACTGACGTCGTTTCCTTTTCTGTCCTTTACCGTGAAATCATAGACCGTTTTCATTCTTGATCTCCCTTCTGATTCATTATCGTAAGTATTATACACAAGGCGATTCGGTATGTAAACTGTTTCCTGTCGGTTTGTCTCTTTCCGGAACCCGCGCGATTCTTTCATGAACATACGCCCGATAAGAGTCCTGCCGACGACCGGCAGGGCGCCGTATTTACAATTCAAGCAGAAATGGATTATGTTCGAAGCGCTGCATCCTGGCTTTGATCTGTTCGGCAACGGAAAGCGTGTGTTCCCCTTCGAACGCGATCGTATGGACCGTTCCCATGGCGGGGAACACTTTCTGAACGGAGGTCGTCATTCTTCCATCCTTTCGGTCCTGTGAAACAGGGAAATCAGATATGTCACGATGCCGCACACGACGAGCGCTCCGCCGGTGATCCAGTAGACGAGCGTCAGCGGATTGGTCGTACCATAGATCTCGAGCGCGCCCGAAACGAGACTGCCGACGGTCAGCGTCGCGATCCCCGCATGATACACGCCGCGGGCAAAGCGGTTCGGGTACGGCGCATGCAGCATCGTGATAAGCATGAGAGGCAGCACGCCGAGCATAAGCGGGAACACGAAGGCATAGATCATGCCGTAGGAATACACGCCGTGGCTGAACACTTCGTAGACCGCGCCGAAAGCCACGCAGAACAGGGTCGCAAAAAGGTCAATGAGAATCCGCTTTTGCTGCGGATTCAGCTTACGTGCCGTAACCAATGTACACAATGTCGCTCACGCTCCTTTCGCTGGATCTGTTTTTGCCGTTAGCAGGGTTGTTGACGATATTTCCAAGAAACACCATGGATGAAGAGCCGCCGCCGTCGAGATTGTAGGCGGTTTGTGCCCCGAGCGACTGCAAAAACGCCGCGAGTTCATGGAGGGAAAGTCCGTCGCTCTCGCTCGTACGTCCGTCCGCAACGACGAACAGATAATGCCCGTTTTCCAAAGTTCCGATCGCCGTCCGCGGATTGCTCGCCATCGCCCTTCCTACCTCTTCTTTTTCCGTAACGGCAATCTCGCCGTTCTCAACAAGCGCGGGTCCGAAAGACAATACGTTCCGGGCGCCGGACGCAAGCAGTTCCTCTGCCGTAATGTCATCCTCGCTGATGATGCGGAACGTACCATCCGCGTAGATCACCAGGTCCTCGCTGCCGCTTGATGTGTTGCGGTACAGCACGCCGTTGCGGATCACATAGCCGGACCGCTGTGCGCCGTAGTAATCGCCGTTGATCGCAAGGATCGCGTTGACCGAAGCCGCCATCGTCGAAGTCTTTTCCGTTATGTTGCGTCCATAGGTGTTTTCGGCAAGCGCCGTCTTCAGATAGTCCGCCGAGGAAAGCTCAATATCCGCAACGTAGACCGTCGTTTCGAGCAGGCGATATGTCGTAAGCTGTACGAAGATATTCTCATCCGAATAGGTCGTATCGGTCGTGACCGCTTCCGCCGTCAGAGACGTTTCGGCCGGTTCCTCCGCCGCTTCGGGTTCTTTCGCAGCGATCGTGATCATTTCCGTTTCCTCCGCGTTTTGTATGACGGCTGCTTTTGTATCCGGTTCGCTTGCGGCGGTTGCATAAACGCGCTTGATCAAAAACGTATCCGCCAGAAGATAGCCGGTGAACAGAAAAAGCGCCAGCCCGAACAGGACCGCAAAACCGTACCTGGGTATCTTCATTTTCGTCACCTCTCTTTTTCTTGCCTTCATCATACGCTGTCAACCCTAAACGAACCTAAATAGATAAAATTTATGATGTATTTTTCGAAAAAATATGATATGATTTGAAAAAGCAGTTTCGGGGGGAGCGGTATGCGCTTATTATTTGCGGAGGATGAGAGATCCCTGTCGCGCGCGGTCTGTGCAATCCTTAAAAAGAACAACTATTCCGTCGACGCGGTCTACAACGGCGCGGACGCGCTGGATTATCTTGGGACCGAAAACTACGACGGCGTGATCCTCGACGTGATGATGCCCAAAGTGGACGGATTCACGGTCTTAAAGCGCATGCGCGAAGCCGGAAACAAGACGCCGGTGCTGATGCTGACTGCGCGTTCCGAGATCGACGACAAGGTATTCGGGCTCGATTCCGGTGCGAACGATTATCTCACAAAGCCGTTTGATACGAAGGAGCTTTTGGCCCGCATCCGCGTCATGACGCGGCGAAGCGAGATTCAGGCCGATACAAGGCTCTCCGTCGGAAATCTGACTTTGGACGTCGCAACATATGATATGAAGGGTCCAGACGGGCAGTTCAAGCTTGTCGGGAAGGAGTTTCAGATGCTGGAAATGCTGATGCGCAATCCGAAGCGTCTGCTCTCCACCGATGCGTTCATGGATCGTATCTGGGGGTACGACAGCGAAGCCGAGCAGAATGTCGTCTGGGTCTATATCTCATATCTTCGAAAGAAACTGGAAGCCGTCGGCGCGAACGTCAAAATCAAGGCGCAGCGCGGTGTCGGGTATTATCTGGAGGTGTCGGAATGATCAAAAAACTCCAACGCAAGTTCGTATTTGCGGCCATGCTGTCGCTGCTGCTCGTGCTCGGACTTTTGATCGGGCTTATCAATGTCTTGAACTACCGCACCCTTGTGAAGGAAGCGGACGAGACGGTTTCGATGCTGGCGGAGATGGAAGGAAACGGAACAAACCAGTTTTCATTCGGCGACAAGAACGCGCCGGAGCCGCACCTTGACGGAACCGGACACGGACAGCGTCGAGAGTTTCCCGGCGAACGTCCGTATCAGTCGCGCTACTTTTCGGTGACTCTGTCGGAATCCGGTGACGTCCTGGAATCCGATCTGAAAAACGTAGTGACCGTGGACGAGCAAACGGCTCTTGAAATGGCGAAAGCCGTTGCAAAGAAGGGACGCGGGAAAGGCTTTTCGGGCGACTACCGGTATCTGGGCATACCGCAGGACAGCGGAACACGCTGGATCTTTCTGAACCGTGAACGCGAGCTTTCGACCTTCCGCACCTTTTTGTGGACAGGCGTCGGTATTTCCGCAGCGGGCTTTTTCATGGTTTTTCTGCTGCTCATGCCGCTGTCGGCCCGGATCGTGCGTCCGATCGCGCAGAGTTATGAAAAACAAAAGCAGTTTATCACCGATGCCGGGCACGAGCTCAAGACGCCGATCACGATCATCCGCGCGGATACGGACGTACTCCTTGAGGATCTCCCCGGCAGCGAGTGGATCGCGGACATCCGTACGCAGACGGAACGGCTCAGTTCGCTGACCAACGACCTCATCTACCTTTCGCGTATGGAGGAAGAAGGTGCGAAGCCGCAGATGCTGGATTTCCCGCTTTCCGATGTCGTTTCCGACGAGACGCAACCCTTCCAATCGGTTGCCGTGACGCAGAACAAGACGTTTTCCGCGGACATCCAGCCGATGCTCACCCTCTGCGGTGACGAGAAATCGATCCGCAAGCTTGTTTCGATCCTTTTGGACAACGCCATGAAGTATTCGCCGGAGGGCGGCAGCATTGCTCTTTCTCTGAAAAGGACCGGCAGGCAGACGGTGCTTTCCGTGACGAACACCGCAGAAAATCTCGAAAAAGGCAGTCAGGACCAGCTATTCGACCGGTTCTACCGCGCCGACGCCTCACGCAATTCTGAGACCGGCGGATTCGGGCTCGGGCTTGCAATCGCCAAGGCGGTCGTCGAATCGCACAAAGGAAAGATCCGCGCGAACTCGGACGGAGCGTCTCTGACCGTGGAAGCGACGTTTGCGGAATAAAACAGTGTATTTAAAACAGCTCCGGAATGTTCCGGAGCTGTTTTTTCACTTGGTGGTATTTATCTGCGCCCGTGTCCGCCGTGCCCTCCGTATCCGCCAAACCCGTAATTTCCGGTCGCGCCTTCGGTCGCGGATGACTGCGTCCAATTCAGGAACGCAGAACCGTCTTTTTCGACCGTGTAAGAACCGTTCAGCGTGAACGCATCGGACGCGATCCAGCAGGAGAAATAGGATTCGTTCAGGTTGAACGAGAAGATCGTATTGCCGCTTGCGTCCGCAATGCGGTATTCACCCGCGGAAAAGCTCGCGCCGTTCGAAACGTAGGTGTTGACCGAGCCGTTCGAAGGGATCTGACAAATACCGCCCAGCGCGACGATCGTGCCGCCCGTGACGGAGACAGAACCATCCACATCGACCGAACCGGACATGCCGCCCATCTGCGAGCCGGAAAGCACCAGCACCGTGCCGCCGGTCATTGCAAAGCTGCCGTTCGAGTCGATCCCGTCCGTATCGCCGGACGACGTGCGGATCTCGGCGTAACCGCCGTTCACGTAAATCATCGGGGTCACATTGCCCTTGCAGGCGTTCAGCCCGTCGTCTCCGGCATACACAAAGATCGTGTCGCCGTTCAGCGTGATCACGTTCGCCTCAAGTCCCTCATGCGACTCGACAACGTTCACCGAACCGTCGTTGACGGTCAGCGCGTTGTCCGCATGTATGCCGTCGTCCGCCGACGTCACCGTCACGGAGCCGCCGTTTAAGGTAATATCGCCCAGACCCGTCGCGCCGTTTTCCAGCGCCGTGCCGCCGTTGGCGTGCAGACCGTCGTCTCCGGCAAAGACCGTGACCGTTCCGGCGTTGACGATGATCTCGTTCTCCGCCTTGACGCCCTTGGAGGAATACGTCGTCTTCGACGAATTGCCGCCGCTTGTGATCTGTACCCAGTCGCCAAAGAGCGTACCGCCGGAAACGGAGGTCAAAAGGTATCCGTTCATTGCCGTGTTGCACGTATCGCCGGTCGTGCTCGCCTTATAGTTCGTACCGTCCGGCACTGCACCGTGCTCAACGATATGGAACAGGATGTTCCGGTATCCGTCCGGGATGCGGAACACGAGTCCGTAATACCCGGTGCGCCCGCTGTACACCATCGTCTCATATGCGCACTGCACGAATTCGCCCGCCGCATCGTCGTCATTATAGAAGTATGCATAGTAGTCGCAATTGTCGCTGTACAGCGAGGTCGGGACGATCAGATACGTATCCGTACCCGCTGCGGACGATCCGACGTCCGCATACGACGCCGTATAGATGTTGACGGTGCAGGTCTCCTCCTCGGAGATCTCGACGTTGTATGCAGCGCTGATGCCGTCGCACGCCGCGTAGATATCGACCTGTCCGCCCGTGATCGACACGGTCCCGCGCTGTTTGCCCTTATTGGAGACGTCCGTGTTCTCCGTCTTGACGCCGTCGGACGCCGTGGAGATCAGCATCAGATTTCCGGATTTGATCTCGATCGAATCATTGCCCTTCAGCGCGTTGCCCGTTGCGGTGACCTTGAGCGTCATATTCTTGACGGACAGATCGTCCTTGGATTTCACACCGTTGTCGAACGCGGTCTCAACGATCAGCGTACCGTTTCCGGTGAGTTTGAGATCGCAGGTCGCGTAGATCGCGGCGTCCTCTTCGACGCCGTCCGTACTGCCGGTCCGGAGATCGGTGACGGTGTTATAGGTGTCCTTCTGCGCTTTGACTGTCACTTCGGACGCGTTCTTCACAAGGATCGGCGCGCCGAAGCTGCACGAGATCGAAGCGTTGTTCAAAAGCAGCTTGACCTCATCTTCGTCGCCCGCATCCACGACAATCTGCCCATCGGAGAGCGCGCCGGAGAGCGTATACTCGCCCGCTGCGGTGATCGTGTAGACCGAACCGTCCCGCATGATCTCTCCCCCGTCGGAGGTCGCGGTAAAATCATCCGTCGATACCTTCGTGCTGTCGGTCGGATCGGTCAGTGCTTCGGTATTGACCGGCACGGCGGTTTCCTGTGCCGTCACCGGAACAGCAGTGCTGCTCTCCGGGGTGATCACGATCGAATCCGAGGATGTTTCTGCGTTTGTCTGCGTCTTGCCCCCGCATGCAGTGCAGAGAAGTGCAAGAAGAATGATACCTGCAAATAATCGTTTCATGGCTTTTTCCTTTCTGTAAACAGTGTACAGGATGAGAGAACGTTTGGCAACGGCTTTATAATTGCGCCTGCTGTTCGCTGTACGGAAGCAGCGCGATCTCAAGGTTGCCGTTTCTGGTGCGGAGCTCGTCGATGAAAGCTTTCTCCTCCTTCGGATCCTTCATGCGGATCAGGTACGAGAGACGGAACATCGAGCCCATACCGGTCGTTTTGACGCCGAGACGCTCGACGCTCTTTAAATACCGTGCAAACGGTTCATCGAACATTTCGGTGTATTCCAGCGATTCCGGCACGGTCACCTTCAGCAGACGCTCCTCGTGCATCGGCTTGCTGTCAAAGAGATGCAGCGACGCAAAAAGGAAGTACAAAAGCGCAAGCGCGATGAGAATGATCACGCCGTAGGCAAGATAGCCCATGCCGAAGGCAATGCCCGCGCCCATGGCGATCAAAATCGCGGCAATCTCGTCTGCCGTGCCCTGCGCCGAGCGGAAGCGGATCAGACTGAACGCGCCGCCGATTGCGACGCCCGCGCCGATGTTGCCGTTCACGAAGGTGATGACCGCGCCGACGACAAACGGGATCAGCGCCGCAACAATGAAGAAGCGTTTGGTGGAGCGCACCCGCCGCGACATAATCCAGGCAAACAAGAGTCCCGAAAGAACGGCGACGCCCGCCATCCAAAAGAATTCCATTGCAGTAACGGTAGAAGAATAGATCGAATCAAACATTGTAAAAACCCCCTTCACTCAGTTTCTGCTGCGCATCCCGAGCCGGTACGCTTCGCCGTATTTGCTGATGCTCCCGTGTTTGATGTTCCCGTCGGACAAAATGCGGACCAGCCACAGCGGGATCGTGTCCTGCACCTTGATCTCAAGGATCGTCTCGCCCGGGTCCAGCAAAGGGATTCCGACCGGCGCATAGTCGAAGGACAGCGCATCCAGGCGATAGCGCGGATTGCGGTCGACGGTCAGCCTGAGATCCCCGTCCGGCTCGTAATACGCGGTGCGGTCGTAAAGGATCATGCACGCGGGCTCAAGATTTTTGTAGTAATCGCGAAAATACGTGATCTCGCGGTCGATCTGACCTTCTTCATCGAGATTCAATTCCCCCGCAAAAAACCGGTTGACTTCCGGAACCGTCGCCTGTACGCGGCGCTTGTAGACGATTCCGAACGCCTTGCGCTTAAGTTCCAGAAAGACCGGAGACGCATTCGTCGCGCGGCCGTAAGCGCGCAGGCGGATCTTCTCCTTGAACGCCGGTTTTTCAATCGAGGTTCTGACGATCCTTCTGTCCGGTGTGTCATAATACAGCGACTGGATCGTCGTGAGCCCGTACGCGTCCGGCTTCATGTGTCCCACGAGCCGCTCGCAGAAGAATTCCGTCTGCTCCGCGCTTAAGATGTATTTCCATTCGACCCGCTGCATCACAGTGATCGGCGCCTGTACGCTTTCCATCTGCGTGTCCTCACTTTCTTTGATGGTACCATCATACAAGCGCTTCCTAAAACGAAATTAAAATACGAAAACTTTTTTGGAGCGTATTCTTATGAGAAAAGCAAAAGGCTGCAAAACGCCGGTCACGGTATGTTTTGCAGCCACAGAACGGATCACTATGCGGGTTATTTCAGTTGTTCGTAGTCTTCGTTTGCGACCGGCTCGCACCATTCGGCGGAAGCGTCTTCGCCCGGGACTTCGATGGCAGGATGCGCGAACCATGCGTCCGGCGCGGCGCCGTGCCAGTGCTTGACGTTTGCGGGAATGTTGACGATATCACCGGGATGTAATTCCCGCGGTTCCTTACCCCACTCCTGATAGTATCCTCTGCCGCCGGCACAGATCAGCATCTGTCCGCCGGATGGGTTTTTGTGTATTCAGTCCTGCTTTCTTGCGCGCTCGGCGATGTCAGGCCAGCGTTTCAAAATGTACTGCACCGCATTGCGTGAATGCGGGATCATGCAGTCAGTACAGTTTTTGATGCCGGATTCCATGTAGGTAAAGTTGCCGCCGCATTTGTCGCCCAGCATGTACAGCGGGCAGTAGCAGAAGAGGCAGTTGAAATCCTCGGGATGGTCCGTCTTGTGACACGGGAAATACTTGCAGTCGGTGTTGTTGATAAAAGAATCGCTGTTCATTTTGCTGCTCCTCTCGTTTCATCAATTATGTACAACAGCGCGTTGATGATGCACGCCGCAACATTGCTGCCGCCCTTTCTGCCGCGGGCGACGATGCAGGGCACGTCGGTTTCGATGATCAGCTCCTTCGACGCGACGACGTTCACAAAGCCTACCGGCACGCCGACGATGAGTCTGGGACGGTAGCCGTTGTCGATCAATTCTCTTAACCGGATCAATGCCGTCGGCGCATTGCCGATCGCAAAGATCACGTTTTCGCCTAAGGCTGCCGCCTTATCCATGCTGACGCGCGCACGGGTCACGCCCTGTTCCTTTGCTTCCCTTGCAACGTCTTCGTCGGACATGAAGCAGAACGCTTCGCATCCGAGCTTCATTGCCGTGCGTTTATTGATCCCCGCGAGCGCCATCTGCGTATCGGTGACGATCGCAGCGCCGCCCTTCAGCGCGTCGATGGCAAGCTGTACGGCGTTTTCGGAGAAATACAGATTATCGGCGTAGTCGAAATCCGCCGTTGTATGGATCACACGCTTCAGGATCGGCGCTTTTTCGGGGTCGATCTGCCGATCGCCGAGTTCCTTTGTGATGATGCGAAAGCTCTCGCGCTCGATCTCCATCGGCGCAATCTTTTGGATCTCCGTCATACGCCCTCCTTTAAGATGCGATATACTGCGTTCATGTCCATATGACTGCGGATCGTGTCTGCCAGCAGATCATACTGCTGCTGCTTGTGCGCTTCACCCGACACGCGTCCCAAAAGTGCGGGATCGACGCCCTTGCGTTCGGCAAGCATTCGCACCAGTGCGCCGGCAACCGCATCGCCGTCTAAAATGCCGTGCACATAGCTTCCGCAGACGTTTCCGTGCGCCGCGCCGTCGGTCTTTGCTGCACCCGTGACCGCGTCGGTGATCTTTGCGATCGGCGTGTCGCTTTCCGTTACGCCCATGTGGATCTCGTAACCATCGAAGCTGAGCCCCGAAAGCGCGGAAAACAAGCCGCTAAGCGTGTCGAACGCGCCGGATACGCGGGTTCGCGTTTTTTGCTCCGTAAACGTCGTTTCAACCGGCAGAAGTCCCATGCCGCGCAAAGTGCCGCCGTGCTCCACGTTGTGGGGATCGTTGAGTGTTTTTCCAAGCATCTGATAGCCGCCGCAGATGCCGAACACCGCTCCGCCGGAATCGGCAAAGCGCAGGATTTTTGCTTCGAGCCCGCTTTGTCTGAGCCACAGAAGGTCCGCCATCGTGTTTTTCGTGCCGGGCAGGATCACAAGGTCCGGCTCGCCGAACGCGCGCGTTGAGGAAACGTATCGAACGGACACGCCGTCGATCGCTTCCAGCGCCCGAAAATCGGTAAAGTTTGAAAGACGAGGCAGCCGCATGACCGCGATATCAACGAGCGCCGCCGCTTTGTTTTCGAGCCGCTCGGAAAGAGAATCCTCGTCGTCGATGTCGAGATGCACATACGGTACGACGCCGACGACCGGAACGCCCGTCAGCGTTTCGAGCTGTTTTAAGCCCGGCGTCAGGATCGATTCGTCGCCGCGGAATTTGTTGATGATCACGCCCTTGACCAAAGCGCGTTCGTCGGGATCCAGGAGCGCGACCGTGCCGTATAATTGCGCGAATACGCCGCCGCGGTCGATGTCGCCGACCAAAAGTACCGGCGCCTTTGCCGCCTTCGCCATACCCATGTTCACAAACACGTCCGCGTCCTTCAAATTGATCTCGGCGGGACTGCCCGCACCTTCGATCACGATCACGTCGTTTTGTTCGGAAAGCGCATTGTACGCCTTCATGACCTCGGGCATCAGCGTCTTTTTGATCCGAAAATAGTCGCGCGCGGAAAGCTGCGCATAAACTTCGCCGTTTACAATGACCTGCGACCCCATGTCGCTCGTGGGTTTCAAAAGGATCGGGTTCATCAGCACCGAAGGCTCGACGCCCGCAGCCTCCGCCTGCACGACCTGCGCGCGGCCCATTTCCAGCCCTTCCTTTGTGATGAACGAGTTCAGCGCCATGTTCTGCGCCTTGAACGGTGCGACGCGAAGTCCGTCCTGTTTGAACACGCGGCACAGTCCCGCCGCAATGAGGCTCTTGCCCGCATTGGACATGGTTCCCTGGATCATGATCGCGTTTGCCATTTATACCTCCTTCGCCGCAAGCCGTAAAAACCGCTCGACCGGCTTTGGGTTCGATTCATAGAAGAGATGCGGAAAGCCTGCAAGGAGATTCCCGTTTGCGTGCATGCACGTCCAATCTCTGCCGTTCGGCTTGACGGCGGAAAACGCCGAGCCGGGATCATTGCTTTCGAAATAGTGAAACTCGTGCGCTTTGATCGTTTCACCCGCCTTAAAAAACGCCGTATCCGCGTTCGCGGAAAGCGTGATATAGCCGAATCTGGAAAGCTTTTGCGTGCGGTACGCATCCGCTTTGATCACGCCGCACATCGGATACGGGGTCCCGTCCATGTCGGAAAGCGTATCGTGAAGATACAGAAATCCGCCGCACTCGGCAAGGCACGGCATACCGTTCCCGATCGCCGTGCGGATCGCTTCGCGCATCGCTGCGTTTTCGGAAAGCCGCTTTGCGTAAAGCTCCGGGTATCCGCCGGGAAGGATGATCCCCTGCGTTCCCACGGGAAGCCTTGAATCGGTAAGCGGCGAGAACAGTTTCAGTTCCGCGTTGTATCGCTTGAGCAGCGCAAGATTGTCGCGATAGAGGAAGCAGAATGCTTCGTCCCGCGCCACCGCGATCACGGTTTTCGGCATGTTCGGCGTCTTTGGCGCTTCCGTTGCATCGAGCGCCGGCGCGGACTGCATCAGCGTATCGAGCGCGTCGAAATCGAGCGTTTGACTGAGAAGCGCCGCCAGCGCGTCGAGCTTTTCGGAAAGGCCGTTCACCTCATCCGGCGTGACAAGTCCCAGATGCCGGCTTTCGAGCATCAGCGCATCGGACTTCGGCACGAAACCGACCGGAACGATGCCCATTGCTTCGACCTCCGGCTTCAGTGCCTTGTAAACATGCTCGCTCATGCGATTGAAGATCACGCCTTTGACGCCGCTGTTCGGTCGAAAATCCAGAAAGCCTCTGAGCGTCGCAAGTGCGGACAGGCTTTGCCCGCGCGCGTCAACGATCAACACGACCGGCGTATCGAGCGCTTTTGCGACGGAGAAGGTACTCGCCTGCTCGCTTGCCGCGCTCAGCCCGTCGTAATAGCCCATCACGCCCTCGATCACGGCGCAGTCGGAGCCATCCGCGTTTTGCGCGTACAAGCGTTTGAGCGTCTCTTCACCGGAAAAGAACAGATCCAATGTACCGGATTTCACGCCGACCACGCGCTCGTGAAACAGCGGGTCGATGTAGTCCGGTCCGCACTTGAACGCCGAAACGGCTTTCCCGCGGTTTTTAAGCGCGCGTAAGATCCCGCAGACGATCGTGGTTTTGCCGCTGCCGGACGCAGGCGCGGCGAACAAAACGCGCGGACTATGCATGCTCGCCGTCCCCCTCGCCGGAAATGATATAGACTGGATTCTGTGCCGTCATCATGTGATAAGCTCCGACCTTGCGGCTTCTTGACACGTTCATCTCGACGATCTCCTCGTTGATGAGGCGCAGCGCTTTCATCGCCGCCGTCGCCTCCGCAAAGGTCTCCGCAGTCACTGTGTTAATCACAATGCGCACCGCAGGATTCTTCTTCAGCGCCGCTTCCATGATCTCCTTCAGGTTGCCGCCGCTGCCGCCGATAAAGACATGCGTGGGGGCGGGAAGATCGGAAAGCGCCTCGGGCGCCGTGCCTGCAACGGCCGTAACATTCGGTACGCCGAGATGCCGCTTGTTCTGCTCGATCAATGCACAGGCGTCTGCGTTTCGTTCAATCGCGTAGATCTGTCCGTCCTCCGAAGCCTCCGCCATCTCGATCGACACCGAGCCGGTGCCTGCGCCGACATCCCAGCAGATCGCTTGTTTCGTCAGCCGCAGCTTACTCAGCGTCACTGTGCGGACCTCGGACTTGGTCATCGGAACCTCAGTGCGAAGAAAATCGCCGTCCGCTCTGCCGTGTGTGACGACCGCGCGTTCCGCCTCCGGGTTCTCGATACAGACGATCGCAAGCGGCGAAAAATCTCGTCCCGCGAGCGTCTCCGCCGTGCCGCGTTCGATCGCTTCATTTTCGCTGCCGAGATCGGTCCCGACCGCGATCTGCAAACCTCCGAGACCGTTTTCACACAGCAGATCGAGTTGATCTCGCACGCCGTGTTCCCCGCCGACCAGCACAAACGCGCGAGCATTTTTCCTGACTTTTGCGGGCAGATTAACCGTGCGTCCGTGCGCGGAAAGCAGCGCCGCGTCGTGATACGGCACGCCGAGCTTTGCCGCAAAATAAGAAACCGAGGAAATACCGGGCAGAACCGTAGGCCTCAGATCGGCAATCAGCGGCAGAAGCTTTTTCGCGCCGCTGAAAAACCCGGTATCCCCCGACATGGCGACAACGATACGCGCCGCGTTTGTTCTGCGCAGGATCGCCTCGATTTCCTTCGATGCGATCGCGATCTCGACCGGTTTTTGAAAGCGGCTGAGCGCTTCGGTCACGCGCTTTGCGCCGACCAAAAGGTCCGCCTGTCTGCAGGCGTGTACGGCGTCAGCGGTCAGCGTCCGTTCGCCGTCCATGCCGATACCGATCACCGTGATCTGCTTGTTTCTTCGGATCCCATACCGTTCGGAAAGAATCGAAAGGCATTCCGCTTCGGAAATACCGCGCTCCTCGTCCGGACGGCGGATTACCACGGGGGTTGCTCCGCACGCCTTCGCCGCTTTGATTTTTTCCGCAAAGCCGCCTGACGCGCCGGTATCCTTGGTGACGAGAATCGCCGCATCGATCGCTTTGATCGTTGCCTCGTTCAGTTCCTGGGAAAACGGTCCCTGCATACAGATGAGATTTTTGCCGGAAAAACCGAGCGCAAACGCCGCGTCGGTCGATTCTTTGACCGGCAAGATGCGGGCGAACAGCCGTGTTTCATAATCTTTGACCGCCGTGTACCGACGCAGTTCCTTGCTTCCGACGGTTAGAAGCACGTTGCCCTGCGTTCCGTTGAGATAGTGGATTGCGGCGTCCGTGTCGTTTACGAACACGCAGCCGTCCGCATTCTCCGATGCGCGCAGCACGCGGAGATATTCCGTTCCGGTCCTTTCGGCAGCGGCCTTCAACGTCTTGGTGACTTCCTGCGCATACGGATGTGTCGCGTCGATCAGAAGCTGCGCCTGCGTTTCTTTGAGCAGCGCTTCGATCTCCTCCGCATTTTTTCTGCCGTGCAGTACCGTGATGTTATCGGCAGGCGCGATCAGTGTTTCGCCGTATTCGGTGGCGACGCTGACAAAGAGATGCACCGGCTGATCCCTGAGCGCCTCGGCGATCTCGCGCCCCTCAGTCGTGCCTGCGAACAAAAGTATGCTATTCATAAAGGTATCCTCTCGGCGTCACCATTTTTCCGTTGATGATCTTCGTCTGGGAATTGCCGATGAACACGGTGGAGAACATGTCGACCTCCGTGTCCCGCAGTTTTTCGAGCGTCAGAACCTGCGTTTCCTCGCCGTCTCTTCCGATATTCTTTGCAATGCCGCAAACCGTTTCGGGCGACGCGTATTGCAGCACGAGGTCGCACGCACGGGCAAGGTAATCGTGCCGTTTGTGGCTCGAAGGATT
The DNA here is from genome assembly GCA_017393775.1 of Clostridia bacterium. Taxonomy (GTDB): domain Bacteria; phylum Bacillota; class Clostridia; order Christensenellales; family CAG-138; genus UBA3792. The sequence goes on from JAFOQN010000064.1 coordinate 25,775, forward strand.
ATAAAGGCAGATGACAAAATCCGCTTCCGCCGCCATAAGAAGCCGCTTTTCGATCTTCTCCCACGGGGTCAGGAGATCGCTTAGCGAAATCACTGCAAAGTCGTGCATCAAAGGCGCGCCCAGAATCGCCGCGCCACTCAGCACCGCGGATACGCCCGGGATCGTTTCAAGCGCTACGCCCGGGTATTCGGAGAGAAGCTCCTCGCAAAGCCCGCTCATGCCGTACACGCCAGCGTCGCCGGAACACACCATGGCGACCGTTTTGCCCTCCGAAGCGATTGAAAGCGCGAGACGCACGCGATCAACCTCCTTGCGCATCGGCGTCGAGCGGTATTCCTTGCCCGGGAACTGTTCGCGGACCAAATCGATATAGACCGTATAGCCTACAATCACGTCGCTGTGTTCCAGCGCGTCCTTTGCGCGGAGCGTCATGCCGTCCGCGCCGCCGGGTCCGAGCCCGACTACATACAGCTTATTCAAACGAGATCCCCTCCTTTGATTTTGCAAGTGCGAAGGTCATACCGTCCTCCGCGATCTTTTTGATAACAAGTTCCCCATCCGACGCCTTCACCGCCGCGCGCTCCGAAACGCAGTCCGTTCCGGTCGTTTCCTTCACAAACGCCGAACCGGAAAACACGCCCGTCACCGCGTTCAGCTCATCCGCGGAGAAGGTTAAGAACGGCAGTCCGTTCGCCTCCGCAAACGCAAGAAGCGCCGGTTCGGCCTTCTTGAGATCGATGCTCGCAAGGCAAAGGACCTCATCGGGCGAAACGCCGGCTTTCATCAGCTCGCGCGAAAGAAACGCATCGAGCGCCTTTGCATCCTTGCCGCGCTTACAACCGACGCCGATCGCGAAGCGCTGCGGAACCAGCCGGAGTGTCTTTTCATACGGCGTTTTGTTTTCGCGCGAGACGCACACGCCGATCTGCGCTTCGCCGGTAACGAGTCCTTTCGGAAGCCTGCCGGAGACCGGCAGATCGGACGAGAATCCCACCGGCTCGCCCGCGAGAAGCGCTGCGGAAACCGCTTTTGCAAGTTCCATGTCGGTGATGAACAGATGATTGTTCATCGCAAACACGTCCACGGCGAACAGATCGTTGAGATCCGTCGCCGTTGTGATGACCGGCGTCGCCCCGAGCGCCGCCGCTAACATTTTGGCAAGCGCATTCGCCCCGCCGAGGTGCCCCGACAAAAGCGGAATCACAAACGTTCCCTTTTCATCGAGCACCAATACCGCCGGATCGGTCTTCTTGTCCCGCACCCACGGCGCGATCGCGCGGACCGCAATGCCGGAGGCGCAGACGAAGATCAATGCATCGGCGCTTTGAAAGCCGTCCCCCGCCCATTGCGCGGCGGACACGAGCAGCGGCTCGTCGCCCGCGTTCAATAACTTCGGCATCGCAAAGCGGCGGCATGCATGCCCCGCGCCTTTCAGCGCATCAGAAACACGCTCGGCTGTCTTGCGTCCATGCGCGGTATAGGAAACAATCCAAACCTCCATTGGTCTGCTCCTTTCGTAAACCCTGTCATCCTGAGGAACACCGTGACGAAGGATCTTTGGATTCTTCGCTTCGCTCAGGATGACGGGATGCATCTCTGTTACTCCTTCGCCGGTCGAAACTCGGTCGCAAACGTGGGATTGTAGAGTTCTGAGCGCGCGTAGCCGCTCTGTTTCACCGTGTCGCCCACGATGATGAGCGCGGTCTTTTTGACCTCGTTCGCCTTTGCGCATTGCGCAAGCGTACCGACCGTGCAGAGAAACGTCTTTTCATCCGGCCAGCTCGCCTTATAGACGATCGCAGCGGGCGTGTCCGGTTCATAACCGCCTGCGATCAGTTCCGCCTGCGTTTTTTCCAAAAGTCCGGTGCTTAAAAACAGCACCATCGTCGCCTTGTGCGCGGCAAACGCACGGACGCTTTCGCGCTCCGGCACGGGGGTTCTTCCCGCCATGCGCGTGATGACGACGCTCTGCGAGACGTTCGGCAGCGTGTATTCCATGTTGAGCGCTGCTGCCGCGCCGCAAAACGAGCTGACGCCCGGGGTGTAATCGTATCGGATGCCCCGCTCTTCGAGCGCGTCCATCTGTTCGCGGATCGCGCCGTACAGACACGGGTCGCCGGTATGCAGCCGCACGGTCATAAGTCCTTGCGCCTCCGCATCGTACATCACGGAAAGCACCTCTTCGAGCGTCATTTCCGCGCTGTTATAAACCTTGCATCCTTCCTTTTTGACTTCGAGCAGCGCGGGGTTCACCAGAGAACCCGCATAGATGATGACGTCGGCTTCCTGTAAAAGCTTCTGTCCGCGTACGGTAATGAGATCGGCTGCGCCGCATCCGGCGCCGACAAAACGGATCATACTTCCTCCTTTACAACGGTGACAAGATAATAGCCTGCATCCTTCGGAATGTCGGAAGCCGCGCGATACACGCGCTCGTCTTCCGTGCCGCAGTTTTCGACCGCCTGCGCTTCCGCGCCGCGCGCTTCGATCGCGTCCAGAAGCGGACCGAGCTCGCCCTTCATAAATACCTTTGTGCCGGGATACAGGAGCGCATCCTTTGCATTTGCGCCGCCCGGCAGAATGTGCAGCGCTTCGCGGTCGGTGCACAGCGGCATTTTCAATGCCGCTGCAGCCGCGCAGAACGAGGTGACGCCGGGAACCCACTCGACCGAAAACCCCTTTTCCTGTACCCGTGCCGCAAGGTACGCGAACGTCGAATATACCGATGGATCGCCGAGCGTGATAAACACGACGGTTTTGCCCGCTTCGAGCTCTGCCGCGATTGTTTCCGTGCCCGCTTCATACGCCGCTTCGCGTACTTTTGTGTCATGCGTCATCGGCATGTCGATGCAAAGCTTCGGCTTCTCGTTAATCTCCGGCGCCGCGCCGCGCGCGATCCGGTACACAAAACATTTTTCGGGATCCCGGTGCGGAATCGCAAGCACGTCGCAGGTTTGAATGAGCCGCGCCGCCTTCAGCGTCAGAAGCTCCGGATCGCCGGGCCCGACCCCGACGCCGTACAGGATGCCGTTCATATGCCTTCCTCCGTCCATGCCTTTGCCGTTTCGGTTTTGATGAGCTCGCGGCTCTTGCCGGTAAAGACGATCACGCCAAGTTTGATTGCGTCTTTGAACCGTCCCGAAAGGGAAAACTCGATGCGCGTTTTCAGTGCGTCCAACGTTGCCGAAAGCAGTTCTTTCTCTTCTAAGATGCGCAGCATTTCGTCCGTCGTGACGCAGTCCAGCAGACTGCGCGCCGTATCCGCGTCCGCGCCGGCGCGAAGCGCTGCAGCCGCCATCAGCTCTGCACGGCAGTCGCCCTCCTTCGAGTGGGTATTCATCATGCCGCCCGAAAGCTTGACAAATTTGCCGATGTGCCCGACAAGCAGCGCGTCGGAAAAGCCCGCTTCGATCGCCGCTTCGATCGCCTTGCCGATGTAGTTTGAGCATTTCACAATCCGCTCGTCCGGAATATGATACCGCTCGGCAAGAAAGTCCGCGCCGTAGTTGCCCGGCGTGAGGATCAGCCGCATGTCGCCGAGCGCTTTGCGCTGTTTGATTTCCAGCACGATGCTGTCCACAAGCGCATCCTCGCTCATCGGCTCAACGATGCCGCTTGTTCCTAAAATCGAAATCCCGCCTTCGATGCCGAGCCGCGGATTGAACGTCTTTTCCGCAAGCGCGACGCCCTCCGGAATCGAGATCACGACCGAAAGTCCCTTCAAAGCGTTCAGCTCGTCCGCGACCTCTTCGACCGCATGCCGGATCATTTCGCGCGGGACCGGATTGATCGCGGCTTCGCCGATCGCCTGCTTCAACCCGGGTTTTGTGACCCGTCCGACGCCCAAGCCGCCGTCGATTGCAATCCCCGGCTTATCGGAAAACGTCACCTTCGCATAAACAAGCACACCGTCGGTCACGTCGGGATCGTCTCCCGCATCCTTTCGGATCGCACAAGAAGCGAAGCCGTCTCCCCTGACCGGTTCCAGAACCGAAAGATCGAGATCGATCCCCTTCGGCGTATGAATCGGAATTGTCTCCGGCGCCGTGCCGGATAGGAGCAGGATCGCCGCCGCCTTTGCCGCCGCCGCGGCGCAGGTGCCGGTTGTGTAGCCGAAGCGCAGGCACTTTCCGTCCTTTTCGATAAAATGTTTTTCGATGCCGGTTTTACCCATGCAGCACCTCCGAAATTGCCGCGATCAGTGCGGCGTTCTCCGCATGTCTGCGCACCGCGATCCGCACGTCGCCCTTCAAAAGCCCGCGGTAATTGCTGCAATCGCGGACCAGAATGCCGCGTTCGAGCAATGCTTCATACAGCTCCGGCACGCCGGAGAGCAACAAATAGTTTGCGTCGCCCGGATAAACCTCGATGCCGAGCGCGGTAAGCATCCGCATCAGATACGGCTTTTCTTCTGCGAACAATGCGCGCGCCTGCTTCGCCCGATCCGGACAGTCCAGTGCGGCAAGTCCGGCGTATTGCGCCACGGTCGAGACGTTCCACGGCTGAACCGTTTCGGACATCTTGAAAAGCAACCCGCGGTTTTTCGAGATTGCATAGCCCAGCCGCACACCCGCCATGCCGTAGGTCTTTGTAAAGGCGCGCAGAATCAGCACGCGGTCGTATTCCCGCATGTGCCCGATGAGCGAAAACGCCCGGTCTTCGTCGGTCAAATCCTGAAAGCACTCGTCCAGAAACAGCCATGTGCCGGTCTCTCTGCACCGGTCGAGGACGCGTAAAAGCAATGCGGGCTCAATGCTTCGCCCCGTCGGATTGTTCGGTGAGCAGAGCATCAGAACGTCCGTTCGCTCCGTAATCGCGTGAAGGATATCCTCTGAAAGTGCAAAGCCGTTCTCCCGGCGGAGCGGATAAAAGGTCGGTTCGACGCCGACGGAGCGAAGCGCGGTCTCGTATTCCGCAAACGACGGCACCGGCAGCAGCGCGGTTTTCGGCTTCAGCGCCGAAATAAACGAAAAAATCAGCTCCGCCGCACCGTTGCCGCAGAGAATATCATCGGTCGAAACGTCGTGCAGCGCACCAAGGCGCTCGCGCAGGCGCAGGCAGTACGGGTCGGGATAGCGGTCGACTTCTTCCGCCGCGGCGCGGATCGCCGCTTTGACGGGTTCGGGCGTACCGAACGGATTCACGTTCGCCGAAAAGTCGAGCGTCACACGTTTTTTATAGATATCGCCGCCGTGGACGTAATTCCCTAAGATCATAGTCCGAACCCTCCCGAAAACGCAAGCGGCAGAAGGACCGCTTCAAAGAGTACAAGCAGCAGAATGCTCGCGCCGTACATCAGCGCATTGGTGCGCGCAACGTCCTTCCGCTCGATCGGGCGGTCATTCTCGCCGAGCGTCGGCTTCTCGACCCGTTTTCCGAAATAGCTTGCGGGTCCCGCAAGCTCGATGTGCAGCGCGCCCGCCGCAACCGATTCGGTCTGCGCGGAGTTCGGGCTCGCGTGCTTTCTTCTGTCGCGCTTCCAAATCCGGAATGCGTTTCTGCCGTCAAGCTTCAGAAGCGGCGCAACGGCGATCATGGCAAACGCACTCATCCTTGCCGGTATGAAATTTGCCGCGTCGTCGAGCTTTGCCGCGGCGCGTCCGAAAAAGAGATAGCGGTCGTTTTTGTAGCCGACCATCGAGTCCATCGTGTTGATCGCCTTATAGAAAAACCCGCCGACCGCGCCGAACAGGAGCATATACAGCATCGGTGCGATCACGCCGTCCGAGGCGTTTTCCGCCACGGTTTCAACCGTCGCTTTTAAGACCTGCTCTTCGGACAGATGCTCCGTGTCGCGTCCGACGAGCATGCTCACCTGCTTCCGTCCCGCTTCGATTCCGTCCGTTTCGAGCGCCTTTGTGACCTTGTTCGCCTCTTTCGCAAGACATCTTGCCGCGAAGCACTGCCAGCACATGATGCTGCTCATCGCAAAATACGCCCACGGAGAAAGCAAATAAAGTCCGAACAGAATGCCGAAGCTCACGCCCGCGGAAAGCAACGGAACAAGGATCGCCATGATCAGACCTGCGCTGAATGCGCCGCGATCGGTTTTCGGGAACAGCTTTCGCAATGCCTTTTCGCTGAGCGAAATCAGCTTTCCGATCAGCACCACGGGATGCAAAAGCCATGCAGGGTCGCCGATCGCGCAGTCGATCAGAAAGCCGAGAAGAACGGATAAGAGGGTCAACAGCCAAAGGGTCATGATTCAGCCCCCTTTACGATTGCATCGGCATCGGTCAAAATGCCCGCTGTCTTTGCCGCGTCGAACAGTCTTTCATTCGCAGCGTTGGTTTCGCCGAACACCGGTACAGTGCGGATCACCCTGCCGATCGAGCGTATGCGTTCCAGCGCGCGTTCTTCCGTCGCCTCGTCGATTTTCGAGAACGCCGGAACGGACAGCAGCTCTGCGGAAAGCGCCTTTGCAACCGGATAATCGAGATCGCTTTCCGGTAAAATGCCTGCCGCAAACGGAACGCCCGCCCGCTGCAGTGCGCGATATGTTGGAATGCCGGAACCGCCGCCGCCGATCACAAACACCTGCGGCGCACCTGAAACGGCGGAAAGCTCAAGGCTTCCGAACAGCGCGTTGAAGCTGCCGTTTTCAATGCCGTACAGCGCGGATATGTATGCGTCTGAAAAGATGTTCTCCGGCGTATCGCAGCGGTCGATGCGATTGTGCGCCACGCACACGACGCGGTCCGAGATCTTTTCGGCAAGGTCGAGCTCGTGCAGCGAAGCGATGACCGCGACGTTGTTTTTGCGCACCATGGTTTTCAGAATATCCAAAAGCTCTAACTTATGCTTCACGTCAAGGAACGACGTCGGCTCGTCGAGCACGATGATCTCCGGCTGCTGCGCGATCGCGCGGGCAAGCAGGATCCGCTGACGCTGTCCGTCGGAGATCGCAGAAAACGGCCGGTCCGCAAAGTCGCTCGCATGCACCGTTTCGATCGCCGCATCAACGATCGCGCGGTCCTCCTTTGAAAGAATGCCGAGCCGTCCGGTATACGGGTAACGACCCGTCGCCGCGATGTCCCAACAGGTCATGAGTTCGCCCCTGATGCGTTCGGTCATCACGATCGCAAGCTTTTTTGCGACGTCGCGTTCGCGTAAGACCGCCATGTCGCGTCCGTCGAGCACGACGGTACCCGCGATCAGCCGAAGCTGTTTGATCATGCTTTTCAGGATCGTGGATTTACCGGAGCCGTTCGGACCGATCAGCGTTAAAATCTCACCGCGGCGCACACCGATTCCGATGTTTTCGATCAAGGGCTTGCCGTCGTAACCGACGGTCATCTGTTCGGTGTAGATATAATACGTCTGATTCATCGGCCGCCCTCCTTCTGCCTTCTGAGCATGACAAGGATGACGATCGGCGCGCCGAATACCGCGGTCACCGAACTGATCGAAAGCTCGTTCGGCGCAAACGCCGTCCGCGCGATCAAATCGCAGAAGAGGCAGAATACCGCGCCGCCCAAAAAACATGCGGGGATCATGATGATCGGTTTTGCAGTCTTGAACAGCCTTCGCATGAGATGCGGCACCGCCACGCCGACAAAGCTGATCGGTCCCGCAAACGCGGTCACGCACGCGGAAAGGACGCCGCTCAGCAAAATCAGCGCGATCCGGAACAGCCGTATATTGACGCCCATATTCTGCGCATACGTTTCGCCGAGCTGATACGCGCCGATCGGCTTGCTTAACAGGAAAGTACAGACGAGCGCAGGCAGCACGACCGCCGCAATGACGATCACGTTGTCCCACTTGATGCTTGCAAAGCTGCCCATCGCCCAGTCGTGAAGCTTCACGATGTTCGAATCGTCGGCAAACCGGATCACAAACTCCGTGATCGCCGAGCAGATATAGCCGATCATAACGCCGCAGATGATGAGCATCGACATGCGCCTGACCTTATAGGAGATCGCAAGCACGAAGCCCATCGAAAGCATCGCGCCGACGAATGAGGCGACGATCAGCGTCACCGAGCCGACGGCGATCCCGCGGCTTAAAAAGCCGATCATCGTTACCGACAGCACAAGCTTCGCCCCGGACGAGATGCCGAGAATGAACGGACCCGCGATCGGGTTGTTGAAGAATGTCTGCAGAAGAAAACCGGACAAAGCAAGCGCGCCGCCCAAAAGAATCGCGGGAATGATGCGTACCATGCGCACGTCCATCACGATCACGCGGTGCGGACTTTCGGGATGCAAAAGCCCGTCGAACACCTCGGAAAGCGATACGGTCGTGCTGCCCGCTGCGATGTTCCAGAATGCAAAGCCACATAAAGCGACAAACAGCAGCGCAAAGCCGATCCATAGCCTTGCCTGCTGCGTATGCTGTCTGTTCTGTTCAGATCCACCGGTCCGCATCAAGAATGTCCTCCGTCAGTTGACCTTATGTAAATATACGAGCGCATCGGTCCCATCGCCCGACAGCACCCGGTAAAAGTCCGCAATGAGCTTGCCGATCCCCATCGGTTCCTGAAACAGGTTCTTGCCCGTGCACCACACGTCGCCGTTTTTGACCGCTTTAAACTCGGAAAACAGCGGGCTTTTGTCGAGCAATTCCGCGATCGAATAGATCTCGCCGTCGATCGTGCTGTTGTAAATCAGAATATCGGCGTCCTTCGCGCCGGTATAAAAGCTTTCCATCGTCATATTCACGGTGGAAAGCGCGCTGCCGTTCGAAAGATCGGAAAACGCATACGCACCGCCCGCGGTCTCGATCATCTTCACAACGTAATCGCCGCTCTTGCGCACATTGACGCTGCCGGAGCCGGTGACATAGAAAAATGCAACGGTCTTCCCGGTTTTCGGCATGTCGCCGATCGCTTTGACCGCTTCGACCTCCGCTTCAAACGCAGCTTCTGCTTCCGCTTCCTTCCCGAGGATCGTGCCGTAAACCTTGATCCACTCCATGCGTCCCAGCGGATCCTGTTCGTAACTGCTGCGCTCGATCAGAACCGGGATCCCGTAACCGATGAGCTTTTCGGAAATCGCGGGCGAATGATAGATCATCGTCGATTCGATCGCGAGATCGCAGTGCTCCTTTAGGATGAGCTCGAAATCCGGCGCGCTGTATTTGCCGGCAAACAGCATGTCGCCGCGTTCCATCGCATCCGCTGCGTCTTCGATCGACCAGCCGTCCGCCTTCGTACCGGAAAGCCGCACTGCGGATATGCCGTCCAGCGCGCGGAAAAAGTCCATCGCACTCGTTGCCGCAAGATAGATCCGGTCAACCGGACGGTACAGGACCGCAATGTCATCAGGCAATCCCGCAGGCTTTCCCATGCCCTCCGGAACCAGGAGCAGTTTTCCGGTCGCGGGGATCTCGAGAAGCGTGTAGCCGTCCGTATAATGCACGATTTTAAACTCGGTCGCATAGCGCACCGGCGTCTCTCCGATCGGGGATAACGCGCTCCAGGCGGGACCTGCGGGACGGTCTGCGTCCGCCGTTTTCGCGGTACCGCAGGCAGCACAGAAAACGCAAAAAGCAGCGCACAGAATCCAAGCGCCGATCCGTTTTGCAATCCGCACGCTCATGACGCAGGCGAGAGCGTTTCGGCGTCGAATGTGATCGTGTATTCGATCTCGTGCGGTGTACTCATCGCCGTGGTGTCCGCAACGACGTTGAGCGGCTCATGAATGCTTTTCACCGGCAGTACGAACATCGAGTGTCCGTCCGAGATCGCGGGCTCAAACCGCTCGCCGTTCAGAAGCATGTAGTCATACTTGTCGCTGCTCCAGATCACCAGAAGCGACGCCGTGCCGTCCTGAAAAACGGTCAGCTGCGCGGGCGACTGGATCTTCGCTTTTCCCGTGCCGCCCTCGAGCGTGACGCCGATCAAATAGGTGCCTTCCGCCGGCAGCGCCTTCTTTGCGCAGGCGGCAGTCGCAAGCAGCATCGCCAAGATCAAAAACCAAACGATGATCCTCTTTTTCATA
>JAFOQN010000065.1 GCA_017393775.1 Clostridia bacterium
CACGGATCTCTTCTGCCGAAATATCGCGGCGCCTCGCCGATCCAGAGCGCGATCATCGCGGGCGAAGCCGAAACCGGCGTCACCACCATGATGACTGACATCGGCATGGATACCGGCGATATGCTGTTGAAATCCGCGACGCGGATCGATCCGGACGAGACCTATGAACAGCTTTCGGACCGGCTTGCCGTGCTCGGCGCAAAACTGCTGTTGGAAACACTCGATCGGCTCGAAGCAGGTACGCTTGAACGCATCCCGCAAAACCCGGAGGAAGCAACCGTTTGTCATATGCTGACCAAAGAGGACGGGCATATCGACTGTTCCCGTTCCGCAAAGGCAGTGCATGATCTCGTGCGGGGAACGAATCCGTGGCCGTGCGCGTTTGTGACTCTGGACGGTCAGCCTTTTAAAATCTTTGAAACACGGCGCACCGAAGAGCATTTTTCCGACACGCCCGGTACGCTTCGTGAGCGTAACGGCAGGCTGTACCTCATCTGCGCAGACGGTGCTTTGGAAATCACCGTTCTGCAGGCAAGCGGGAAAAAGCGTATGGACGCGTGCACATTCCTTCGCGGATGCCCGCTCGACGGAAAAACAGTATGCTGAACGTACGGCGCGCCGCGTTTGAAACGCTGGTCCGGATTCTGGAGGACGGCGCATATGCAAACCTGGCTTTAAAGGAAGCCGCATCATCGGTCGAGCCGAAGGACGTACCGTTCCTCTATGCGCTTGTAAACGAGACGATTGCGCGCGCTTCATACCTTGATTATATATTTGCGCATTACTGCAAGCGGCAGAAACGCGCTTTGCGGAATCTTCTGCGCATGGCGGGGACCGAGCTTCTGTACCTTGACACGCCTGCGCACGCGGCGATCGACGAAGCGGTGAAGCTCTGCCGCGCGATCGGCAAACAGGACAGCTGCGGACTTTTGAACGCAGTACTGCGGCGGCTCGATCGCGAGCGCGACGCACTCCCCCCGCTTCCCGAAAGCGCCGTCGATCGGCTTTCGATCTATTACGGCGTTCCGACGTTCCTCGTTGCGGAGTGGATCGCGGCTTTCGGCGAAGCGGAAACCGAAGCGCTGTTATCGCATTCGCCTCTCGGAACGGTGGTGCGCGCGCAGTATCCGTTTACAACGACTGAACTTCGTGCGGTGCTTCCGGTTCCTTCCGTCCCCTGCTCTCTCGATCCGAACGGATTGAAGCTTTCTGAGGGATTCGACCTTGCACACGATCCGCTGTTCGCTTCCGGCAAGCTTGCCGTGCAGGGCGAGGGCGCCATGTTGATCTGCCGTGCTTTGGGCGACGTTCGGCACAAACGCGTTCTGGACGCCTGCGCTGCGCCCGGCGGAAAATCCGCATACCTTGCATCGCTGTCCGAAAACACAGCGGACATCACGGCATGGGAGCTGCATCCGCATCGCCGCGAACTGATGGACAGGACGTTTGCCCGCCTTAATGTGCGGGCATTGACCGAGTGCCGCGATGCCTCGGTCTTTGATCCGGCGTATGAGAACGCATTCGACGCGGTGCTTCTGGATGTTCCGTGCAGCGGATTCGGGCTTTTGCAGGAAAAGCCGGACGTAAGGCTGCACAAGGATGAAGCGGACGTCAACGCGCTTACAGGAACGCAGGACGCGATCCTTGATGCCTGCTGCCGCTATGTGCGGCCGGGCGGAGTGCTCGTCTACGCGACCTGTACGATCGTAAAACGCGAAAACGGCGAGCGCGTACGCGCATTTCTTTTGACGCATCCGTCCTTTACGCTCGAAGAGGAGCGGCAGCTTCTCCCTACGCGCGACGGCACGGACGGATTCTACTACGCAAGACTGTTAAGGAGCTGAGCCGATGTACTGGATGGACATGACCGATACCGAGATCGCCGACACCGTCGGCAGCTTCGATGTGCCGAAATTCCGGATTGCACAGGTACGGGAATGGCTTCATAAGGGTGTTCGTCCGCAGGAGATGACGAATCTTCCGAAGGATCTTCGCACAAAGCTCGGCACGATCCCGTTCGGCGGCGCGACAATCTATGATAAACGGGTTTCGCCGAAGGACGGAACGGTCAAGTATCTGTTTGCGCTGGAGGACGGAAACCTTGTCGAAGGCGTTTTGATGCGCTATTCCTATGGCAATACGGTCTGCCTCTCCACGCAGGTCGGCTGCAATATGGGCTGCAGGTTCTGCGCAAGCACACTGGAGGGCTGTGTCCGTTCGCTTCGACCGGGCGAAATGCTGTCCTTCCTTGCCGAAATTGAGCGCGATGAACCGCCGCAGGAGGGCAAACCCCGCACGGTCACGAATATCGTCTTGATGGGCAGCGGCGAACCTTTGGATAACTATGACAACGTCGTGACGTTTTTGCGCCGTGTGACGAGCGAGCAGGGACCGAATATCAGCGCGCGGAACATCTCGCTTTCTACCTGCGGGATCGTTCCGAAGATCTATCGGCTGATCGACGATGCCCCGCATGTGACGCTGTCGATCTCGCTGCATGCGCACAGTAACGAGATTCGTTCCGAGCTGATGCCGATCAACCGCGCCTACCCCATCGAACAGGTTCTGGATGCGGCGAAGGCGTATGCCGACCGGACCGGACGGCGCGTTGTTTTCGAATATGCGCTGATCGGCGGAAAGAATGATTCCGAAGCGGACGCCGACGCGCTTGCGAATCGACTCAAAGGTCTTCTCTGCCACGTCAATCTGATTCCACTGAATCCGGTCAGGGAACGCGGGCTGGACGGCGTGACGCGCGCTTATGCGCAGCGCTTCCGTGAATGGCTTGAAGCGCGGCATATCTCGGCGACGGTACGAAGAGAAATGGGCACTGATATCGAAGGCGCCTGCGGGCAATTACGAAGGAGGGTTCTCAATGAGATACGCGGGTAAAACGGAAACCGGTCTGAGACCGCAGAACGAAGACAGCTTCCTGCTTTTGCACACAGATTCGCTGGACGCCGTCGCCGTGTCCGACGGCATGGGCGGACATCGGGCAGGTGAGATCGCAAGCCGGCTTTCGGTCGAAACGTTGGAGCGGATGCTTTCCGGCGGAAGCATCGATCCCGAAGCGGCGCTTTCCTCCGCGTTCATCGAAGCAAACCGCGTTGTGCACGAACGCGCTTCCTTAAATGACGATATGTACGGCATGGGCTGTACACTCGTTGCCGCGATCCTGAATACCGATCGGTTTTTTGCCGCAAATGTCGGCGATTCCCGGCTCTATCATTTCGACGGCAAGCAGCTCCGTCAAATCACGCACGATCACTCCTTTGTGGCGGAGCTTGTTCGACGTGGTGCCATCACTCCCGAGGAGGCCAGGACGCATCCGCGCCGCAACCTCATAACACGCGCGATCGGAACGGAAGGACGCGTCTCCCCCGACATTTTCGTATGCGACTGGGCAAAAGACGATATACTGCTGCTCTGCTCCGACGGACTGTGCGGCGTGATGGACGAAGCGGAGATTGCCGCCTGTCTTCGGCACTGCACCGATCTCGAAGCGACCTGTTCGACGCTCATTCAGCGCGCGCTGTCGCAGGGCAGCCGCGATAACATCACGGTCGTTCTTGCCGTAAACGACGGAGGCAAAGCATGATCGGAACGATCCTCGACCGCAAATACCGCATCGTCGAACTGATCGGCAGCGGCGGCATGGCACAGGTCTATAAAGCGATCAATATGGCGAATCGCAAAACGGTCGCCGTCAAGATGCTCAAGGATGAGTATAAGGACGACGCGGAGTTTTTGCGCCGCTTTTCCCGCGAGGCAAACGCGATCCTGACGCTTTCGCACGAAAACATCGTGCGCGCATACGGCGCCGGTACGCACAACGGTCTGCCCTATCTCGTCATGGAATATGTCGAAGGGCACACGCTGAAGGATCTGATTGCAAAGAACGGCGCAATGCCGGTGCGCACTGCGATCGGAATCACGTGTCAGATTCTGGACGCGCTGTCCGCCGCGCATTCGCACGGCATCATTCACCGCGACGTCAAGCCGCAGAACGTGATCGTAACCGACAAAGGGCGCGTAAAGCTTGCCGA
>JAFOQN010000066.1 GCA_017393775.1 Clostridia bacterium
GGGAGACATGAAAGTTACGGTTTATCTGTCGTATGAAGCTGATCCGACGCCGACACCTACACCGACGCCGACACCGACGCCTACGCCGACACCGACGCCCACGCCGACGCCCTATATTCCGCACAATCAGCCGGTCATAGAGGAATCGCTCGCGGAAGCATTCAACAGCGACTTCCCGACAAGCGGCGAATACCTGGTCGGCTTCTCGCTGACGCTGAACGATCTGCGCGGCGGATCGGCGACCGCGACGATATACAGCGACGAAGGCGGCAGCTTTGCGCCGACGACCGCGAAGGCGACTTATAGCGGCGCAGACACCGGATCCTGGGACATCTACGATCTTTACTACTTCCTTGACAGGGGCAGCAAGCCCGGTGCCGCGGCGCATATCAAGATCGTCTTTGACATTACCTATCCGGACAATTTCTCCGAACGGATCGAATCGGACGAAATGTTCATTTACAGCGGGACGTTTGTCACCGCTTCGGGCGCGACGGTCACCGACGTGTCGGACGGACAGGTGCTGACGCTGACGTTCACGATCGACAGCGATCTGGTCGATCCGAACGAGATAGACGTCAACAACGCATACTATTCCCTCTTCCGCGTGATCGACGATGAAAATTCGGAATACGTGTCGCTGCCCGCGCCGACCGTGGAGCGGAACGGCGACAGCGTCCGTTATATCTTCCACCTGACGGATATTCTGACGCCGGGACAGTACAAATTTGATCTTGCCTTGTATTATGATGATTGGGAGGGCTACACAATTGAAACGTTCAACATCGACTAAAAAACAAAGACGCAGAGGCATCGGCACGCTCATCGGCGCGGCGGTCGCGATCATCCTCATCGTTCTGCTGCTGAACCCGCAATGGATCATGAAACAGGATACGGCAAAGGAGATGCAGGAGATCACAAAGGAGCACTTTCTGATCAGCGGCGACTTCGGCGTTTCGGCGACGCGGCTTCTGAACGTTTTGCTCGCCGTCTGTATCATCTTTCTCATCTATATCGTGCTGCGCTGGGTGCTCGATCTGGTCGGAAAGCGGAGCAATCGCGCCGCGTCCGTCACAACGCTTTTTAGGGGACTCTTAAAATACGTCGCCGTGATTGCGGCGATCATCTGGAGTCTCGGCATCCTCGGCGTCAACATGACCGCGGTCTTTGCCGGCGTCGGGATCATCGGTCTCGCGCTCGGCTTCGGCGCGCAGAGCCTCATCGAGGACATCATCACCGGCTTCTTCATCATCTTTGAGGGGCAGTACGGCATCGGCGACATCATCGTGCTCGACGATTTCCGCGGCGTCGTCCGCAGCATCGGCGTGCGTACGACCGTCCTCGAGGACGCGGGCGGTAACCTGAAGATCGTCAACAACTCCGATATCCGAAATCTCCAGAACCGCTCCCGCAACGCCTCGCTTGCGATCTGCGAAGTCGACGTCGCATACGACACGGATCTCAAAGCGCTCGAAAAGATGCTTCCGCCGGAGCTTGCCCGCATGTTTGAGGAGCATCCCGACTTGTACCTTGCCGCGCCCGATTACATGGGCGTCGAAGAACTCGGCGAAAGCGGCGTGCGTCTCCGCTTCGCTGTCTCATGCAAGGAGGAGAACTTCTTCGTTGCCAAGCGCCGTCTGGCGCGCGATCTCCGCGTGCTGTTTGCCGAAAAGGGCATCGAGATCCCGTTCCCGCAGGTTGTCGTGCATCAGGGAGACTGATCGCGCGGTCTGAAAAGATCGGACACATCCATCCCGGACGGATCCTCGTCCGGGATTTGACCGTCGTACAAGCCGGACGCGATGCTGTCTGCGCGGCCCCGACACCTCATCACCGCCTGCGGCGGAGCTTCCCCTCAAAGGAAGCCTTGTCCCGGATGAATTGCCCGCGATGTGAATTGACCTGACGGTCGCTAATTGCGGCGATGCCGCATAGAAGGAGGAACCTATGCATACAAACAACGTCATCATCCGACCGGAAACCGAGGCGGACTTTCGCGCGGTCGAAAATCTTGTGCGCGAAGCGTTCTGGAATGTGTACCGCCCGGGCTGTCTCGAACACTACGTCATCCATGTGCTGAGAGACGATCCCGCGTTTGTGAAGGAGCTCGACTTCGTCATGGAACAAAACGGAGCGCTCATCGGACAGAACATGTTTATGAAAACCTACATCGAGGCAGACGACGGACGCCGCGTCGACGTGCTCACGATGGGTCCGATCGGCATCACGCCCCCGCTGAAGCGGCAGGGATACGGCAAAAAGCTCCTCGATTACTCGCTTGAAAAAGCAAAGGAGATGGGCTTTTCCGCAGTGCTCTTCGAGGGCAACATCAACTTTTACTCGAAGTGCGGGTTCGATTACGCGCGAAACTTCGGCATTCGCTATCACGACCTTGAAGAAGGCGAGGACGATTCGTTCTTCCTCTGCAAGGAACTGATCCCGGGCTGTCTCGACGAAATCACCGGTGTTTACTATACGCCGATGGGCTATTATGTGGACCCGGACGACGCGGAGCTGTTCGACGCGACCTTCCCGCCGAAGGAGAAGCTGAAGCTTCCCGGACAGCTGTTTGATTGAAAAAAAGGATCTCCGGAGTATGCGTACCGGAGATCCTTATTTCTTTTACTTCCGTTTTGCGATCAGAGTTTTCAGCCGCTCGATCTCGCGGAGGTTCTCGTCAACGCTCTCGCCGTCGGTGGTGTCATAGTCGGTTTTCAGGCACTCGATGATGCGCTTGCGATCCTCGATCGCACCCTCGAAGTCGCCGATCTCCTCATGCACCTGCGCTCTTGCGAACAGTCCGTCGGTATAACGCGGCGCGATCTGCATGGTAAAGCTCTTCTCGAACGCGTCCAGCGCTTCCCGGTACATGCCCAGTGCAAGGTATCCTTCGCCGAGGCTGTCGGTCGCCTGCCAGCGATTCGGATACTCGTCTGCAGCCTTCTTCCAGAGCTTCAGCGCCTCTTCGCGGTCGCCCCTTAAAAATGCCAGTTTTGCGCTGTAGCCGAAATACGCGTCGTCCTTCTTCATCGAACCGATCACGGCTTCCGCCTCGTCGAGCCGGTGATCCGCAAGCAGGTTTTCCGCAAGGATGATCTTCGCAAAGCGGTTGTCCGGGTTCTTTTCGACGAACGCGCGGATGAAGCGGATCGCGGTGAAGTGGTTGTCAAGCCAGTTGTCGCCGCACGGCGCGTTGTTCGCCTCGAGGTACGCCGCCCATGCGTTGTGTGCGTCCGCCGGATCGGCTTCGAGCGCGCGCTCCGCATAGTAGGAC
>JAFOQN010000006.1 GCA_017393775.1 Clostridia bacterium
GAGCGATAAAAGAATCACAATCAACCGTTTCATTTCGATTTCCTCTCAATATCCTTTTGCAGGATCGATGATGCTGCCGTCGACAGCGTTGATACAAAGCAGCGGGATGTAACCGCACGGATCGCCGTATTCCGAGGTAAACTCGTTTGTATAGATCGTTCCGTCGCTCTCCGTGTGCCGGTCGCTGCCCCAGAAGCACCATACAGGGATCAGAAGCCCATAATCCAAGTTATCCTTTTCCATCACGCGCTGCAATGACAGCGTAATCCGATCAATGCTAAACTCCATTTCACGATAATTGTATGGAGAGGACAGTCGATCCTCGTAGAAAATCGGCAGCATTTTCTTTGCTGTTTCTATGATCTCGGAAAATGGCTTTAGCGTTGCGCTTTCTGTGACCGTTTCTACAATTTCGATTGGCGCTTGATACCAGAACGTGCAGACGCCGTCGTTGCCGAGGCGCACATACAGTTCTTCATACGACCATACCGGTGCATACTGCAATTCGCTTTGTTCGTCGGAAGCCCCGAAATAGGACGGCATCGCAACGGATATTCCGTTTACCTTGCGGCAAAAGCGGACCTCATAAAGATACCGGTATTCATAATCCGCGGGCAGCTTTTCGTTGATGCGATAGCCGTCCGTTCCGTTGCTCAAGACCGTTTCCTGCATGAGATAAACCCGGTCCGCCGCCATGTCTTTGATCCCGATCGTTGCGATCAGTCGTTCCGCCTCCGTCTGTGCTTCCGCAGGCGACAGATTCAAATGCGTACCGTTCGGCATCTCAGTCTGGCCGGTTACATCGGCATATCGCTGAAACGTACCGGATTTCGTCTGCGGTTCCCGATTCTTGTTGTTGTAATAGACAGAACTCTGGAGGTACGGAATCACATGATCGTTTTCCCGAACCTCCGCATTTTGACGGAATGAGAAGCGTGCCTGCTCATCAAGCGTGGTCAGGTCCCAGCCCAAATAGGTCGGGATGCTCTCCCAATTCACGTCAACAAGCCGTTTCACGGGTGTACCGGGACCGTCCGACGCTTGCTCCCAACGTTTTTTCAAACCGTCAATCTGCGCGTTCCAATACTCGATTTCAAGCTGAACATCCTGCTCGCTCAGCCCGTCACGATCCAACGACGGAAGACCCGCATCGACTTCCGCCTGCATATCGGCAATCAGCTTTTCCAAGTATTCCTTGGATTCAAGTTCTTTTTTCAAATAAAAATCTTCGCCTTTTGTAAGCACTTCGAAATATGACTGCAGATTCTCCGGGTTGAACTCACCGGGCTTGACTCGCACGATCGGAAGCGGCGCTTCGGGTAAGATAATCTCCGCGTCGAACGTCACCTTGAACGCGTCCGATCGTCCTGTGAACGTTTCCGATACGCGATCGCCGTTTTTCGGCATGCTGTCCGGTTCGTTTGCGTTCTCCGACGGTGTGCCGTTCGCTTTTTCCAGCATGCTGTCAAAGTCCTTTTTTGCAATCACTTCCTCCTCCGGCGTGGGCACGCAGGCGAGAAGCAGAAGAAACGATAAAAGCATCATGAATAAGCGTCTCATTTTTGTCCTCAATATCCTTTCCCGAGATCGATCGCCGTGCCGTCAAGCGCATTGATCACGACCACGTTGTATTCGCGGAAATACCCGAGCGTATCGCTTTGCACAATGCCGTCGTTCCGCTCCAGTATCGCGCGCTCGTCCCGATAGAAATTCTCCCATCCGGAATGGTACTTGCTTCGGTATTCTTCGGTCTGAACAATATCCAGATAGAAACAGTATGCCGGAACATAGTAGAAGCCGCCGCCTTTTTTCGCAATGCGGCAAAGACCAAGCTTGACCTTGTCGATCTTTACATAGCTGCCGGGATCGCGTTCAAGCTCATACGCCCAATGCGCGGTAATCATGTTTTTACCCTTTGACACCGCCTCGTCAAACGGAAGCAGCGTCTGGTCTGCGCCGAGGATGCGGGTTACTTCCATCGGCGTCTGCCAACGGAGATACACCGGTCCTTCATCGTCAATTACAAGAAACAGCCGTTCATAGGAAGGCATGTCGTTTGCTGCATCGTCATCCATGCGATCCCCGATTTCACGCGAAGCATACGCAGACGGGAAGCCGTTGATCCGGCGCATATAGACAAGTCCCCATCCCCAGTTCCGCGCAACGTTGTAATCATCTGCAAAACGCGCGGCAGCGGGACCGCAGAAGCAGAGCGAATAGTTTTCGTCAATCTTCTGCACGATCGCGTTGCCCTGCGCGATCGCATCGTCTTTTGAGAGCGACACGCCCCACGGCGTATCGATCACCGGATGTCCGTCGAAGGACGAATGACCGAACACGCTCACGTCCGTCTGCTTGCCGTCGATCGCGATTTCAAGAATCTGCATGCCGTAATTCTGATTGAGCTCCACCACCCATTGTTCGCCGTCGATCGTCGCCCGCGCCAACAGCCCGTGTTTCGTGCGAACCGACTCGCCGCCCCAATCCTCTGTGTACTCTGTCGGAGCAAGCGGGATCGGTTTTAGATCGCTCTCGGACGGCGCGCGGTTGTATGCTTCGCCGAGCTCCTTGATGCGCTGCATCCAGTATTCGCTGTGCGCTTCATCCTCCGCGGTCGGCAAAAGCTCCTGCCAGTAGCGGATCAGTTCCGCAATTCTCTCTTTTGTATACGTTCCGTAATCGTACCAATCGATCTGCCGCTTCCCGAAAAACGCGTCCACCGCCGCATTCAGTTCTTGTTCGGAAAAAGCAGCGGTCTGCGCTTCCGCCGCGGGCACGCGATCGACGATGGGCAGAATGACCGGCGCTTCCTCCGCAACCACACGCACACCGTTCACGTCCATGTCGGTCGTCCAGTATTTCGGCGCACCGAGCCGCTCATACAGCTTGCTTTCCGTCGGCGATTCGGGATCATTTGCCGCGACGGGGACAAACACGTCCTCGTTTTCGGGAACGCCGCCCGCCCCGTCCGTTCCGACGTTCTCCGGTTCAGCCGCCTGCTGCCATTCTTTTTCATCGCCTTTGTTGACGACAAACTCCTCCTCCGGCGTGGGCACGCAGGCGAGAAGCAGGGCAAGCGATAAGCAAAGGATCATGATTCGTTTCATCGGTTTGTTCCTTTCAATACCCGTAGTCCGGGCGCACGATCGAGCCGTCGACCGCGTTGATGATAAGCGTATCGTGATAAATGCCCGGATTGTTCAGTTCTTGGTCCCGCTTCGATTTGAGGTATTCCCAGCTGGCTTCGCCGTTCAACGGAAAGCACCAGTCGTAGGATACGATCCAGCAGGGCATCTCATAGAAATCCGAGGAGTCCTTCACGCGCAGGGTGAAGGTCGAAAGCATGACGTCATAGATCTCAAGTTCCAACCGCGGCCAATTTTCTTCGTAATCCTGCGTGCACTGCTGGATCATTTCATAGGGGAAGCAGCTGAGAAGCGCGTTTGCGATCCGTCCCTTGATCTCGTCGAACGGCAGCAGTTCGACGTTTGCATTGACAAGTCCCGATACATCCTTCGGGCCGTCATACCGGATCATCTGCAAACCGTCCTTTGTGACGAACATCAGGAGCTGCTCCTGCGGAATATGCTTGTTGACCATATAACCGTCGCCGCTGCCGTATTCGAGATCCTGCGTCGCATGCACGTCGCTTGCAAGCAGCGGATAGCCGTCAAAGTCGCGTTTGAGCCCGAAGCACCAGCCGCCCGCGATTGCTGCGTCCGGGTGTTTGCTTTCAAACAGCGTCGCTTCGTAGCTGCCTGCAATCGAAAAACCCACAAATCCGAGCCGTTCCGCTTCCGAAAGACAGATGTTCTTTGCGTCCTCATATGAGATTTCGGGCTCCATCCATTCTGCGTATCTGCCTTCCTTCCATTTGAGGTCCTCCTGATAGTCATACACGGAGTAGAGATTGGGAAAGTCACGGCAGCCCTTTGTGATGACATAGAAGCCCTTTTCGAAGCAGATGCTTGCATCCCCGCCGGAAGCAAGCGTAAACGCCAAGGTTTTGTTCTGTATTAGACCGGAATAATCGTTGACCGCCTGCGAGGTCAAACTGTCCGGCGCGTTTTGGATCCACTTCTTGTACCGGTTCATCTCTTCCTCGATTTCCTCCGGCGAATATTCAAACTCATTCACATTGTTCCAGTCGTCCGGCTTGCCCGCAGCGACCCATTCGTCATAGCGTGCACGCTCGTCTAAAAAGCGCTGCAGCTGCCGTTCATAATCCTTCTTGGTCATCAGCGATTCCGAGGACGACGTCGGCTTATCCAAAAACTTGACCGCGATGTTCTCAACGGTATCCGCCGTGATCTCACTTTCACGCGTACGGTAGACAGGGTAGAGCCCGTCCGCTTTGGTGCGGACGTCGGCGTGCGCGCGGACGACAAGGTGCTCGCTTTCTTTCAGCGGTTCTTCGTCCCAGCGGTCGGGGAAGGATTGCCGCCCGACGCCTTTTTGGGCGTCGCCCTGCGGCTCGTTCAGCTTTTGCTCCACGGTATCGTCGCCTTTGTTGACAACGTACTCCTCCTCCGGCGTGGGCACGCAGGCGAGAAGCAAAGTAAGTGCTAAAAGAATAACAAGCAATCGTTTCATAGTCCCTCCAAAGCTCTGTAAACTACATCAAATCCTTGTATGTCACGCGCGGTTCCACATAGGTTCCGTCCGCTGCGTCGAAATAGATACATTGCGGCTGCGCCCGCTTGCCCCGATACGTTACGGTATAGCGAACCTCCCACAGCGGAACGTTCAGACCGACCGAAAAATCGTCCTTCTTCTGGATCGTGCCGCGCATCAGCTTGATCCGATCGACCGTGACCGAAAAGTCGGCGTCCGTCAATCCCTGCACCTGCGTTGCCTGTGCCGAATACATATACAAAAGCTGATTCTGAAAGAGCTTCAGCATTTTGTCGAATGGAACGAATGCGTTCCGTGCATCCGGTTCCGAATACACCGCAGGGTTTGACCAGGCAAATTTCATCACGCCGTCCTGTCCGACATAAACCTCAATCCACTCGTCAGGCCACGGTGCGCCGACGGACGGCGGGACCGATTCGATCACCGTCCAGCTGTCCGAATGACCGCAGGGGATGTTTCCGATCCGCGGGGTAAAGAGGAACCGATACCCCCATTCCACGGTGCGGTTCAGCCGGAAAAACGCACATTCCTCGACCTGATCCGCCAAAAGCCCGACGTGGTCAATATGCAGCGCATCGATCAGGTCTCCTGCGGCTTTTTCGGCGTCCTCGCGGGAGATGCGCGGCGTCTGCCGTTCGAGCGGATCCTCCGGGTCTATACCGCTTTCCGGTGTGACATCCAGTGAACTGTCCCGACTGAATATCAACTGCGTATCGGTATAGGACAGAAAGCTCTTATCGTTCTCACCGACCGCATACAGACTGCAGAGCGTTTCCGAAGGCGACACGCTCTCCAAAGCGAATGGAACATGCTCGACCTCCATAGGCGCGTTCTCAAACGCTTCCCGAAGATATTGGAGCAGCATCATATCCATCTCGTCCTCTTCGTTCGCGACCGCTTCAAAATCCAGCAGCTTCTGATAGACCTCCGCTTTATCGTCCTCCCAATAGCGATACAGCGGGCGACCGTCCGCAAAGAATTGCAAAAGCTTGGTGACCGTTTCGCAGTCAAACCGTCCCTCGCGCACCTCCGACAAGCCGAATACGGCATTCTCCGGCACCACGACGTCCGCGTCGATTGTCAGGTATGCGGCGCCGAGCTCACGTGCGTCCGCCGTAATATGCTCATTCAGAATGAGCGCATCAAAAAGCACCGTTCCTTTCGCATCCGAATCCTTCTGTGCGATTGGCTCTTCCTCCGGCGTGGGCACGCAGGCGAGGAGCAGGGCAAGCGATAAGCAAAGGATCATGATTCGTTTCATCGGTTCCTCCGGGATGCATGACTGCTTTCATTCGGCATTTCGCATCAAGGTTTGTACGGTCAAGCGCGGTTCGACGTGCCCGCCGGTCAGCGCCGAGATATAGAGTATACTCGGCTGCGCATCCGGGTCTTCGGCGTCGACATAGGTAACCTCCCACATCGGCTGATAAACGCCGACGGAAAGATCGTCCTTCTTCGCCTGCATTCCGTAGCACAGGTTGATATTCGTCACGGTATAGGTATGATGCGGCTTGTCCGTCGCGCCATCGTGCAGATATCCAATCTGCCGCACGGCCATGTCCAGCACCTTGTCGAACTCGCAAAGCTGCGCATTTTTAACTGTGATGCCCATGATCTTGGTAAGCCCTTGGAAATTCGCGCATACCACGCCGTCCTTGCCGACATATACCCATGCACTCTCGATGGACCACGGCGCGCCAACGCTGCTCGGCGTGTCCGGGGAAGTCATAAAGCTTTTCGGTCTGCTCAGCGAAGGCGTGCCGTCGATCGACCGCACGAATGTGAACCGCCACAGCATCTCGGAAAGCTCATAATATCGGGTTGAGAATCCACGCTGTGTTTCCACGAGGCAATCGCATTCCACACCGAGCGCTTTCATAAATGCTTCCGCTTTCGCGCGTGCGTCCGTTTCGGAGATCTCGGGATCGGAAAGGACAATCGGATCGTTGGGACCGATAAAGTCCTCGGTCCAATAATCGTCCCTGATATCGCGTCCGATCATTATGCTGTTCGACTCGAAGTTTACGACAAGTAGGGAGATCGTTCCGTCCGACTGTTCCAGATAATAGTTTTTTCCGCATTCCAGCTTGCTCACGGGTATCTTTTCCGGTGTTTCCGGTGCGCTGTTAAATTGATCCTGCAATAGCTTGATCGAGATATCCGGATCGACAAGCTCGCCGAGCTGACCATCATACTGCATGGCGGCGCTTAGCCGCTCGCCTACCTCGGCTTTTGAGTCCTCCCACTTTTCGTAAAGCTTTGCGCCGGAGCCCACCTGCGACAGCAACGCTGAGAAAACGGAATCCTGCGTGAAATCCAGTGCTTCCGCCTCAAGAATCGGATGCAGCGCGTTTGGATCAAAGGCGACGTCCGCATCCACGACCACGCTGACGTGCTCGGTCGGATCTGCGTTCAGCGACGCGTGCGCAGGCACGGAGATCGGATTTCCGACCGCTTCGTCGGAGACCTCCGCCTCTGTCGGCGGACGGTTGTCCCCATGGGTCACGATGTACTCCTCCTCCGGCGTGGGCACGCAGGCAAGCAACAGGGAAAGGATCAGGCAAAGAATGATGATTCGTTTCATGAAGTTCTCCTTTCATGCGTACGGGCTATGCCCGTCCCTACGGTTCTGTATTCATCCATCAGATGAATTGCGCGATGCGCATGAATTGACCTTACGGTCATGAATTGCCTTACGGCATGAATTGTGCCTTCGGCACATGAAGAATGAAAACTATGATTGCTCCGTCCCCAAGAACATGAAGTTATAGCGGCGGATGGCGCGCAGGATGCCGACCATCAGCCCGGCGATCAGCACAAGGAAGATCAGATACGTCTGCCAAAGCCGCGGCAAGAGATCATAGCCGAAGTTGTGCATGTGATACGTCGCTTGGTTCAGCGGCGAAAGCCAGCCCACCGCAACGTTTGCCTTATACATCAACTCGTCCGGGAGGTTGAACATTTGCTTTATGAGCTGCGGGTTCAACAGAAGCCCGTAGAGCGAGAAGGCGAATGCCGCCACCACGCCCGCGCTCTTGCCGCGCAGCAGCTTCATAAACAGCATGAGCAGCGCGAGCACGAGCGTGTACAGCAGCATCAGGAGGAAAATCGTCATGGCGCATTGGTACGGACGCGACATCTCGAGCGTCTTCACAAGCGCAGGAAGCGCGACCGCCTTGCCTGCGCCTGAATACCCGAGGATCGCCGCCGTTTCCGACCACATATTGCCGACGAAGCTGTTTTGCATGCAGATCAGCGTTGTCGCGATCAGAATGAACACCATATAGATGAGCGTCGCAAGGACGAGATACACAAGCTGTCCCCACGCCCACGTCGAACGCTTCATACGCACCAGATAATAGGGTACGCCCGCGCCTAAAAACGGAATATCCGCAAAGAGCAGAACGAGCAGCAGAGAGATTAAAAGCACGGAGTTTGCGTCGCCGAACGTCCACACGAACGGCTCGAACGCCTGCATTGCTGTGCCCATTTCATAGGCAAACGACGCCGCCTTGTCGGAGAGCAAAAAGCACAGAATGAACGCAAGCGCAAAGGTCAGGATGATGCGCACATTGCCGCGCCACATGCGGAAGTTGTACCGCACAACCGCCCACACCTGCGACAGCGTATAAAGAACGGGATTCTGCTGTTTCACCGCTTTCGGTTTTGCTTGTGCAATGCGCTTTTGAAGCAGCTTTTGCGAGAAGTTCTGCGCCACGTAATGGTGCTTCTGCCGCTTGTCGTCTCTTAACTCCGTCTGCACGGTCATATAAAAGACAAGCTGCAGGATCAGCGTAAGCATGAAAAGCGTCAGCGCCGCGCTCTTGCCTTCAAGCGGCCACGCGCCCTGCATGGTCAGGTAGTTTTTCGGGTTCAGCATGAAGGTCGTGCGGAAATAGCGCTCCTGCAGGATGATCAAAACATAATAGAAGATGAACGGCGCGGCATAAGCAAGGTACACGTTCTGCGTGAGCGACGAACAAAGAAGCCCCACGCTTGCCCACATCGCACCGGACAGGAAGAACAGAAAACAGCGCAGGACGATGTCCGGAATCCGCGATTCCACTGCGTATTCGCCATAGACCTCCATCGGCGAGAACACAAGCATGAAAATGCCGAGCGCCGTGAGGATGCCGAGCACCAGTGCAAGCCCGCCCGAGACCGCCGCGCCGATCCCCTTGCCGAGGATGTAGCGCGTGACGCTTGTCCGGGTCAGATACGGTTTTAGATAGCCGGATTTCACGTCGTCGGTAAACGCAGTCGTGTAGGGAATCGCGGCAAGAATCGGCACGGCGAACAGGATGATGTCGCTTGAAAGCGCATTCAGCAAAAGCTCTCGGTGATAGCCATAGAGCACATAGCCGTCCTCCATGCGGAACACGGAAAGCGCATCCGAAAACGCGCCGATCAAAAGGCATATGACCATGCCGCCGAACGCGATCAAAAACTGCCGTCCGAATACCGCCCGTTTGATGTCTCCCCAGATTTGTCTCATATGCTTATTTCCTCTTCACGCTGTTCATCGTTGATTTCATCATAGCTGATGAAATGTCAAAACTTGTTTCCGTTTTGTAATCAAAACGGAATGATTTCTCTTTCCTTTCCAATGCAGCACCGAGATGTCGCAGACTCGTATACAGGTATTGCGAGGATGTAAATTCTGCTCGATATTGGCAGCATTTATATATTTGGTTCCGCCGCGTTCATTCGAGATGGATGTTTGCGCCGTTCAGCGCGCTGATTGCAAAGCCGAAATACAGCGTTGCCGGCGCAAATGAGGCGTCGACTTCATAATTGACCACCCATACCGGCAGCGTATAGCCCGCGTCCTGCGCATCTTTTTGGGAAACGATGCAGTAGCCCAGCGTAATGTCCGTCACGCGGATTGTCTTTGTTCCCATGTCTGCCGCATGCGTGTTTTCGATGCGCAGACGACTTTTGATCAGCGTCATCGCATCGTCAAAATCCAGAAGCGCCGTCGAATCGCTGAGCTGCTCTTTGATCTCACATCTGCCGCTCCACAGAAGCTGCCAGATGCCGACGCTGTCAACATAGACTGTGACCGTCTCCTGCGGAAAGCCCGCCCCGAAGCTCTCGTCCACCGCGCCCAACTCATGGTTTCGCGGCGCGATCCCCGCAATCCCGTCGATGTTCTTCCGATACACAAGCTGCCAGCCTTCGGACTGTACCTCTGAGGTGTACTGATTGACCCGCTGCGCCTTCCTGCAGGCGTCTTCTGCAAGCGTGACGTCCGCGATTCCGACCGATTGAAACAGCGCCTCCGCCTTTTCCTGCGCTTCCTCGCGCGAAAGTGAAAGATGCGTCAGCTCGCGCCCGGGGTTGGCGCCGACGTATTCGCCCTGCCGCACCAGATCCTCGTTCTGAATGAGTTGGTCGAAAGCATTGAACTCCAACCTCCCGTCGAAATACAAGACGTTCCAGTACGCGCGGATGTCCTCGCGCCATATGCTGCAGAACAACGATCCGTCAAACGGAACATTGTCCCAGTCAATCGGCGTCCGTGTAATCGAGTTCGGCGCAGATTCATAATCCTGCATCAGCAGTTCTACACGCGTTTTTTCGCCCGACGCCTTGAAGACCTCGTCCTGTTTGCGCACCTTTTCACTGTTTTCAGCTGCAACGATCGCTTCTGCAAGGTATTCCTTGGTCACGGTGTCCCACTCCTGATACACCGGCTGTCCATCCGCGACGGTGAGCAGAAAGGTTTTCAGTCCATCCTTGTCCCACTGCGCTTTTTGCACAGCATAGATCGACCAGTTTTCAAGATTCGGCACGGTGACGTCGGCGGCGAACACCATCTGCGCATCACCGATGCCCAAGGGATAGGTCTCGTCCATGTGCATGACGGTCACGCCTGCTTCCTGCTGTTTCTCCTGCTCCGGCAGCGCAGACGCCGCCGCTTGCGCAATCGGAACCGTATCCGGCGCGGGCGTCGTTTGAATCAATGCTTCCGTGTCCTCCTCGCCGCGATTGATGACCACATCCTGTTCCGGCGTCGGGACACAGGCACAGAGAAAAACCGTTGCAAACAGGATAGCCAGGATCTTTTTCATAGCGAATCTCCTCAATATCCCTTTCTCCAGTCGATGATGCTGCCGTCGATCGCGTTGATGACCAGTAACGGGCTGAATTCCCGATGATCGCCGTCTGCGCCGTAGTACGTTCCGCCGAAGATCCATGCGGGCACCATCAGCCCCGTTTCCATGCTGTTCTTCTCGCGGATGCGGAACAATCCGAGCTTTACGCCGGTGATCTGCACCTTCGCGCCGCTGCCGTACAGCTGCCGGTTCACTTGCTGTTCAAAAAGACGCATGATTTCATCGAACGGGAGCAGCGGCGTCGATTCCGAGATCGTCTCGGTCACCTTCGACGTTCCATACCATGCAAGGGACAGAGGCGTTCCCTCTGTCGAAACTGCGGCAATCACACATTCGTAATTCCACTCGGGCGCATACTGCAATTCCTTTTCATCCCTGTCCGGGTGGATCCCGTAGACGTTGATATACGGCGCCGCCGAGCCGTCATAAACCGGCGTCAGACGAACCAGATAGCCGTATGCGCCGACGACCCCCGCTCCGTCGCCATCGGTGTCGGCATTGTTGCTCCAATAGATATCATCGACGCAAAGATCGACCAGTCCGTCAAAATACGACAAAATCGTTTCTGCCGCCGCGCGCGGCGTGACCGACGCGCCGTCGTGCAAAATGTCGTAATCCTCCTGTTCGATCCGCTCGACGCCGGGCTTGTCCGTGATGTTGAAGCCGAACGCATGTGCGTTCTTTTTTCGATCGCTCTGCGGGTTGGTATACTCCATCACGCGTCCCGTGTCGTCTCGGAACACGAGAATGTTCGGTTGAAATGCAATGTTCGTCCTGCCCTCGGATTCCGTTACGATGTGTATAAAGGTCGTTTCGCCGGTCGGCGCAGTGCCGTCCCATTTCTGAAACGGCATCGCCGATCCGTCCGTCGGAATATTGCGGTAGTATTCCTGCCAGTAGGCAAGCTGCTCCCTGCGGTACGCTAAGAATTCTTCATAATCTTCCGTTGTTGCCGTAGACATACCGTAGTCCTTCCGGTATTCCTCAAACGTCGGTTCGTTTAGCAATCCGCGGATCATATCCTCAACGCTTCGGCGATCCAACACATCCTGATAAATATACAGATCCTCCGCGTGCAAAAACCTTTTGGCAAGCGTCAGGCGTTCTGCATCCGTCAGACTGCGGCGTTCGACGCGCAGCATGGGAAAAACGCTGTCCGTCAAAACACGGATCTCGACGTCGCCTTCAATCTTCGCTCCGTCGCTCGTCACAAAGTCGCATTGGAAGCGTTCCGGCATCTGCATTTTCACCGGTGTCGGCGTCGATACGGCTTCGCCCTGCTGCTCCTGCGCCTGTTCGTCCTTCTGCTCCTCTTTTTTCACCGTGTCAATCAGCACATTCGTGTCCTTTTGTTTCACCGCGTCCTGTTCCGGCGTCGGGACACAGGCACAGAGAAAAACCGTTGCAAACAGGATAGCCAGGATCTTTTTCATAGCGAATCTCCTCAATATCCCTTGTACGGATCGATGATCGTGCCGTCGATTGCGTTGATGATACAAAGCGGGTTCAGATTGTCATAGTAACTTTTTGAGGCATCTGGTTCACTTTGCCCTTCCGCAATATTGTTGGCTCTCTGCTCC
>JAFOQN010000067.1 GCA_017393775.1 Clostridia bacterium
AAATGATGCCGCCCCGGTCGGGACAGCATCCGAAAAGCTTATGGTTACGCTTCCTTCGATGGCATGACCCAACAGGTTCCAAGGGTGCTTCTCAGCCGAAGGTCGTTCGGCGCCCCTGCGTCGGGTCTACTATAGCAAAAAAAACGTCGCTCGTCAAGGGTCGTTCGTGAAAATGGTAAAGTCGCGCATCCGCACACGCACGATGCCGATGATGTCCTCGGGTCCCAGACACCCGATCGTTTCCTTCCGGCTGTCCTCGCCGTAGTTCCGGTCATCCGAAAGCACGAACACCTTGCCCTCCGGCACCTTCGTTTCCGGAAAATCGATCGGATCCGTCGCAGAGTATCGCCGCTCGTCCAGTCCGTACTTGCCGTCGATGATCAGCACGCCGTTCTTCGACTCGACCGTTTCCCCGCCGAGCGCGATCACGCGTTTGATGAGAAGCGCATTCGTTTCCGGATCGCGGTACACGACCATGTCCCCGCGCCGAAATTCATAGAAATGCCGGTACAGCCGGTCATAAAAGACCGTATCGCCTACAACGAGTGTCGGTTCCATGGATGCGTCCGCAATGTATACCGGCGAAAACCACAGAAACAGTACGCCGAACACGATCGCAAGCCCGATGAGACCCGCAAAGATCCAGCCTAAAACGCTCTGTGCGCGATGTTCGTTTCGATACCGTTCGGTGCGTGTATTCATAGTCAGATGAGATGCGCGTTTTTGAATGGATAAATGACCATGCGGACCTTGCCGACCACGCGGTACAGCGGGATCGATCCGACCGTGTCATAGCGCGAATCGCGGCTGACCGCACGATTGTCGCCAAGCACATAGACACAGCCCTCCGGGATCGTCTGCGGACGGATGAACTGTCCGCCGATACGTTCCGGTGTGAGATACGGTTCCTCGATCCGTTCGCCGTTCACATACAAGACGCCGTCGACCGTTTCGATCGTGTCCCCTGCGACCGCGACCACGCGCTTGACGCGCGTTGCATAAGGAAGTTCCTGCGAAGTATAGTAGTCATCCGGATAGTAACACAGGACGATGTCCCCGCGCGCAGGCTTCTGAAATGTGTACGCCGTGCGGTCGACCAGCATGACCTGACCGTCCACGAGCGTATCGAGCATGGAACGTCCGTCCACGCGTACCGGGTCGATGAGCACGGTACGTACCGCGAACATGATCAGTACGATCATAATAAGGTACAGACCGAAATCCAGCGCGCGCCAAAGAACGCCTCCCTCCATGGATTCGTTGCGCTTTTCCGCTTCGCGCCGCATTCTTCCGACGGTCATCTTTGTGACGCTCTTCCGGTCGATCAATCTTTTTTCCATTTATTCCGTTTCTTTCTCCATGATTTTCTTCGCCGCCTTCATAAATGCAAGACGGTCGAGCATGACGACGCGCCCGCATTCCCGGCATCTGATCTTCACATCCGCGCCGGTACGGATCACCGTCCAGAGATCGTTCCCGCAGGCATGCGGCTTCTTCATGCGCACCGTATCCCCAAGCGAAAAGGTTTCGATCATGTTTCTTCCCCTTTATAGCGGATGTAGCGGTCCGCCGCCTCCGCGATCTGCGCCGCCTTTTCCTCGTGCATCCAGTGTCCCGTGTTGCGGATGCTGTGGTACACACTTTCCGGCAGCATTTCCCGCAGCTCGAAAAGCCGTTTGATCGGCTGCATCCTATCCTCGTCGCCCCAGATGATGAAAAACTCGCGTCCGGCTCTTTTGATCGCGTCGAGCGCGTATTCCTCGTCGAAATTGCGGATCGCGTACATGATCGCCTGCCGCGACGCGTGATCGTCGCAAGTTTTATAGTACTGATCGATCACCGTATCCGTGCAGACCGTTCCGTCGTAATAGAACAGCGGCATATACTGCTGAAAATCCTTTTTGCTGTACAGCTCGCGGAAGAAAACGCCGAACGGACCTTCAAGCCTGCGGATCTTTTTCGGCATTTTGTCCGTGATCCCGCCGGGCGTCAGCGCAATGACCTTCATGAACCGGTCCGGATATTTCACTGCGGCGTACATCGTATAGACCGCGCCTATCGTGACGCCGAGTGCGTGCGTTTTTTTGACGCCCAGTGCGTCGAGACACTTTATGAGCACGTCCGCCGTTTCATCCATTGAATAGTTGAAGGAAAGAGGCCGGTCGGAATGCCCGAAGCCCAACAGGTCGATCGCAATTACGCAGTAACTTTCCGCAAGCATCGGCATGAGCTCGCGCCAGGTGTAGATCGACTGCCCGACCGAATGCACGAGCAGGAGCGGTTCCCCGCTGCCCATCGTGAGGTAGTGGACGCGGCAGGGTTCCGGCTTCGGATGCGCGCCGGGAAAGCCCGGAAGCTCTATGGTGATATAGTCGCCGATCAGATCGGAATTGACGATCGGCTTGAATTTCTGTTTCATGATACACCTCTTTTACCATCTCGATTATACCGCCATGCCCTTCGCGTTGCAAGGATACGGCGGAAAACTTTTCTTTTCGGACATATTTCTGTTGCAAAAAGATCGCTTTTCCCTGTTATCATGTGTCAAAAAGGCGATGAATTTGCGCAATGTGTCTTTTTTTTATGCAGCATTTTTTTCTTGCGCATTCGCGTCATAAACGGTGCACCCCCGCGCCGATTCCGGATAATCCGTCAATTCCGGATGCACCTTTGCTGCCGATCCGGGAAAAGGGGACTTTTCAAGCGCCGAAAAATCTGTTATGATATTAGAGGTAGAAAAGCGCTGAAAGTGCTATTTTCCTGATAAACGATTGGGGTAAACGATGGAAGATTTGAAAAAGATATGGTTTGACGCGAGAGAGATCATCCGCCCGCAGATTTCGCCGGTGACGTTCCACCGCTGGATCGATTCACTCGATCCGGTCACCGTGAAAAACGGCGTGCTGGTTTTGGAAGCGACGAACGAGGTCGTAAAAAATACAGTCACGGAGTATTATTTTGAGCATATCCGGTCCGCCGTGCAGAAAGCGGAACCGGATGTGGTAGGCGTGCTTTTGATTCTGCCTCCGCAACGGAAAGATTTCATCGAAACGGCATCCGAAGAGGTTCCTTTGAACTCTCTGATGCTGAACCCAGAATACACATTTGAAACCTTCGTCGTCGGCAAATCGAACAACTTTGCGCATGCGGCGTCGCTTGCGGTCGTCGAAGCGCCCGGCAAAGCGTATAACCCGCTGTTCCTGTACGGCGGCGTGGGACTCGGCAAAACGCATCTGATGCACGCGATCGGACATGCCGTCAGGGAAATGAATCCCGCAGCGCGTATCGTGTACGTCACGAGCGAAATGTTCACCAACGACATGATCGAGGCGGTCCGCGCCGGCAAAAATGTAGAGTTTCGGCAGCGATACCGCAACGTGGACCTTCTGATGATCGACGATATTCAGTTTATCGCGGGCAAACAGGCGGTGCAGGAGGAGTTTTTCAATACATTCAACACGCTGCATAACGCGGGTAAACAGATTGTGATCAGCTCGGACCGTCCGCCGAAGGAGATCAAAGCGTTGGAAGAGCGTCTTTCCTCGCGCTTTGAATGGGGTTTGGTTGCGGACATTCAGGCGCCGGACCTGGAAACGCGTACCGCAATTTTACGGAACCGCGCGCAGAACCGGAATGTTGAGATCTCCGACGACATCATCAATTTTATTGCGGAAAACATCGTTGACAACATCCGGAAGCTGGAAGGCAGCTTAAATCGCGTCATTGCATATGCAAATCTTAAGCGGCTGCCGATCACAATGAACCTTGCAAAGGAAGCAATGAAAGACATTCTGCCGCAGAAGCAGGATATCGTTGTGACGCCGGACCGCATCAAGGAAACGGTTGCGGAGTATTATTCGATCCAGCTTGAAAGCCTGATGTCGCAGCGGCGTGATAAAGAAGTTGTGATTCCGCGGCAGATCGCCATGTACTTCTGCCATACGCTTTTAAGCCTGCCTTATAAGCGGATCGCAACGCTGTTCGACCGTGACGATCATACAACAGCGATCTCGGCGTGTAAAAAAATTGCACAGATGATCGACGACGATCCGGGATTTAAAGATACGATAGAAAGCATTCAGACGCGCATTAAGGAAGGATAGTTTTGGTTTTCCACAGACTGTGGAATATGTAAGTGGATGTTTTTAGGATAATGGGGACGGCGTGGATAACGTGGAAAAAAAGGAGAATCTTCCACAGAAAGCGCACACCGCAGCCCACAGTAAAATTGACGAACGCATGCGGAGCGAACGGGTTTTCCCTCTTCTCCACACAACCTACGACTGCGACTGCTGTAAAAAGAATCAAGAATACCGATCAATAGACAAAGAAATGGTGGATAACCGCCGGAAAGGAAACAAAGGAACCGATATGAAATTTATGATGCAAACCGAAGACCTCTGCGCAGGCGTTCTCTCCGTTATTAAAGCGCTGCCCGTACGTTCGGCAATGCCGGCGCTCGAAGGCGTGCTGATCGAAGCGACCAACGAAGGATTGAGACTGACCTGTTCGGATCTGATGTTTCAAAAGGAATGCGTGCTTCCGGCAACCGTGGAAGAAGAGGGAAAGTGCGTATTAAAAGGAAAGTTTTTGGCGGAAATTCTTCGAAAAATGCCGAACGAACCGCTCGTTGCGGAACAGGAAGGCATGATTTTAAAGATCAAAAGCGGCAGAGTCAAGCAAAGACTGCAGTGCGTTGAGTTCGACGAGTTTCCGATCATGCGCGCAAAGGGCGACGTGGTGGATCTGAAAGTGAAAGCGGATCAGCTGAAAAGCATGATCGATCACACAGTTTTTGCTGTTTCCATGGACGATTCCAGACCAGTTCTGACCGGCGCGCTGATCGAAGCGAACGCGGATATGCTGACCTTTGTTGCGACAGACTCCTTCCAGTTCGCAATGACGAACCTGCACACCGAAAACGCCGGCGTTGAAGCGCGGACGATCGTGCAGGGAAAGGTTCTAACAGAGATTGCAAAGATGGCGGAAGAGACGGAACAGGATGTTACGATCTCCATCACCAAAACGCACCTTACCGTTGAAGTCAACGAAACGCGTCTGACCGCGCGTCTTTTGGACGGCAATTACATCGATTACAAGCGCATCATTCCGAAGGAGTGCAAAACACGCGTGCTTGTGAACACGCAGGACCTTTATACCATGACCGATCGCGCACAGCTGATCGCCAGAGAGGGCAACAACAGCGTAATGCTGCATTTCGAAGGCGACATGCTCACCATGAGTGCGGAGAGCTTTGTAGGCCGCGGCGAGGACACAATGGAGGTCAGCATCGTCGGCGACCCGATTGATATTGCATTCAATCCCAAGTATATCCTGAACATCCTGAAAAATATCTCGGACGAAACGGTCTATATCGAATTCAACAGCCCGATCAGTCCGTGCGTGATCCGGCCGGTACAGGGTGACGCTTATCTCTATCTGATTGTTCCGATGCGTGTTTATTAATAGATACGGCAATCATACATACCGAAGGCGGTGCATCTCCGCCTTTTTTCATCAGATCTGTTCCAACAACACAAAAGAAATGTGGATAACTCAGTGGATAAGGTGGAAAAGAAGAGTGGATAATATGTCAAAATTGTGAACATATCAACCGGATCGGTTTATATAATATTAGAATAAATTATTTCTTTTTTGGTAATCAGACAGATCTTTTATTCTGTGTTTTATGGTTAGGAACAGCAGTAAACTCCGTTCTTTTTCATTGACAGACGGCGTCTTTGACCGTTACAATCATAATGAACAACAATGCAGGAGGCATGGTATGGAACGTTTTTCGGAGCTTTTAAAGGGCAAGCTTGCTTTTGGATGTATGCGCATGCAGCTCGATGCAAACGGTGAGGTGGACCTCGATAATTTCCGTGAGATGGTGGATTGCTATCTTGCGGCGGGCTTCAACTATTTTGATACGGCGCATGTATATTACGACGGCAAGAGTGAGATCGCGTTGCGGGAGGGATTAACCAGTCGTTATCCGCGTGAAATGTACGTTCTCACAAACAAGCTTACCTCGAGCTGCTTTGAGAAGGAAGAGGATATTCTTCCTTTGTTTGAAACGCAATTAAAGAATTGCGGTGTAGAATACTTCGATTTTTATCTGATTCACGCAGTATCTCAGGGGAACTATCCGAAATACACCGACTGCTGTGCATTCGAGATCGCGCAGAAACTGAAAAAGCAGGGTAAGGTAAAGCACGTCGGCATGTCGTTCCATGATTCGCCGGAGTTTCTGGATCGCGTACTCAATGAGCATCCGGAGCTTGAGATCGTGCAGATTCAGTATAATTATCTGGACCTCGACGATCCGAACGTACAGTCGCAGGGCTGCATGGACGTCTTGAAGAAGCACGACAAGCCTGTGCTCGTGATGGAGCCGATCAAAGGCGGCGGGCTGGTTTTTTTGCCGGATGCGGCGCTTGAAAAGTTTTCGGTGCTGAACGAAGGCTCTCCTGCGGAGATTGCGCTGCGGTTTGTAGCGGAGCAGGAACAGGTCGTGATGATCCTCTCCGGCATGAATAATGTGGAACAGATGAAAGAGAACATCACGTTTATGATGGATCCGAAACCGCTGTCCTCCGATGCGCATCAGGCGATCAAAGAGGTCCGTGAGATGATGCATGCACTGAAGCTTGTCGAATGCACCGGCTGCCGCTACTGCACGGACGGCTGTCCGATGGAGATCAATATTCCCGGCGTATTCCGCTGTGTAAACGATAAGATCAAGTTTCCGAACCGTCCCGGCAGCCACTACGGCTGGGCGACCCGCAAAGGCGGCAAGGCGTCGGACTGCATCGAATGCGGTCAGTGCGAGGAAATCTGTCCGCAGCATCTTCCGATCCGCGCGCTTTTAAAGCAGGCCGCCGAGCAGTTTGAATCATAAATGAAAGAGCCCTTCGGAGGCATTCTGTCAAGGGGGAAATTTCAAATGCACAGTCGGTTTCTGTCGGCTGTGCTTTTGCGTTGCTTCTTATTGGAATCTGTGATAGATTGAATGCAACAAAGTGGGATATATCGAAAAGATACTATTTCAAGATAATTGATTTTGAGGACAAAATGGCAACAATCGTGTGGGAAGGAAATAAAAAGGAATTTGGTACATCACATCAAAGTCCACCCTGTCCGCAAAATGCGGTTATGATTCGTGATGCAGAAGGGGCCATTGGAAAAGCATTGCCTTTTGGCATACCCCCGATGTTGATTTGTGCGCTAGCCGTGTTTCTAAAGGCTTTGATAAACAGGGAATCCCCCATTTCTCCGATATTTCTGCTGCCTGCTATTTTGATTGGATTGATTA
>JAFOQN010000068.1 GCA_017393775.1 Clostridia bacterium
CCGCCGCGCGGCTGAACGGAGGGATCTCATGCTCGGAACCTTTACCTTCCATAACCCGACTAAACTCTATTTCGGCGAAAACGCGCTCGAAGGGCTTTTCAAGGAGCTTCCGAAGTACGGAAAGACCGTGCAGCTCATCTACGGCGGCGGCTCGTTGAAGAAAAACGGCGTCTATGACGCGGTCACGGAGATTCTTCGCAAATGCGGCAAAACGGTCGTTGAGGACGGCGGCGTCATGCCGAACCCGACCGTCGAAAAACTCAAAGAGGGCGTACGCATTGCGCGCGAAAACCGCGTCGATCTGCTGCTCGCGGTCGGCGGCGGTTCGTGTTGCGACTACGCGAAGGCGGTTGCCGTCTCCGTTCACTGTGACGAGGACCCGTGGGAGAAATATTTTGTGCGGTACGAAAATCCCTCGTGCGAGATCGTGCCGGTCGGGTGCGTGCTGACAATGGCCGGCACCGGCTCCGAAATGAACAACTGCGCCGTTATCACGAACGATGCGCAGAAGCTCAAGATCGGCAAGGTCTTTGACGAGCGCGTGAACCCGAAGTTCTCAATCCTGAATCCGATATTCACCTACACGCTCCCGATGCGGCAGACGGTTTCGGGCGTGTACGATATTTTTAGCCACATCTGCGAGCAATACTTTTCGGGCACAGACAACAATGTGAGCGACGCGCTCTCGGAAGCGCTGATGCGTTCGGTCGTCGACGCTTCGCTGACCGTTATTCATAATCCCGAGAACTATGAGGCGCGGTCGAACATCATGTGGGCGGCGACATGGGCGCTCAACAACCTGATCGGCTGCGGTAAGACGCAGGACTGGACGGTACACGCGCTCGGCCAGGCGCTCGGGGCGTACACCGACGCCACGCACGGGCTGACGCTCGCCGCGGTCTCGCTGCCGTACTACCGGCTCGTTCTGCCGTACGGACTTTCGAAGTTTGTGCGCTTTGCAAGGGAGGTCTGGCGGATCGATCCGACAGGAAAGACAGACTCGGAGATCGCCGAGGCTGGTCTATGTGCCATGCAGGACTGGATGAAAGAGATCGGCGTGGCGGTGTCGATGCGTGATCTCGGCGCGACCGAGAATATGATCGAGGGCATTGCCGACGCGACGCTCCTCTCGGAAGGCGCGGGCTACCACACGCTGACCCGCGACGAGGTTATTGAAATCTTGAAAGAAAGCTTTTAAGGAGGACAAAATGAACGCTCTGGTAACCTATTTTTCCGCAAGCGGCGTGACCGAACAGGTCGCAAAACGGCTTGCCGCGGCATTGAACGCGACGATCTGCGAGATCGTGCCCGTTCCGCGCTATACCCCCGCGGATCTCAACTGGATGGACAAGCATTCCCGCAGTACGCTCGAGATGCAGGATGAAACCTGCCGCCCGCCGATGAAGCATAAAGACGCGCCGGTCGCCGGCGCCGATGTGGTCTTCGTGGGCTTCCCGATCTGGTGGTACCGCGAGCCCTCGATCGTCGATACATTCCTCGAAACGTACGATTTCGCGGGCAAGACGATCGTCCCGTTTGCCACCTCCGGCGGCTCAGGACTCGGGAAAGCGCCCGCACGCATGGCGGAGCTTTCGAAGGCAAAGGTCCTGCAGGGACGCGTCTTCCCGCCGAAGGTCTCCGAGCGCGAGCTCAAGGACTGGGTACGAACCCTTCCGCTTTAAGCATAAATGCATGATAAAAGCGCCGCGAAACTGCGGCGCTTTTTGTTGATGTATTGTCAGCGAGTTGGGCTTTCAAAGTGCTCCCGGTCGATCGCGTAATAGGTGAGATCGCGCATCCTTCCGAGATATTCAAACTCCTTCGGCGAAAAGCGGGAGAAGGTCATGCCGCACTTTTCCATCACGCGGCGCGAGGCGTCATTGCCGGTGAAATACGAAGCGCAGACGCTTTTCATGCCCTTTTCCTTGAAAAGATAAGATAAAAACCTTTTGCACGCCTCGGTTACATAGCCGTTGTTCCAATACGCCGAGCCGATCCCGTAGCCGATCTCACATGCGCCGTCGGTCTCGTCGAAATACAGGATGATTCCGATGAGTCGTCCGCTTTCCTTCAGCCGGATCGCAAAGAGATCGTCCCGCCCGAGATAGGTCGAAAAGTCGAAGGTTTCGAGCGATTCCGCATAGCGGCAGACGAAGGTTTCGAGCACCTTTCTGTCGTGTGAAATGTTGTTGAAATAGTTTTCCTTATCGGATTCTTTGATCCGGTCGATGATCAGCCGTTCGGTTTCCATATGCATTCCTTTCCATGTAAACTCGATCTCGTCGAGCCCGCCTGGGGTGATCTTCCGGTTCCCGGTTTCCGAAAAGCCGAGGCATGCACCGCCGCCGCTTCCATGAGATTCGATCGATCAACCGGTACAATCATATTGCCTCCGTTCAGATATGCCCGTTCTCGAGTCTTTTGCTTTCCGCCTCATCCGGCTCGTACCTCGCCGTCTTTCCCTCAAAGGGGAGGGCAGGAATGCGGTCATTCTTTCAGTCGGATAGCCGGTCCGTCAGCGCCGCCACGACCCGCCGGATCGGGGGTGAGATTTCGGCAAGGTCGATTTCGTCCTTTGCGAAAAAACGCAGCGCTTCCATCTCGCCGTCGCGCGCTTCCGGTTCGCAGTGCCAGCGGCGGCAGACATACACGATCTCAAAGTTTGAGACCTCGTCGCCGTTCGGATAGATATAGTGCGCTTCCGGTCCCGAATTGACGCAGAAGAACGTGAGCTCGTCCGCAACCAGCCCCATTTCCTCGAACAGCTCCCGTTTTGCGCAGTCCTCGGCGCGCTCGTCGATCTCTGCCGCGCCGCCCGCATATCCCCACAGATGATTGTCCGAGCGGCGCCCGAGCAGTATCCTCCCGGTATCGTCGATGCACACGACGCTTGCCGCGCACTGCATCACCGTCCGGTGTCCCACGAGCTTTCGCATTTCCGCCATGTATCCGGTCATTTTTATTCCTCCGAAGATAAATCCAGTTTCAGCGTCAGCGCGTCGTATTCCTTTCCGCGGACCGTGCGAAGGTCCTTCCTTCGGACATACGGAACGAAGCCGAGCTTTTGTGCGGTCCGCAGCATGGCGGCGTTTCCCGACCATGTCTGCGTATACACGCACCGTGCGCCGTTGGCTTTGAGATACCCGATAAACTGCCGGAGCGCTTCCGTGCCGACGCCGCGGCCTCGCGCGGACGGCTCCGCAAGGTCGATCCCGACCGCCGGGATCTTCTCGGCATTTTCGAGATACCCGAGATCATAATAGCGACTGACCCAGCCGACGTGCCTGCCGTCCAGCTCGATCTCGTATTTCCAGCGCGGCGCGTCCTGCGGAAGCTCCTTTACCTGTTCATAGTATTCCGTCCAGCCTGCCCGCTCCGCTTCCGCCGTGGTCGCCTCCGTCTCCCACGGTGCGTCCCAGTCCATCCATTCGGTCTCGACGGTGAACCAGCGCACATAGTCCTCGATATCCGATCCGATCATATCACGCAGTTTGATCATAAGTCCTCCCCGTAGTACGCGTCGATCCCGCCGTAGCCTTTTATGATCCGGTTTCGGCGGGTCTTTTCAAGAAAGCTATTAAGTCGCTTTTGAAACTCCTCCGGGCGCTTGCGCGCCGCGTCGATGAAGGCTGTGCGGATGCGGCGGTACGGTTCCGGAAAGTGCTGAAAAGTTTCCCATACGGCGGGATCTTCTTGGAGCGCGTCCATGATATCCTCCGGGTAAACGAACGGCGCGGAAATGACCGGCAGCACACGTTCCCTAACGCACGGGTGGATCAGCCCCTGTGCGTCGAGCTTGATCAGCCGTTCGATGTTCGGACGGGAATATGCGCTTCCCTTACGCCGCGGCGTAAACCGCCGGATATGATGGGTTTCATCCAACCTGCCGGCTCTTCCGTCGATCCAGCCGAAGCACAGCGCCTCCTCAACCGCGTCGTTGTAGGAGAGCGTGGGCTCTCCCGACGCCTTCGTCGGGAATACGAACCAGACCTCCCGTGCCGTTTCAAAGTGCGTCGAAAGCCAGTTTCGCCACTCGTTTCTGTCGCTTGTATAAAAGAGCTCCATATCGGTTCAACACGTTCATTCGAGGGCGAACGAGAAATCACCGTTTTCGCACGCGCCGTCCGTTTCCACAATGATATAGACCGTGCCGCGGTTCGGAAACTCCATGGTGTTTTCAAACGCGTCGCCTCCGCCGATTGAGCAAAACTCGGTCTTGCCGTCGCCGCAGTCATAGAAAAACGTTGCGCTGCCGCCCGCAAGCTTTGCGGAATAACGCAGAATGCCCGGTGTATCGCCGTGCAGCGTAAAGACCATCGTGCCCTCGAAGCGGTCAAAGCGCATATAGGCATTGTCCCGTTCGTTGTAATGCACAAAAAGAAAGGCTTTGTAATGCGACCGGTACGGCGTGCAGCCGGCAAGTCCGAAAACAAGCAGCAGAACGAGAATCATGGAAATGACTTTTTTCATATGCGTTCCTCCTGATCAATCATCGATTGCAAGATTTTTCCGCGCTTCCGCGCTGTTATCTGCGATCATGCCGAGTATTTCACAGCCACGCTTTTTCCTGCAGTCGCGGCACGTTTCAACGTGCTTTTGCAGCGCGCACTGCCGGATCGAACAAAGCGAATCGCAGAACGCGGTCTTTGCGCCTGCAACGCGGCAGCCGTCGCAGCGGATCATCTCGGGCGTGATTTCAACGCCGTTCAATTCGGACCATTCCTTTGCGACCTTCTCTTTCAGTGCTTCGTCGCATCTGACCGTCGCAAGCCGCGCTTTGCAGGCTTCACAATCCAGTCCGCAGAAAGCGAGCCAGCTGTTCTTTGAATCGATCTTGTGCGGATCGGCGCCGATTTGGATCCAGTACCGCTGCTCGGTCTCGCCGTCCTCGTTTACAAATTCGCTTTCCAAAACACCGCCGTTCTTTTGGATCGCCTTAGCGGAGCCGGTGTTGGACTTGTCGCAGCAAACAAGTACACGGCTGATTCCGAGCGCTTCGCATTCCGAAAGCGCAAGGCGCAGGATCTCCGTGCCGTAGCCTTTTCTGCGCTCGCTCGGACGGATGCCGTCGCCGATGTGTCCGCCGTCCCGAAGCAGGTACTCATTCAGATAATGTCGGATGTTCACCGCGCCCAAGAGACGGTCGCGCTCCTCGTCCAGCAGGAAAAACACGGAATCCGGGACCTTGCCGTCTTCGGGTTCCTTCAGCTCCAGATGCGCAAGATAGAAATCAAAGTCGCGATAATCATTTTTAAAGATCGCCCACGGGGAATGATTCGTGTGATTCTGCTCCTGATCGGCTTTCCATTCGTCGATCATCTCTCCGAGCTGCTTTTCATATGATTTTTTCAGCTTGATCAGTTTCAGTCCCATGCTGCCCCTCCTCTTTTGTTTCTACCGTTCGCCGCCCGAACACAGCGCCGCCGGGATCGCTTCGGCGCACTGTTCCGCCGTCATTTCATGCGTGTCGACCGCAAGATCATAGCCGTCCTTCGGATACAGATAGGTAAACGACGCCTCCGCCGAGCCCGGACAGCGGTTTTTCCGCGTCTGCTCCCGCTTAAAAAGCACCTCTAAAGGACAGGTCACCCGCACCGTGTGCAGCGTATACGGACGCATCGCATCCGTAAACTGCCGATAGATCCGCTCGCTCGTGATGACGTGGTCGACGATCGCGCCCGGCGCGGTTCTGAGCACTTCGATGACGTCGGCAATCATCTCGCCCGAGATCTCGAACACGTCATCCTCATAGATCGTCTCGCCCGTCGAAATCCGCATATGATCGTCGATCTAAAACGATCGCGTACCGCTCGTTTCTCCGTTTCGAAACGAGCGTTTCGAGCGCCTTTGCGAGCGTAGATTTTCCGGCGGAGGAAGGTCCGTTCAGCAGGATCACGCGTTTTGTCATGCCGTTTCGCTCCGTTCTGTCCGATTTTATACATCATACCACAAGCGCGCCGCCGTGTCACGGTTTTTCCGCATGCAGGTTTCCGTTGTCATCCGGCTGGTTTTGTGGTATAATGCGGTTATGACCGAAAAAGAGCTTTACAACCTCACAAAGAACCGCAAACTGTCCGGCGCGTACCTGTTTGAGGGTGCGGAGGAGCTTTTGAAGCAGCAGGCTGTCGACCGGATCACCGCGCTTCTCGACCCGGGATTTCTGGATCTGAACCTCAAGCGGATGAAGACGCCGGACGCTTCCGCCGTGCTTGACGCCGCGCATGCCGTGCCGGTGTTTGATGCGCTGTGCGTTTCGATTTTTACGGAGTTTGACGAGGATATGCTCTGTGCGGACCTCGAAAAACGCGGCGCGCTCAATGCGCTCTTCCGTCCGACGGATGCGGTGATTCTGTTCGTGCGGCGCGGCAAGGGCAGAGAAACGCCGTTCGCAAAGCTCTTTGTCGCCAAAGACCGCTGTGTGTCGTTTGACCCACTTTCCGAGGACCGTGCGGAGGACATGGTAAAGATCCTCTGTGCGCAGCGCGGCGTGCGGCTCGACCGGCCGGAAGCATATCAGCTCGTCTCCATGGTCGGAACGGACGCGTATCGACTTGAAAACGAAGTTTCCAAGCTTTGCGATTACGTCGGAAACGGCGGCGCGATTACCGCCGATATTCTGAAATTCGTCGTCACGCCCTCGGTCGAATACGAGGTCTTTCCGATGCTGAACGCGCTGCTTGCGGGCAACAAAAAGGTCGCCCTGCGTATGCTGACGGACGCAATGAAGGACGGGCAGGAGAACCCGCTGAAAGTCGCTGCATTTCTGGAAGGGCGTTTGAAGCAAATGTTGATCGCACGCGAAATGCAGGAGGAAAAGCGTCCGCGTCCCGAGATCATCAAAGCGATGGGCGGCAATCCGAAGGCTGCGGAGATCGCGCTGAAAAACGCGCAGAAGTATCCGCTTCCGAAACTCAAAAACGCCGTTGCAGCCTTTGCAAGGATCAACGCAGACATGAAGAGCGGCGTTCTGAACGAGTCCGACGCGCTGCTCCTTGCGATCTACAGAAGCTTTTGACGGTGGCAGATCGCGGATAAGAGCCAAAAAACCGTGCAAAAAAACCGAAAAAGTCCTTGCATTATGGGAAAAGTTGTGATATAGTTCAAAGGCTAACGGTCCTTCTTGCCTTCAGAAGAAGGCCAAAAGTCCATAAGGAGGTGAAATACATGAATCAGTACGAAGTTTTGTATGTGATCACGCCCGAGCTTGATGAAGAAGCGGATAAGGTCGTCATGGATAAGTTTGCCGACATTATCACCGCAAACGGCGGCGAGATCGAGAAGACCGAGGTTTGGGGCAAGCGTCGCCTGGCATACCCGATCGACTACAAGACCGAGGGCTATTATGTTCTGGTCGTATTCAACGCGAATCCCGAACTGCCCCGTGAGCTGGAGCGCAACATGCGCAACGATGAACGGCTCATGCGCTACATGGTCACTCGCAAGGAAGCATAAGAACCAAAGTAACAGCACGAAAGAACGGAGGAATACGAAAGCATGAATAAAATTACTTTGATCGGCAACCTCACTCGCGACCCCGAAGTGCGCAGCACGCCCAGCGGCGTGACCGTCTGCACCTTCACCATCGCCGTCAACCGGCGCTTCGCAAACCAGAGCGGAGAAAGACAAACGGACTTCTTCCGCATCAATGCCTGGCGGCAGCTGGGCGACACCTGCGCGCGTTACCTTCAG
Source organism: Clostridia bacterium (assembly GCA_017393775.1). GTDB lineage: Bacteria > Bacillota > Clostridia > Christensenellales > CAG-138 > UBA3792. The sequence goes on from JAFOQN010000068.1 coordinate 7,690, forward strand.
AAGGGACGCAAGGTCGCCGTCATCGGCGAGCTGCAGGCACGCACCTACGAAGCAACGGACGGCACGACCCGTATGTCGCTTGACGTTTCGGCAGATGAAGTCGAGTTCCTGACGCCCAAAGCGGCGGACGAGAACGGCAGCGGTTATTCCGCGCCGCGTCCGCAGGCGCCCGCACAGGATCTTGCCGGATTCACCGACATCAATTCCGACGACTTACCGTTTTAATTCAAATTTATCAGGAGGCATCACATGGAAGATCGTAAACTGCGTCCCCGTCGTCCGAGAAGCAGACGCAAAGTTTGCCGTTTCTGCGTTGAGAAG
>JAFOQN010000069.1 GCA_017393775.1 Clostridia bacterium
GGGGTGGATAGTGGGACTCGAACCCACGACCTCCAGAGCCACAATCTGGCATTCTAGCCAACTGAACTATATCCACCACGAACGCTCTTACAAGGATTCGCACCCCCGAGGCGTTTCCCCGGGGATGCGCATTGGCGCGCCTGCAGGGATTCGAACCCGGGACCTACGGCTTAGAAGGCCGTTGCTCTATCCTGCTGAGCTACAGACGCATCGCAGTTCCGAATTTGGATTATAACAGATGAATTCGAATCTGTCAATAAGATTTTGATTATTTACCGCAGCACTTTTTGTACTTTTTGCCGCTGCCGCAGGGACAGGGATCGTTTCTGCCGACGGTCGGCGCTGCTACGAAGACCTTCTCCGCGCGATACTGCTTGGTCAGTTCTCTGCGCTGCTCTTCCGTGCGGACATCTGCCCATTCCGGAAGGTTAAAGAGCCAATCCGCCTTTGCGTTGTGCATGTTGATATAGAGGCGGTCGAAGTCGAAGTTCAGTGTTATCTCGCTCTCTTCGGTCAGTGCGTTGAGGTCCTTTTCGCCGTCCGCAAAGCTGGTATTGGCGCCGTCAAGGAAGCCTGTGAACGTCACCGGATCCATATCGAACTGCGCTGCAACGTCCGAAAGCTTACCGGAGAAGACGGTATCATGGTTCGCAAGGATCTTTTTATAGTTCTGCTTTTCCGCTTCAAAATATGTATTCCAGAACGCATCGTATGCTTCACGCGTCTGCTGCGACTGCGCGACCTGCTGCCAAGTTTCGTATAAGCTCATAATCATTCCCCTTTCAAAAACGATTCAAATTGTAACAGATAGGTTTCATTTAGGCAAGCATTTTTTTCGGCTGTTTGCAGAATATTGCGATTCCACAAAAGCAGCGCGTCTTCTCCCGTGTCCGTATAATAGCGTTTGCGTCGCCCCTGCTGCATAAAATCCATTTCGTCGTACATGCGTTGCGCGACGATGTTGGTCTCGCGCACCTCCAACGTCATCATCTCCGCGCCGAACGACGCCGCTACGCGCATCGACGCATGAAGGAGTTGTTTGCCGAAGCCCTTGCCGCGGAATGCGGGATGAATGGCGATATTCGTGATATGCGATTCTTCGAAAAGCACCCACATACCGCAGTAGCCGATGATCTCCCCGTCCTTTTCCAGTACGGTGTAATGCGCGACTTTGTTCTTCAATTCGCCCATGAGGGACCGATAGGACCACGGCGTACGGAAGGACAGCACTTCGATCTCGTAGACCGATTTCACGTCGGTCTTTTTCATTGCCCGCGCCGTGATCATGCGTTCCACATCCGTTCTGCCTGCGAAAGCTTCAGATAAAGCGGCGCGATCTCTTTTTCCCCCATTCGTTCGGCTGCAATACACGCGACTGCCGCTGCTGAGGGCATTTTCGGGTCGTTTGTCGCCGTCCCGACCATCTGGCAGTCTTTGGACAGATCCGCCGTAAAAGCGTCGATCACGCAAGCACATGGGGCTTTGACGATCTCTCCTCTTTGATAAACAGCCCCGTAACCGTTGCCGTTGCGCGCGTCGATCAAAGCGCAAACGGTTTCATTCCGATACGGACGTGCAAGCGTTTCCAGCGCATTGACCGCAACGACCGGTTTTCTGTGCGCCGCGCCGAGCGCATTTGCCATACACACGCCGATCCGGACGCCGGTGAACGACCCGGGTCCGACGTCAGCTGCAAACGCATCCATATCGACGGTCGAAAGACCGTGCGCAGAAAGCAGCGCCTCGGCCGCAGGCAGGACAGATTCCGCGTGACGCCGATCCGTATCGATCACGGTTTCGTATTGTTCGCCGTCAAGATACAGCGCAACGGACGCGACTGCGTCGGTCGTTTCAAACGCAAGGATCTTCATGAAAAACCTCCTCATACCGCTTGCCGCGTGGCTCGATCGTGACCGTGCGCGGTTCCATGCCGGAGCCCTCGACCGTAATATCCAGCCGTTCCTTCGGCAGCGCTTCCGGGACAAGATTTGCCCATTCCATCAGAATCAGCGCGTCTTCCATAAGATAGTCGGAGAAGCCGATCGCATAGAGCTCGTCCGCATCACTGAGCCGGTAAGCGTCAAAGTGATAGAGTTTCGGTACGGTCGGATACTCGCATACGATCGTAAACGTGGGGCTTGAAACATGTTCGATGCCGAACGCTTTTGCAACGCCGCGTGCAAAGACCGTCTTTCCCGCGCCGAGATCGCCGTACAGTGCAAGAAAGCCGTGACGTCCGCAAAGCGAAGCAATCCGCTCGCCAAGCGTCAGCATATCCGATTCGGTTTCAATCGTGTATCGGATCATCAGAACAGTTTCCTTCCCAAAAGCTCCGCGGAAAAGTCCGCATAGCAATCGTTTTCGATCGCGGTCCGCGCATCCTCCATGAGTCGCAGCGAGAACCGCAGGTTGTGCATGGAAACGAGCTGCGCCGATAGGATCTCGTCCGCTTTGATAAGATGACGAATGTATGCGCGCGTGAAATTACGGCACGCGTAGCAGTCGCAGTCTTCCTCGATCGCCGTAAAATCGTGCTCGAACGTCTTGTTGCGCAGCATCAGACGTCCGTTCCGCGTGAGTGCAAGGCCGTTTCTCGCAGAACGCGTCTGCAGCACGCAGTCGAAAAGGTCGATCCCTCTCAGCACCCCTTCGAGAAGACAATCGGGGCTTCCGACGCCCATCAGGTAACGCGGCTTGTTTTCCGGCATATATGGGCGGATCGTTTCCAGCATGTCATACATGACGGGCTTCGGTTCACCGACGGACAGTCCGCCGATGCCGTAGCCGATAAAGTCCATCGACGCAAGCGCCTTTGCGCTTTCGATGCGTAGATCCTTGTATACACTCCCCTGCACAATGCCGAACAGCGCCTGGTCCTTGCGTGTATGCGCTGACTTGCAGCGTTCCGCCCAACGGTGCGTGCGGTCCATCGCCCTGACGGCGTAAGCATGATCCTTATGCGGATCGGCACATTCGTCGAAGCACATAGCGATATCCGCGCCGAGAGCTTGTTCGATCTCCATAACTTTTTCGGGTGTAAAGAAATGCTTGCTTCCGTCGATATGCGAACGGAACATAACGCCGTCTTCGCGAATATCGTTGATCCCGGCAAGGCTGAACACCTGGAACCCGCCGCTGTCGGTCAGGATCGGCTTATCCCAATGCATGAATTTGTGCAGCCCGCCCGCTTCCTTTACAAGCTCGTGACCCGGACGGAGATATAGGTGGTAGGTATTGCTTAAAATAATCTGCGCCTTGACATCGTCGAGATCGCGCGGTGTCATTGCCTTGACAGTCGCCTGCGTACCGACCGGCATATAGGCGGGCGTTTCGATCACACCGTGCGGCGTATAAAACCGTCCGCGACGCGCGCCGGTATGCTTGTCCACATGCAGCAATTCAAAATGAAACGGTTGATCCATAGTATGTTCCCCTTATTCAATAAACATGGCGTCGCCGAAGGAAAAGAAACGATAACGCTGTTCCACGGCATGTCGGTATACATCCAGCATCTCTTCGCGTGAGCAAAGCGCTGAAACCAGCATCAGAAGCGTCGATTCCGGCAGATGGAAATTGGTGATCAGCGCATCGACCGCCTTGAATCGATACCCCGGTGTAATGAAGATGCTTGTTTCGCCGATCCCCGGATGTACAATACCCTGTTCATCGGTCACGCTTTCCAGCGTCCGCGTCGTCGTTGTACCGACACAAACGATCCTTCCGCCGTTCCTTCTCACACGGTTGATTGTTTCGGCAGCTTCCTCCGTTACCTCGTAATGTTCGCTGTGCATGTGATGCTCTTCCACATTTTCTACGGAGACCGGGCGGAACGTACCGAGTCCGACATGCAAAAGAACGTCCACGATCGGAATACCCTTTTGACGAATCTGTTCCAAAAGCGCTTCGGTAAAGTGCAATCCGGCGGTCGGCGCCGCGGCGGAGCCGAGCGTTTTCGAGTAAACTGTCTGATACCGTTCGCGATCATTGAGCCGTTCGGTGATGTACGGCGGAAGCGGCATCTGCCCTGCACGGTCAAGAACCTCCTCGAAAATGCCTTGATAGAGCAATCGTACGCATTTGCCGCCATCCAGCGCCAGATCACCGAGAACTTCGACGGAAAGCTCATCATTGACGCGGTAGATAAGACCAACCTTTGCGCGTTTTGCGGGCTTGCATAAACACTCCCAATCGTCGCCTTCGATACGGCGCAGTAAAAGGAACTCCATGGAGCCGCCCGTCTCCTCGCGTACACCGATGATGCGGGCGGGAATGACGCGCGTATTGTTTCGCACAAGCACTTCGTCAGGACGGAGTTTATCGACGATATCGGTAAACACCCCATCCTCAATCAAATGCGTGTCGCGGTGATAGGTCAAAAGACGCGATGCACTGCGAACGGCAGTCGGCGTCTGTGCGATCAATTCCTTCGGAAGATCATAATTAAAATCACTTGTTTTCAATGGTTTCCCTCAACATGCTAAATCAATATTATTATACATAGCCAAGCATTGGAAATCAAGGATAATCTCCGAAGTGCCGAAAAAGGCATTGACATTCGCTTTTCGATTTGTTATAATGCGCAATGCGCGAGGAGATGTGTCCGAGTGGCTTAAGGAGGCGGTCTTGAAAACCGTTGATGTGAAAGCATCCGTGGGTTCAAATCCTACCATCTCCGCCATTTTCTCGATATAGCACGCGGAAATACCCAAGTGGCTATAAGGGGCTCCCCTGCTAAGGGAGTAGAC
>JAFOQN010000070.1 GCA_017393775.1 Clostridia bacterium
GGCGAAGAAAACGAACAGCACGACGAACAGGCGTACGTATTGTGGTTTACGCGCCCCGTGAACGGCATGCCCGGCGCTGTGACGGAGATTCAGCAGGACGTCTACGGGTATTATTCGCAAAACGGCGGCGATCGCATGTTCACAGAGCCTTGCGAGCAGGAATATGCGTACTTCATCGTGCGCGATACCGGCGTAAACTGGTTCGAGTGGCATGTGCCGTCGACCGTGACGCGCATCGTCAACGAAAATGTGGAGCTTGCACCATTCGATACGATCCTCGATACGTTCCGGAGGCAGATCGGCGTAGAGGTCTTCCCTGCCCTTGAAGAAGCAAAAGACGCCTGCAATTACACGGACTTGAAGATTACCGACACAACGCTGCGGATCGACCGGATTGCGCTTGAAAGCGTACGAATCCGTAAAGAGGGCGCGACCGGAACGTACCTTTTGGCGCCGGTATGGTCGTTTTACGGCAGTCTCGTCGTGCACGGAGAGAATCTGAATGGTCTCGCTGCATTAGAATGGTCGGTTAACGACAGTGAAGCGGTTTGGTCCATCCCGGGTGGATGTTACCTGCAGATCAACGCGATCGACGGCAGCGTGATCAACCCCGCGCTGGGGTATTGAGGTACACCGATATGAAACGCTTGTTCCTCATTTTTCTTTCCCTCTTCCTGCTGCTCGCCTGCGTGCCGACGCCGGAGGAAGAGTTTGTGGTGAACAAAGGCGATAACGTCACGGAGCATCAGATCCGGAACGAGCAAAGTGAAGAGACACAGCGTTTTCCGGACCGGTGGGACGAGGATGAAACGCTTGACTGCGGGAAGATCACGGTCTCGATCCATGCCGACGTGGTACAGCGTCCCGACGGCGTCTACCCCGTCTATCGCACCCGCCGGGAGGTTTTCTCACAGGAACGGACGGCGGCGCTGCTCTCGGCGCTTCTTGGAACGCCGAAAAGCCGCACGTGTCTCGGATCCACAAAGGACGATTGGAAGCGCGAGTTTCAGGCATTCGTCGACGATTATAACGAATCTACGGACAATCTGCGGAAAAGCGGCGAGCTGACTGCCGAGGTCGAAGCGATCTCCGAAGAGCAGTTTGCGGCGCAATCTGCATGGTATGCGGAGCAGATCCAGAACGCACCGGATGCGCATGATCCGGAGCCGGTCTCCGATTTCGCTTCGGTTCCGGTCAACGACCTCGGCGCGCGATATGCGATGACGGACGGCAGTACGGCGATCGTCAGTATCGGACGCGAAGGCGAAGATGCACGGTATTTCGATGTGAGCAGCGCAGATCTCAACGGATATACGGTCACGGAATCCTCCTGTCAAAAGCAGGTCGGATGGGATCCGGGACTTTTCGCCGCCTGGAAGGAGCCGTCGATGCGCCGCGAGGACGCCGAACAGGTCCTGACGCAGGAGCTTGCGCGGCTCGGACTGTCCGATTTCTCGATCGTCGATGCACAGAAAGCAAACCTAATGCACCCATACGGCGGCGCGGACCGGGACGGGGCGCAGCGATCCTATACCTCTCTATCGCAGGGCTGGGGTTTTGTGCTTCGGCGGCTGTACGGCGGATACCCCGCCATTTCCTCCCCGATACAGCCGTCGGCCAGCTTAAACTATGAGAGCGAACCCGACTATGCCAAGGTAACGAACATTCCGGATGAGGAGATCCGTATCCTGATCGACGAAGGCGGAATCCGTAGCTTTCGATACAGCCATCCGAAAGAGATCATCGGGATCGAGAACGAAAATGTGGATCTGCTGCCGTTTTCCGAGGTGCAGACCCGTGTGAAAAATACGCTGCGCGCGACGCTGTCCGGCTCATGGCTCGAAAAAGAGGCCGTAACGGAGATTGAGGTCTATCGGCTGCTTCTGACCTGCTATACCGTACACGTGCGCAATTCGGACGATTACTTTGAGATCCCCTGCTGGGTCGTGCTGTTCGACCATCCTTTGACCAAGAGCTTCCGCGACGATCCGGATTCGACGCCGCAGGCGCTTCTCATCAACGCCGTGGACGGGTCGATCATACAGGCGGGATATTGAAAAACCGGGAGGCGGATCGTCCGTCTCCCGGCTTTGATGCGTTCAGCGCTTCTTCTGCAGCTTGGTTTTATTGCCCTTGGCGTCGACAACGTAGGTGTTTTCGAGATGGGATTCCAGAGATCTGCGGAAATCCGCAATGTATGCCTTGCGGAGACGGTCGCGCTCCTCCGTCTCCTCCGGCGTCAAGTCCTCCGTCTTTGCCTTCCTTGCAAGCTCGTTTATGCGGTCGATATGTTCCTGTTTCATGACGATTTCCTCCGTGCCCGTATTGTACACAACGGCGTCGGATTTGTAAAGGTGTCGATGAGATTTTACATTGCGTTAATTGACATTTCGTGCATTCGACGCTAAACTACAATCTATGAAGAAACTCTTGATGATTCTGCTTTTTATAGCATTTTTCGTCGCCTGCGATACCTCTGCGCAGCAGGCGGTCGCTCCTGCAACCGATGAGCCGATCGTGATCGAACCGGACCCGACACCGGAGGAAGAGCCGGTGGTCGTTGCGCCTACCGAAGTCCCGATTACGCTGCCGCCCGTTCCGACGCCCACGCCGGAACCGACGCCGACCCCCGAACCGACGCCGGAACCGACGCCGACGCCCATCCCCTTTGATGAAGATGAAGAAATGATCAAACAGGATGCGCTGATGTACGGCACGGAAACCTTTTTGACCGTCTCCACCCGAGGCGCGAGACCTTCCGTTTACAGCAGTACGGATCCGGATACGCGCAAAAATATTTCGCCCTTCACGCCGACCGAGGGCGTATATACGCATGAATGGCTTGTGCTCGGCACCGTTGAAGAGGATGATCGCACCTATTATCACCTGCGTCCGATCGGCGGCGTCGGCGACGGATATCTCGATGTGCGCTCTGCACAGGAAACAAAGCTGACTGTGCCGGACAGCACATACGCCGTTATGGTGCGTCCGCACGGCATCATGTATTCGGCGCGCACGGTCGAATCGGTGACCGCGGCGCACGCGAACTATGACGTCGTCCGCGTGATCGGTGTTGATACGGAAAAAGGCTTTGCGGCAGTCATGAACACCGAGGGCAAGACCGGCTATGTACAGCTTGGACAGATCCGGTTTGTCGATGAAGAAACATTCCTTTCCATGCTGCACCAATCCTGCGAAACCCCCGAAAGCACGTTCTCGACCGAAGCGCTCGTTGCCGATGCGTGCACGCATGTCGGAGAACCGTATGCCAATCCGGCGACGTTTCTGTATGATATGCTGTGCGCCGAAGGGCTGCATTTCAACGAGGTCTATTATCAGTTTTACCAAAAGCCGCTTGAGGATGAAACGCTGTATCCGCAGCATCTGTATGTTCAGCCCATCTATAACGCTTTGATTTTCAAGCTGTTCAACAGCGCGGGCGATCTCGTCACCTGCGACGGTGAAGAGACCGAATGGCAGTATATCGGTGATTACGAGTCGATCGAAGCGGGCGATCTCTTGTTCTTCGCGGACGACGCCGGCAAGGGCAACGCTGTAGTCCCCGATGTTGAAGTCGTTGTGCACGGTCCGTATTCCGGCGATCTCACCGAATGCGGACTGTATCTCGGGGACGGTCGCATGTTGACTGTTCGAAACGGCGTTGTCGTCGATGTGGAGATCGATCAGATCTCCGTCAAGTATTTTGACAGCGCACGGCGTATCTGCCCGTACGTCGTAGATGAAAAGGCGCATTTCATCGAATGCATGATCTCCAGCATCTATGACCGTCTCGGCACGCCGTACAGCAATGCACGCCGCGTCGGCGATGAAGCTTATGACTGCTCGGGACTCATCAGCTGGATCTACCGCGGCTACGACTATCTGCGGGAATATCCGTCCGTCCCGATCTTTGATCTGACCGCCGCCGCATGGGGCATCGTTCCCTCCGTCTGCAACGGAAAGAACCGGATCACTTTCCAGGATACCGGCATCCCGCGCAACAAGGAGGCTTTCCAAAATCTACAGCGCGGAGACCTTGTTCTGCTGCTGAACGAGCGCCGCAACAAGACCGGACACATCATGGTCTATCTCGGCAACAACACCGTGATCCATTCCACGCGGATCGAAGGTCGCTATCAGGGTACGCTTGTTGCGCGGTTCCGTCCGCATCTGCAAACACTGTATTCTGTCTCGCGCCGCATTGAATCCATCACGCCGATCAAATAACAGAACGCACAAATCCCCCGGTTCTTCGCCGGGGGATCGTTTTTTGCGTCTTTTACGGTTCCGGATATGCAATGCGTGTTCCGTCGGAATACAGAAAGATCGCACGGACGCCATATCGATCCAGCAGCGTTCTGCTTCTCTCTTCCCCGAGCACAAAGCAGGCGGTGGAAAGCGCGTCGCACAGGTCGGAACGCGAACCGACGACCGTGACCGACGCAAGCCCGGTCGACACCGGCATGCCCGTTTTCGGATCGAGTATGTGATGATAGCGCACGCCGTCTTTGATAAAGAAACGCTCATAGTTTCCGCTGGTGACCACCGCTGCTTCACCGAGCTCCAGCACCTCTTCGCTCTGCTCCGGCGTTCCGTTCGGATCGCGAATGCCGATCGTCCAGGGATCGCCGTTCGGCTTTGTTCCGATCGTGACGACATTGCCGCCCATATTGATGCACGCGCTTCTGACGCCCTTTTGCCGAAGAAACGCCGCAACGCGGTCCGCAATATATCCCTTGGCAATGCCGCCGAGGTCGATCTCGGCGCCGTTTAATAGCGTCACGGTATTCCCATCGATTACAATATTACGGTAATCAACAAGAGCGGCAGCCGCTGTGAGCGCATCCGGATCGGGCGGAACGGGATCATCAGACGTAAAATCCCACATGGCGGAAAGCGGCGCGATCGTCACGTCAAACGCGCCTTCGCTCTCTTCCCCGATCTCAACCGCAAGGCGCAGAAGCGCTGCCGTTTCCGGATGCACCTCGACCGGCGCGCCTTCGGCATGATTGAGCCTCCGGATATCGCTGCCTTCGACCGTCTTGCTGAGCAGCGCCTCATAATCCGCAATGACCCTCAGCGTTTCGTCAACAGTCTGCTGCGGCGCATATGCCGTCACTGTCACGACCGTGTCGCAGGCGATTCCAGCGGCGGAATGCGCGACCTCAGCGCTGCAGCCGAGCAGCGGCAGCAAACAGCACAGAAAGAAAAGCCATTTCCTTTTCATGCGCCGCTCCTCCTTTCATACCGTTCAATCCCGTAAAACGCTGCGCGCGCCGCAAGCCCGAGCAGCAGTCCCGTTGCCGTGCCGCTGATGAATAGCCACGGCGCATAGAACAGCACAGGCTGCCAGGAGATCAGGATACATCCGATAACACACTGTCCGACAATATGCAGTATACCCCCGACCGTGCTGACCGGAATCACGGATATATGCGGAATGCGGCGCATCAAAAGCATTGCCGCCGTCGAAAGCACGCCGCCCGCCAGCGCGTACAGCGCGCCGACTGCGTTGCCGAACAGCAGTGACGACAGTCCGACCTTCAAAAGCATCAGGATCAGCGTTTCGACCGGGCGCATATAGAACACCGCATACAGCAAAACGAGGTTGGACAAGCCAAGCTTGATCCCCGGTATCGACGGTACAAGCGGGATCAGCGAATCGATATAGCCGAGGATCAGCGCAGCAGCAGTGAGCAGCGCCATTTTGGTCAGCGTACGGACCTTCATTGCGCACCTCCCGCATACTCGATGTATACCTTATGCGGCGCGCAGACAATCCATGTGCCGAGCGGACGCGTCCGCACCGATTCCGCGCTGAGCCGTCCCTGCCGCATACACTCGCCGTGCGGGCAGTTTGCATACTCCATCCACGCTTCGCCGTTTTCGATACGTATGACGTTTTCTCCGCTTTCCCCTGTCGCCTTTTCGACGATCCTGCCGTCTCGGATCACGATCGTTCGCGTCTCCCATGCCGGGACTTCGATCGACTGTCCGTTGCCGCAGCGGATCACAAAGCGGTCTAAAGCTTCCGTTTCCGGTCGCATCAACAGACATACAACCACCGCGAGCGCAGCAAACGCGATCGCTGCGCCCGTTAAGATCCAATTTCGGGTTTGTCTTTTATTGTCTGTTTCCCGTTCCATGGTCCCGATCAACCGTTCTCCCGTGCAGAAATTCATATGTTTCGCAAGGCTCGGAACATCCCAAAATCAGCTCGTGCGGCTTCATTTTGTCTTTCTCAATCATTCATACAATGCTGTCGCACGTTTTTTCAGTTCACACGCCAGTTTTTCGATCGTACCCGACACAAACGGATCGCTGAGCCCCGCCCGCGTCAGTGCTTCGGAGAACTCGGTATTTCCTTTCCGCATCAAAATCGACCGATAAGCATCTGCAGCGGCGTACGGATCTTTTTTTCCGATCAGATAAAGCTGCAGGGATGCGCTCATGCTTGTCGTGTAACTGATGTAATAAAAGGGAGATTGAAACGTATGCGGGATCTGTGTCCACGAACGTCCCTCCGCTCCAAGCGTATCCAGTCCGTATTCTGTGCAGAGCCGTCCGTATTCCGCGTTCAGCATTTCCGGTGTCGGCTCCTGCTGTGCATGCGCAAACTGTTGGAACGCGTCCTCCACGCATCCTTCGATCAGCGCATAAAGCGCATAAAACAGTTCCGCCGTCTCTGCCGCTTCCGCATACGCACCGTATAATGTATCATACCGCAAAACGGTCAACAGTTCAAGCCCCTGCGAATCGATTTCGGCAAGGTCGAGCACGTTTCCCCGGGACAGCGCATTCCCATTCAGATAATAAGCAGCAAAGTGTCCGAACTCATGAACGATCGTCGGAATCACATCGAATCCGCCCGTCCACGAGCTGAACAGAAACGGCGCGCCGTATTCCGCAAAATACGTTGTGAAGCTGCCCGGCATCCGCTTTGGATCCGTTCCGAGATCATACATCCGATGCAAACGCATATACTCCCACGGCTCAGACAGCTCCGGAAGGATTGCCGTAATCTGCGCGCCGATCCGATCCATCGTCGGTTCGCATTTGAATGCCGCACCGTAAAGCGCTCCCGCCGCGTAAAAATAGTCTGCCCGCAGTTCCGAGAGCAGCGGAACAAACTCCCTCTGCACTCGTTCCGAAAGGCGCTTTGCATCCTCCGGCGTATAGGTACGTCCGAAGCAAGCATACCGATATGCGGCATAGGACTCGAATCCGAGCGCGGCTGCAATCTCGTTTCGCAGCGGGATCAGTTTCAGATAGATCGCGCCCGCTTCCGCATTGAACAGATCCAGATACGACTCATACAGACGATCAAAATCCTCCGCCGACAGCGTCGGATCGGACAGAATTTCGTCACCCGTCCATTCTTTTCCCTTATACGCTATCCTGAGCCGCTCCGAAAGCGCTTCATATTCTCCGACAAGCGCTTGCTCCCGTTCCAAGAGCGGCAGGATCGCAGCATCGGAAAGCGCATCCGCCCGCAGAAGCGCTTCCACCGTACCCGTATCATACCGGTCCTTCAGCGCCGGATCGTCCTTCAGCAGCAGGGCGGCGTCGATCAATATGCACGAAAGCGCTTCGGTATCAACACATAGCGTATGATATGCCTGCTTGTTTGCTTCATTCGTTACATCCAGGCAGTATCGAACATACGCGACGGAAGCGTCTGTCTGAAGCTTCCGATACGCTTCCGTCCTTGCGTCAAGCGCGTCCTGCGCGTGCATTCCGGAAAGCTCTCCGCGTTCGATTCGAAAGAGCAGTTCCTTTGCCCGCGCGATCTCCAGTTTGGCATCCGTTCCGGAAGCTTTGAGTTCGTCGAACGACAGCTCGGTATGATGAACGGTCACGATGGTATTCCCCCGGCTGCAGCTACAGCCGGGCAAACCGCAAAGAATTGCGGCAATCAAAAGCATGGTTAGGATTCGTTTCATAGGATGCCTTTCCGGTGCGCCGTGCGCATGTGTTGCGGCGCATCCGGTAGAGTTTACGCAAATCCCCGCGAATTTTGTTTGCAAAGTTAAGAATCTGTTGTCATAGCGCGAAAAATATGGTATAAAGATAAGATAGTGAGGTAGATATATGAAAATTGTTGTTTTGGCAGGCGGTCTTTCCCCCGAACGCGACGTTTCGTTTTCGAGCGGAACCATGGCCGCAAACGCATTGCTTTCTTTGGGGCATCAATCGATCTTGGTCGATCTGTTTTTCGGACTGCCCGAATGGGACGGCAAGACCGATCTTTTTGCGGACGCTGCCCCCCTTCCCCCGTTCCGTGTTTCGGAATCCGAACCGGATCTGGACGCACTGCGCCGCTCCCGCAAAGCAGGCTATAACGACTATATCGGGTTGAATGTGCCGGAGCTTTGCGATCAGGCGGACATCGTTTATATGGCGCTGCACGGCGATTGCGGCGAAAACGGCGAGCTGCAGGCATTCTTTGACGCGCGCGGCATTCGCTATACCGGCTCCGGTGCGAAAGGCTGCCGCAACGCGATGGACAAATGGATCAGCAAACAGATGTTCGAAGCGGCAGGCATTCTGACCCCGCGCGGAAGATTATTACAGGCGGGCGATCCGTTCGATCCCGATTCGCTTCCCGTGCCGTGCGTTGTCAAGCCCTGCAACGGCGGCTCATCGATCGGCGTTTCGATCGTGCATGACCGTAGCGAGCTGTATGACGCACTGAAGCTTGCGTTTTCCATGGAGAACACGATCCTGGTCGAAGAATACATCAAGGGACGCGAGCTGTCCTGCGGCGTACTCGGCGAAACGGCGCTTCCACCGATTGAGATCATCCCTCTGCACGGATTCTATGACTACAAAAACAAGTATCAGGCAGGCGCTGCGCGCGAAGTCACGCCCGCCGAAATCGATCCGGAGGCAACCGAACGTATTCAAAAGACCGCGTTGGATGTTTTCCGTCTTTTGGGGCTCTCGGTTTACGGCCGCATCGATTTTCTGCTGACCGCGCAAGGCGAAGCCTACTGTCTCGAAGCAAACACGCTGCCCGGCATGACGCCGACCTCTCTGCTCCCGCAGGAAGCGGCGGTCGTTGGATACTCCTACGAACGCCTGTGCGACACGATCATTGCTTTGTCGCTCGATAAGTAATATGGCTGCACGATTTACGATCCGAGAATTGCTGGAAGCCACCGGCGGAACGCTGTATGCGCCCGCCGATTTCGGCGACCCCGTTGTCGACGGGCTCACCATCGATACGCGAACGCTGACCGTGGGCATGGCATATGTCGCAATCCGCGGCGGCACGTTTGACGGACACAGGTTCATTCCGGACGCAATGGAAAAAGGCGCGGTTTTAAGCATCTCCGATACGGATGTACCTTATCCGCACATCCGCGTCGGGAACACCGTCCTTGCCTATCAGAACATTGCAAAGATGCACCGCGAGCGGTTTGATCTGCCGGTTGTCTGCATCACCGGAAGCGTCGGCAAAACCACGACCAAAGAAATGGTCAAAGCGGTCCTCGAAACCACGCTCCGTACGCATGCGACGGTCGGCAACCTCAACAACCAGACCGGCGTGCCGACGACCGTTCTGCAAATCTCCGAAGCGCACGACGTCTCCGTGATGGAGCTCGGCACCAATCATTTCGGCGAGATCGACGCGATCGCACGCGTGGCGCAACCGACGATCTGCCTGTTTACGAACATCGGCGAAGCGCACATCGAGTTCTTCGGCTCGCGCGAAGGGATCTTCCGCGGTAAGACCGAAATGCTCCGGCATATGCGTCCCGGCGGAACGGTCGTTGCAAACGGCGACGATGATTACCTTTGCACCATTCCGAACGCGATCACATATGGCTTTTCCGAGGGCGTTGACGTACGTGCAGTCGAACTGAAACAGAACGGACTGTCCGGCGTATCATTTACCGCAGAGCTGTTCGGAAAACAGCTTCCCGTTACGCTTCATGTGGCAGGAAAGCACATGGTGCAGAATGCGCTTGCCGCGCTTGCGGTCGCGCATCTTCTTAACGTTCCCGAAGACGCCGCGCTGACCGCGCTCGCCGCGTTTCAGCCGGGCGCCGGGCGCTCGAGCGTCATTCATACAGAGCGGTTCACGATCATCGACGGCACCTATAACTGCAATCCGACCTCCATGGAATCCGCGCTTGACGTATTGCATACGGCAGGCGGTCGAAGGGTCTGCATCTTCGGCGACATGCTGGAGCTCGGACCGAACGCGCCCTCCTACCATACCAGGATCGGCGCATACGCCCGATCTCTCGGCATCGACCGCATTCTGACCGTCGGCACGCTTGCGAAGAATGCCGCATCCGATCCGAAGGACGCATATGACACGGTCGACGCTCTGATCCGCGATCTTCCTTTGCTTCTAAAGGACGGCGATACGATTCTTGTCAAAGCGTCGTTCGGCATGCATTTAGGCGCGGTCGTAGACGCGATCAAAGGAATGTGATCATCCGAATATGATAAAAGCCTCGCATTTCGCGAGGCTTTGTTGTTTGTCTTATTTCAGCCGTTCGACCGCCGCAAGAAGCGCTGTCACCCGGTCGGTCTTTTCCCACGGGAAGTCCGGATTGCCGAAGTGTCCGTTCTTTGCTGTCTGCTGATAGATCGGACGGCGAAGATCAAGCGTCTCGATGATCGCTTTCGGACGGAGATCGAAGACCTCTGCCACCGCTTTTTCAAGCAGCTCGTCCGGAACCGTCCCGGTCCCGAAGGTATCCACGCGCACGGAGACCGGCTTTGCGACGCCGATCGCGTACGCCACCTGCAGCTCACAGCGGCGGGCGAGCTTTGCCGCGACGATGTTCTTCGCAATGTAGCGCGCCATGTAGCTTGCGCTGCGGTCGACTTTCGTCGGATCCTTGCCGGAGAACGCGCCGCCGCCGTGACGGGCATAGCCGCCGTAGGTATCGACGATGATCTTGCGTCCGGTCAGGCCCGAATCGCCCTGCGGTCCGCCGATGACGAACCGTCCGGTCGGGTTCACGAGTACGCGCGTTTTTTCGTCGAACAGCGCCGCAGGCAGCGCCGGGCGGATGACGTACTCGATCATATCCCGTTCGAGCTGTTCGTGCGTAACGTGCTCGTCGTGCTGCGTAGACAGAACGACCGTGTCGATGTGCAC
>JAFOQN010000071.1 GCA_017393775.1 Clostridia bacterium
ATTGATCATCAATTCCCATATTTCGCCGTAAACGGTCTGACCACTTATACGGCAGCCTGATTCGCATATGCATGCGAGACGATACGAATCCGACCCCGCCGGGACTTTGTTTGTCGAAAACACCATTCGTCCCGTTTCGCGTGCTATGCTCCGGAAAAACCGATCCGGAGGCGATCTTTATGACCAAGACCCGCATGTTCCAGGCACTGTGGCTTTTGCTGCTCTCCCTCATCTGTGTACTGATGTTTTACTACCGCCGCGAGCCCACGAAATCCCCGCAGGAGCGGCTTTTCGGAGAGGACGCCGTTGTCGCCGCAACAACCGTGGAACAAACGCCGCAGCCCCTTCCGACCGATACACCTACGCCGGTACCAACCGTGTACGAGATCACGGAGGTCTTTATTCCGCTGCTCTACACACCCTCGCCCGTACCGCCCACGCTGCCGCCGACGCCGACGCCGGAGCCGACGCCCGCATTGATCGCAACCGAAGCGCCGAAAGCCGAACCGTTCTCGCTGATCTGGTTTTCGGATACGCAGTATTATGCCTATAAGCGGCCGGACATCTTTCTTTCCATGGCGGAATGGGCAACGCGCATCCAAATCGATTACAACGCAGCCGCGGTCATCTGCACCGGCGACATCGTCGACAACCGCAATTATACGCGTCACTGGACGAACGCCGAAGCGGCGATCGACAAGATCACGGAATCCATGCCGTTCTACTGCATTGCGGGCAACCACGACGTCGGCGCGGATAAGGTGGAATACGAAACGTACCTTTCCTACGATTTCTGCAGTGCGCCGGAGGAGATGGAGTTTTCCGCGGATCGGCGCTGCTGGGTGCTGCCGCTCTACCGGCAGGGTATTCTGCTTTGCGGAATCGGCTGGCAGAACGACGACGCCTACGCCGACTGGCTGAATGCGCGCATCGAGGTGTACCGCGATCTCCCCGCCGTACTGCTGGTGCACAGCTTCTTAAACGACGACAGCTCGCTTTCCACCAACGGCCGACGCGTCGAAAAGGCGATCCTGCGCAATTCTCCCACTGTGCGGCTCGTGCTGTGCGGACACAACGACGGCTCCGCGCGCTGGTCGCGCACCTACGGCGACGGACATGTCGTCAACGCTATGATGTACAACTTCCAGGACGACAAGAAGTACGGCCTCGGCTATGCGCGTATCCTGATGTTTAATCCGAATACACGCAACATTGCGGTCACGACCTACTCGCCCTATCTGAACGACTACAACTATTACCGCGATGCGGAAAAGGACACGTTTACGTTATATAACGCTTGGTAAGAAAGCGGGAGGCCGACCATGGTCTCCCGTTTTCCTTGAATCGATACTCAACGTATTGTTGATATAAAAACAACAGATTGATAATTGTATTAGCGAAGGGAATGCGCTATATTGATAATTGTATTAGCGAAGGGAATGCGCTATGATAAAGACACAAGTGAAGCAACAGACGCGTATTTTACAGAGAAAAACCGCGAGCGCTGCCAGCAGTTCTGTGATGCGGAGGACATCGTTTTCCTCAGCAGCAACGCCGGCGTCTGCATCATACGCGTACCGTATGAGAAGTTCAGCGAGATCCGAAGCACGCCGGGCGTGACCCATATCGAGATCTTTGAGGAAAAGACTTCCGCCGCCTCTGTTGCGGATTCTTTGCCGCTGACCTGGTCGTCAGCGCTTTCCGATCTTCTCAAGGCAGAAGCGGCGGAATCTGTTTTGCGCATTCAATTCTATTTTGACTGCGGCAGCGCATTGGAGGACGCGTTCCGCTATGACGGAAAGACGCTGACGGAGTATCGAAATCAGCCCGCGCTTCGCGCACGCTCGAACGAGTATGAAGGGTGGTATGTTAACGAGTACCGTGAACTGGATGCACAAAACCGCGACACGCCCGGCTGGGAGAAGCATGATCCGGAAGAGCTGTTCGACGCATACTGGAGAGAACGGCACACCGCGGAGGAGATCCGCGCCCATGAGCAAGCCAGCGCGTCTTATCTTACCGCGCTGCATGCATATTACGAGTGGCGGGACGGCGAAGCGGGACAGGAAGCGTTCCGAACCGTTCTGCGGCAGGAATGCGACCGGTTGAATGCGCTCGGGTTCTCGCTCCGCGTGACCCAGGATCGGCAGATCGCGGGAACGGCAACGGTAAAGCAGCTTCTTGACTTCCCCTCAAAGGAAGGTTATCACTATTGGATCTCGCTCCAAAACGACGACAGCCCGATCGACGAATAACAAAGCGCATATGAAAACCCCGCCGCATTTTCGCGGCGGGGTTTTGCATTGATATGGATTACATATCGTTGAGCTTCTTGTAGTAGTCGATCTTCTCGTTCGCTTCGTTCTCGGCGCGGGTGAACAGCTCATCCGCAACCTCCGGGAACTGCTTGGTCAGAGCGGCGTAACGCGCTTCGCCCATGATGAACTCGCGGTAGCTCGCCTTCGGATCCTTGGAATCCAGCTGGAACGGGTTCTTGCCCTCGAGCGCGAGATCCGGGTTGTAGCGGTACATCGGCCAGTAACCGGCTTCGACTGCCTTCTTGGCTTCTTCCTGACTGTGGCCCATGTTGATGCCGTGGTTGATGCAGGGTGCGTACGCAATGATCAGGGACGGTCCCTTGTACGCTTCCGCTTCGTTGACGGCCTTCAGAAGCTGGTTCGGGTCGGCGCCCATGCAGACCTTTGCGACGTAGACGTAGCCGTAGCTCATTGCCATGAGGCCGAGGTCCTTCTTCTTGGTGCGCTTGCCGGCTGCCGCGAACTTCGCGATCGGGCCGGTCGGCGTTGCCTTACTGGACTGACCGCCGGTGTTGCTGTACACCTCGGTGTCCACGACGAGCACGTTGACGTCTTCGTCCTGTGCGAGCACGTGGTCGAGTCCGCCGTAGCCGATGTCGTATGCCCAACCGTCGCCGCCGAATACCCAGATGGACGGCTTCACGAGCTGATCCTTCTGTGCAAGCACTTCACGCGCGAGCGTGCAGGCTTCGCATTCGCAGCCCTTCGTGGCGGTCGGATGCTTTTCGATGAGCGCAACGAGCTTGTCGCCCGCTTCGCGGGAACCCTGCGCGTCGTTCATCTTTTCGAGCCATTCCTTTGCCGCCGCCGCGATCTCCTCGTCGAGATACGGGACCTCGATCATCTTCTTGACGGTATCGGCAAGACGTGCGCGGCGCTGCTTCGATGCAATGTTCATGCCGTAGCCGAACTCTGCGTTGTCTTCGAACAGGGAGTTCGCCCATGCCGGGCCCTG
>JAFOQN010000072.1 GCA_017393775.1 Clostridia bacterium
GATCAGCACGTTGCAAGCGCCGCACTCGCCGACCTCGCAGCCTTTCTTCACCGAGGTCAGAGAAAAATCGTTCCGCAGCATGTCCGTTAACGATGCGCGGACGTCAATCATTTGTTCGACTTCCTTGCCGTTGATCCAGCAGTGAACGAGTTTATACTGTGCCATCAAAGCTCACCTCCCGCTTTCCGGACGGATTCAAAGAGACAGCGCTTTGCCATTTCGACCGCGATATGGCTTCTGAACGCCTTGCTCGCACGCCATGAATCGCGCGGATTGATGTCCTCGAGCACCGCAAGCCCGAACGCGTCAATCAGTGCTTTGGAAATCGGCTGTCCGTTTGCGACAGCCTCCGCGTGCGGCGCACGCATCGGGACCGGGCCCGCCACGCCGTAGGCGATCCTGGCGCGTTCGATCGTCTTTTTATCCGGGCTCAGCCGTACATTGACCGAGCAGCCGAGCGTAGCGATGTCCATCGCGTTGCGCATTGCGTACTTGATGTAATGTCCGAAGGTGTTTTCGTAGCTTGTCTTCGGGATCAGGATCGCGGTCTGGATCTCGCCGTCCTCGACGCGGATGTCGACCTGACCCGCCTTGATGTAAAAGTCCCTGATCGGAAGCCTGCGCACGCCGTTTTTTCCGAAGAGCTCCACGATCGCTTCCCATGCGTGCAGCGTCGAAGCGGAGTCCGCGCTCGTCACGCCGTTGCAGGTGTTGCCTCCGATCGTGCCGATGTTCCGGATCTGCGGTCCGCCCACCATATCGACCGCCTCGCCGAGCACATTGATGTATTTTTGGATGATCGGATCGCGCGTGATGTGCGAAAAGCTCGTCAAGCTTCCGATGCGTATGTTTTCATCCGCATCGATCGTGATCCCGCGAAGTTCGTCCAATCCGTAGATCGAAATGAGCTCCTTGCCCGCGCGCTTGCCTTCACGCATCTGCACAAGAACGTCGCTGCCGCCCGCAATGATCTGCGCCTCGGGATGCTCCAGACGAAGTTGTACGGCGTTTTCCGCGCTCGTTGCTTCATACAATGCCTTCATATCATACATGGCTCAGTCCTCCTGCCATTCGTCATGGATCAATCCCGCTTCGGTAAACGCCGCGAAGAGATTGTGCGGGTTCATCGGAAGCTTCCTTAACGCAACGCCGGTCGCGTTGTAGATCGCGTTGCGGATCGCGGGCGCGCCGGAGCATGCAGGCGGCTCGCCCAAAGCCTTCGTTCCGAACACGCTCGTCGGCTCGGGGTTTTCGATAAACGCGGCTTCAAGATCCGGATGGTCCATAAAGGTCGAAAGCTTGTAGTCCAATAGATTGTTGTTCAACGGTCTGCCGGTCTTTTGATCGAACAGCAGCTGCTCGCTCAAGCCGTAGCCGATCGCCATCGACATGCCGCCGTGCACCTGCGCCGAGGCCAAAGCCGGATTGATGAGGGTGCCGCAGTCGTGCACATTCACGATGTTTTTGACCGTAACCTTGCACATCGGGATATCGACCTCGACTTCTGCGAACGTGCATCCGAACGAGTATGCGTTGTTCTTGATTGTAAACGTACTTTCCGCCGTGATATGCTCGCTGTCAGCCGGGTTATACTGCGCGGTCATGGCAAGCTCTTTTAATGAGATCAACACCTTGCCGTCGACCTTTCGGACGACGTTTCCGTCGACGATATCCATGTTTTCGACCGATTGCCGCGTCAGCTTGTTCGCGTAGGCGAAGATCTTTTTGCGTAGAATCTCCGCCGTCTGCCGGATCGAAAAGCCGGCGACGTACGTCTGGCGGGACGCATATGCGCCTAATCCCGTCGGCGTCGTGTCCGTGTCCTGGCAGGAGACGACATGCACGTCCCTGTAACTCCGCAGCCCGATCGCTTCCGCCGCCATTTGCGCAAACGCCGTGTCCGCGCCCTGCCCGATCTCCGTCTCGCCGCCCTGCATGGTGACCGTGCCGTCGAGGTTTAAAAGCATGCGGTTCGACGAGGTCTCGAGCGCGATCGGCCAGACCGCCGTGTTGTACCAGAACGACGCGCAGCCGATGCCGCGGCGGATCGGTCCTTTGTCGTTTGCAAATTCCCTGATCTTCTCGTCGTAATGAATGAGCTCCTTGCCCTTTTCAAGGCATTCGCGGTGCGAATCGTAATAGTTGACGTTCTTACTGAATCCGTCCTCGAAGCCCTGCGGCATGATGTATTTGTTCCGGTATTCGACCGGATCCATACCGACTGCATGCGCGCATTCTTCGATGTTCGAGTCGTTCGCGAACGACGCCTGCGGCATCCCGTAGCCGCGCATCGCGCCGGCCGCCGGGATGTTCGTATAGACCGTGTACGCATCACATTCCATGTTGTCGCACGGATAGAGCTGCGGGAACGAGCCCATCGCCTTTGCGACGATGCTGTGACCATGGCTTGCGTAAGCGCCCTGGTTCGAGTACAGATCGACTTTCCTTGCCGCCATGCTGCCGTCTTTTCGGATCCAGCTTGTGATGTGGAAGCGGATCGCGTGGCGCACACGGTTACTGACGAATGTCTCTTCGCGCGTGCAGTCGACGCGAACCGGACGGCCGCCCATTTGAACGGAGCACCAGGCGCAAAGCGGCTCATAGAGCGCGTCCTGTTTGTTGCCGAAGCCGCCGCCGATGTACGGCTTGATAATCTGAATATCCGCCCAAGGACGCCCGAGCGCCTGTCCCACGATGCGCCGCACGATGTGCGGGATCTGTGTGGAGCTTACCACCGTGATGCGTCCGTTTTCTTCATAAGCGAAGCAGCCGTGGTTTTCGATGTGGCAATGCTGTACGGTCGGCGTGTCATACCAGCCCTCGACCTTGATGAGCCCGGGTTCCTGTATCGCCGCCGCGTAATCGCCCTTGCGGACGGAAGTATGCTTTAAGATGTTGTTCGGATATCCGTCGTGCAGAACCGGCGCGCCGTCCTCCATCGCCTTTTGCGCATCGAGCACGAACGGCAGCGCGTCGTATTCGACCTTCAGCGCGCGTACGCCCTGCATCGCTGCGACCTCGTCCTCCGCAATGACGACAGCCACGTCGTCGCCGTAATAGCGAACGTGCGTGTTTAAAAGTCTTCTGTCCGCAACATCCTGGTGATCCGGGTCCATGGACCACGGATGTCCCGCCGTTGGGAAATCGATCTCCGGCGCGTCAAAGCAGGTCAGAACTTTCAGAACGCCCCTGATCTTCAGCGCTTCCGAGGCGTCGACCGATTTTACAAAACCGTGCGCGATCTCGCTGTGTTTGATGCGCACATACAGCGCGCCCGCGGGCATGCGGTCCTCATAGTATTTCGTTCGTCCGGTCGCCTTGTCGAAGGCGTCGACTCGGATCTCGCTTTTACCGACGATGCTCATACCGAATCCTTTCTCGATGTATACTTATACCTGTATCAAGTATACCACCGTTCTTACGTTTCGAAAAGAGGGAAAATATACATTCCGTTATCTTTTTGAAAGAATAATGCTCTTTCATGTCCGCAGAAAAACTCAAATAAAATACGGACTTCCGCTGTACGGAAGTCCGATGATTGCATTAGGCCTTCTTCTTTTTGAGCCGATCGGCGATCGCAAAAGGCGTGGTGACAAGCAGCATATATACGCCGAGGATGACAGCGCCGGGCAGCAGGTACAGGACCGGAACCGGAATCCAGCTCCAGAAGAGCTTGAGGATCGAAATGCCTTCATGTTCCATCGTGAAGAAGTAGTTCGCGCGGTTGTAGAGGCCTGTCTTGATGAGCAGCAGATTGATGCCGGTGATGACGAGCATCAGGATCACAAGGGTCAGGACCGTCTTCGGAAGATCCTGAAATCTCGGACGGTAGAAGCCGAATGTCACCAGGGCGATCGCTTCGATGATGATCATGAAATGCGTGCCGTAGAAGCCGATCATGCGAGGCAGCCAGATCGAACAGTCGGTGAAGCCGACCGCAGGGAACATCAGTGCCATCAGCGCGCCGAGCGGCGCAAGGAAGAAGCTGAAGCTCATCAGCGGACGGAATTTTGTCGCAACGGCGATCGGAATGATGATCATGTTGATGTTGCACAACTGCAGCGGAAGCTCCGCCCACCAGGAAAAGCCTCCGCGCGTTTCGATCACGAGCTTGTCGTATTCCGTATCGATCGACAGGAAATACTTGTACACGAAAAAGCCGATGAACGTGAGAACGCACGCGGTAATCAGCACGATCTTCTTTGCGCGTTCGCTGCGCTTCCTGAGCAGCAGGCTCGCGATCACGAGCAGCAGAATGAATGCCGCGAATGTCGCGAAGAACAGCGGGTTGAACGTTCGCATCATCCAGAATGATTCTTGTGTCATAGAATGCCCCTTTCTCAAAATGTCTGTGGCTTATTTTGTCTTTTCCGTTTTGGGTTTTCTTTTGAAGATGCGGCTTCTGAACAGGATGATGTTCATGACCGCAAAGAAACCGATGAGGATCAAAACCGTGAGGATCGGCTGTTTCGGCGCGAATGTGGCAAGCAGCATCATCGGGAAGCCGAACACGATCGCCGGGAAATTCTGATAGACGAGGTTGTCCGCGGCGGGCGTTGCAAAGTTTCCGTCAATCTCGCGGAGCAGAATGACGCCGGTGCTTGCCGTACCGGTCAGCATGCCGAACATCACCATGAACTGTTCTTCGGCGTATTCCGGGAACAGCGTCTTTGCCACGATCCGATTATAGATGTAGGTGATGACAAGACCGACGACGCCCATGATGAGGATGATGCCCCAGTAGTTTTCGAGAACCGAGAAGCGGATCGCGGCAATGCCCGCGACGATCATGAGATCGAAGAAGAAGTTCGAGGCGCGGGTCATCAGAAACGCGTCCGCATAGTCCTTTTTCAGCACGTTCTTTTTCCGCAGGAAGTTCATGAAAAGCTTGACGAGCGTTGCGGCAAGCACGCCGAGCAGGAAGTTGAAGCCGAACACGACGGATTTCATGCCGGGCAGCAGCGCGCCGAGACCGAGCATGAAAAGATACGCAAGCATGTACGCCGTAAAGATCAGCGCGATCTGCACGGTGAGACGGTCGACGCTTTCCTTCATCGGAAGGTTCTTGTCACCCGCATCCGCGTTCGCCTGCGCGTTTTGCGCGTTCGCATCCGCGATCTTCAGCCTGCCGCGTTTTTTCAGGATCGTCAGATGGATGACGCCGCCGATGCTTGCGGAGAGGAACCCGAGCGCAGCAATCGTGAGTCCGAAGCTCTTACCGCCCGCAAAACCGTAATCTGTCTCAAAGATATTGCCGTAGTTCATCGCCTGACCGGTGCCCTGGCCGTAGCCGAACGGAAGCAGAATGCCTGCCGCGTTGAAGAAGTCCTTGACGAGCAGAGCGGCGACAATTGAGATCGCAAGTCCGAAAATGCCTTGCAAAAGGTACGTTGCGACCGTCGTCACGCCGGTATTGAAAATCTCGCTTGTACGTTTTTTGGTAAGCTTGCCCTTTGAGGGCTTGAAGGCAGATGCGATAAAGCCGAGCGCCAGGCAGTGATAGGTGATCAGCTCCAGCATTGCGGTACCGTTCCCGCCGAAAAACGCTGTTTCGAACATACCCTCATGCGTGATAAGCTTATAAACGCTCGCGATTGCAACGAGAATCGCGCCGCCGAGCACCGAAGTCGGGATCAGCGAGTTTTTGAGAAACGGGATCGCTTTTCGCAGCATGCTTGCGGCAAGCATGCTCAGAAGCAGCACCGCAAGGAGGTTCACCGTACCCCATACATTAAAGTCCCAGAAATTTTCCATCCGTGTCTCCTCTGTTCGTGTTCTTGCTGTGATAATACAGATTCACATATTTCAACGCGTTGAAGCGTTTTCCGCCCTTAAGCTGATAGGTTCTCTCCGGCGCATAAAGATTCAGCTTGTTCCTTCCCAGCACCGTTGCCGCATGCAGTTCCGAAAACCGGAGCACGCCCGGTTCGATTCCGTCGATTTCAATCCGGTCGCCGTACAGACGTATCGCCGCGTCATCTGCAATCCGCTTTTTGCGCTTGTTCAGTACGACATCGTATATATCTGCGGTATCGGTAAACATCGGCTGTTTCGTGTATGCCGCAAGGTCAAGCCCGATCACATGTTCGCTCTGCGCATCGTACCAGTCGGAAACGCAGGCAAACGGGAAATCAAACCCTATGCCCGTCAAACGCTTGTCCTCGTCGTATACGATCCTTCTCCCGCATGTTTTGCATGCAACGATATTCCCGCTGCTTTCAAACGTGCTAAACCCGCAGAACGGGCAGTAATAAACTGCGCGTTCGAGGTATTCCGCGCGATTATCGGAACGATAGATGCCGCCGGATGTTCCCTCGTTGACATACAAGCCTTCGCGGATAACCGCCGTAAGAGCGTCGTTCGTCATGCCGGCATACTCCTCCGGCTCGATCACGCGCGAGACGTAACAGCGCATTTTGCCCTTTCGTGTGCCGTCGCTCCAGCGCGGCTGTACGCCGTATCCGCCTTCGATCCTGTAAAGCGCAATCGGCAGTCCGAGCTTTTTGGCAAGTCCCGCGATCGCGGGATTGATGTATTCGGTCTTGCCGGAATACGTGCGGTTGCCCTCCGGCGCGATGGCGATCGTCCCGCCTTCCTTGACGACACGGATGCAGGTCTTGACGGCCCTGAGGTCCGTCGTCGATTTCACGATCGGGATCGGCGCGACCGCAAAGCGCAGAAGGGACGAAAGAAAGCCGTTGCTGAAGATATCTTCCGTTGCGACGTAATACACGGGACCTTTGAAGGATAGTCCCACAAAGAACTGGTCGAACGGCGTCTGATGGTTATACAGGATCAGATACGCGCGCCTGCCCTGCTCTTTGAACCGTTCGGGCTTCACGCCGTACTTATGCCGCGCGACCGGCGTCATGACGATGCGCGCCAGCTCCGTGAAAACGGCGTGCCGTTTTTTCATCCATTTCCGATGTTTCTTCATATCATAGACCGTCCTTGATTGACCATACATAATATAGCATTTTCTGCGGCAGAGTGCAAACACATTTTTCGGCATGAAGATTCGGATAAAAGGAAAAAGCGTCGAGGCGACGCTTTTGCGATCCGTAGATATCATCCCCTGCGGAGCCGATCCCGCAGATAAAAGACTGTAATACCGAATATGCATCCGACTGCGGCGGGCAGCAGAAGATCGGTCCACACAGAGAACGCATACTCGCGGTCCCAAATCAGCGAACACACAAGATAGTCGACAAGGTTCCATACCCCGACGACAAACGCGGTGATGATCGCTATGACAACATACCTGTTCGTAATCCGCATGCTCTGCTACTCCTGTATGATATATAGTACCCCGTTTCACGGATTGTGTCAAGGAAAGCACAGAAAATACCCGAGGATCCACGAAAACAGAACGGAAAATTTGCTGATTGTCGGAAACTTTGCTTTTCTTCCCTGTATTGAAAAGCGAAGAACTTTCATAAATTTGAAAAAAAGACTTGCATTTTTTCTCAAGATGTGTATAATTAGTTTTTGCAAGGGGTTATAGCTCAGTTGGTTAGAGCGCCACGTTGACATCGTGGAGGTCATTGGTTCGAGCCCAACTAACCCCACCATACAAGAAATCCTGCGGTGTGCGTTACGTTTTATGTGATAAACCCACAGAGTGATTACGGGAAAGCACGCGTCGGTCGACCTAAAATCAAGCCCGCTTTGACGGGACGATTGCGGGCTCCGCAGTGTACCCACCTGCCGAGTGGCGGGTATTATCACCCCGAAACGGACGGCACGGCGGGATTTTCTCGGGATAATGCCGAATTGTGTAATGGTAGCACCTACGACTCTGACTCGTATTGTCTAGGTTCGAATCCTAGTTCGGCAGCCAGGAAAAGCACTTGTGAGAACAAGTGCTTTTTGTTTTCCGCCTCTCCCCGAACAAATACTGTTCTCGTTGCATACAACGCAACAAGACTGTATATCTTTCTTGCAATTTCAACACAATCGTATTATAATGTTTTATTGGAGTTTTTCAGGAAAGGAGGATCCCATGGATCTTTTCTCCAAATGTCACAATCCTGTTCTGGATGAAATCCGCGAGAAGAACATCTACCCGTATTTCCACGAGC
>JAFOQN010000073.1 GCA_017393775.1 Clostridia bacterium
GCTGACGCGATATAACTCGCTGATGGATGATCCCAAGAAGAAAATCCCGAAGCTGGTCATCATCATCGACGAGCTTGCCGACCTCATGATGGTCGCGCCGGACGACGTCGAGGATTCAATCTGCCGCATTGCGCAGCTCGGTCGCGCCGCAGGCATCCATCTGATCGTCGCAACGCAGCGCCCGAGCGCCGATATCATCACCGGTCTCATCAAGGCAAACATCCCGTCGCGCTGCGCGTTCGCGGTCAGCTCTGCGATCGACTCGCGCATCATACTCGACGCAACCGGCGCAGAAAAGCTTCTGGGCCGCGGCGATATGCTCTTCCATCCGAACGGTGCCGGCAAGCCGACACGTGTGCAGTGCGCATACGTTTCGGATGAAGAGGTCGAGCGCGTCATGTCCGGCTTCAAGAAGAACGATACGCAGTTCTCCGAGGATGTGCTGAACGAGATCAACGACGAAGCAAAGGGCGGCGCGCAGGGCGGCGTCTTCGGCGAAGGCAAGCAGGAGGATGAGCTTCTGGGCGAAGCGGTCCGTGTCGTGATGGAAAACGGACAGGCTTCGATCTCTATGATCCAAAGACGTCTGCGCGTCGGCTATGCGCGCGCAGCGCGTCTGGTCGATATGATGGAACAGAAAAAATACGTCTCTCCGTTCGACGGCAGCAAGCCGCGTCAGGTGCTGATCACGCAGGCGGAATACAACCGCGTGTTCGGCGGCGGCGCGCCTGTCTCCGACGACGAGCCGGTTGAACCGGATGAAACCGATTTTGAGGAGGATACCGAAGCATGAACGTAGGCGTGATCTCCCTCGGCTGTGCCAAGAATCAAGTCGATACGCAGACAATGATGGGTTATCTGAAGGCGGCAGGATACACCTTTACCGGCGAACCGTCCGAAGCGGATATCCTCATTGTCAACACCTGCGGCTTTATCACCTCCGCAAAGGAGGAATCGATCGACGCGATCTTTGAAATGGCGCAGTACAAGGAAATCGGACGCTGCAGACTGCTTATCGTGACCGGCTGTCTTTCCGAGCGCTATCGGAAGGAGCTTACTGAGGAGATGCCCGAGGTCGATCTCTTCCTCGGCGTACGTGAATACGAGAAGCTGCCCCGGCTGATCGCCGAAAAGCTCGACCTCCCCTGCTCAGCGATCATAAAGCCCGAACGTCTGCTCGTCACGCCGCCGTACCGCGCCTATCTTCGCATCGGCGACGGCTGCAACAATCGCTGTGCGTATTGCGCGATCCCACTGATCCGCGGCGATCTCATGAGCGTCCCTATGGAACAGCTTGTCGACGAAGCAAAGGCGCTTGCCGACATGGGCGTGACCGAACTTTCGGTCATTGCGCAGGATACCTCCGGCTACGGGAAGGATCTGTACGGAGAACCGCGACTGATTCCGCTTTTAAAGGAACTGAACCGCATCGACGGATTGAAATGGGTACGGCTTTTGTACACCTACCCCGATACCGTAACACCCGCGCTTTTGGATACGCTCGCGGAAGGCGAAAAGCTGGTCCCGTACCTCGATATGCCGCTGCAGCACTGCAACGATGAACTTCTGCGCCGCATGCACCGGCGCGGGAGCAAGGCGCATATTCAGAGCGTGCTCGAACACATCCGCAAAAACTACCCGGATTTCACGCTGCGCACCACCATGATGGTCGGCTTTCCCGGCGAGACCGAAGCGCAGTATCGGGAGCTTTTACAGTTTCTGAAGGATTACCCCTTCGACCGTGTCGGCGCGTTCGCGTTCTCACCCGAAGAGGGCACGTCTGCCGAAACAATGCCGGACCAGATCCCGGATGAAGTGAAGGAAGCGCGTCTCGCTTCCCTGATGGAACAGCAGCAGATGACCTCGAAGGAACGCAACGAACGCTGGATCGGTCGCGAACTCGTCATGCTTGTCGAGGAAACCGGCATGGACGGTACCTACGGCAGGACGATCCGCGAAGCGCCGGACGCAGACGGAACGGTCTGCGTTGCGCCGAGCTACCGGCATGAGCCGGGGCAATACCTGAAGATCCGCCTGACCGGCGCCGATTCCTATGACATGCTCGGAGAATGCCTATGAACCTTGCAAACAAACTGACGATTCTGCGGATCCTTCTGATCCCGCTGTTCATTCTCGCATTGCTGCTGCCGAATCTCTGGCCGACGTTTTCGCCGTTCTCTCATTGGGTCGCGGCGATGATCTTTCTCGCCGCCGCGATCACCGATATCCTGGACGGCAAATATGCGCGCAAATACAATCTCGTGACCGATTTCGGCAAACTCATGGATCCGATCGCGGACAAGATGCTGATCGTTGCCGCGTTTGTGATGCTCTCCTGCACGACCGACGCCGTGCATCCGAAGTACCTTCTGCATCCGGTCATAACGATCGTCTTTATCGCGCGGGAGTTTCTGATCTCCGGCGTGCGTCAGATTGCCGCGTCGAAGGGGATTGTGATCGCCGCCGGCAAACTGGGCAAGTGGAAAACGACGTTTCAGGACATCATCGTGATCGCGCTGCTGCTCTATGACGAGTTCCCGTTCTTCTATTTAAATCCCTATCTCCGGTATCTGATCGAGGCGCTTGTGTATGTCACGCTTGCGCTGTCGGTCGTATCCGCGATCGAATACATCGTAAAAAACAAAGGAGCCTTGAACCTGCATGATTGCTGAACTGATCTGTGTAGGGACCGAGCTGTTGATGGGACAGGTCCTGAACACCAACGCACACTTTATCGCAAAGGAACTTGCGCCCTCCGGCATCGACATGTTTCACCAGATTGTCGTAGGCGACAATTCGAAGCGGCTCACCGAAGCAATCGATACCGCGCTTTCCCGCGCGGATGTCGTGCTGCTGTCCGGCGGTCTCGGACCGACCGACGACGATCTGACCAAGGAAACGGTCGCGAAGGCATTGGGCAAGGAGCTTGTCCTGTTCGAGGATGAATGGGAAAAGCTGAAATTCTGGTTTACGTCCAAGGGCAGAACCATTGCGCCGAACAACAAAAAACAGGCGATGTTCCCCGCGGATGCGATCATCCTTGATAATCCGAACGGCACCGCGCCGGGCTGTATCATGGAAGCAGACGGCAAAGCCGCGATTCTGATGCCCGGACCGCCGCGCGAGCTGCAGCCGATGTTTTTAAATCACGTTCTCCCTTACCTTCTTGCAAAGAGCGGACATCGTCTCTATTCGCGCGAGATTCGCATCTTCGGCATGGGTGAATCGGACGTGACCTACCGTCTCGATGATCTTATCAAGCATCAAACGAACCCGACGATCGCACCGTACGCCAAAACCGGCGAGGTCACCCTGCGCATCACAGCGCGCTGCCGAGACGACGCAGAGGGCGAAGCACTGGTGATCCCGATGATCGAAGCGATCAAATCCATCATCGGCGACGTCGTATACGACACGAATGGTCACGAGCTTGCCGAGGTCTGCCATCACGCGCTTATCGAAAGCGGCAAAACGCTCGCTGTTTCCGAAAGCTGCACCGGCGGCAGACTTGCGGACGCATTCATCAACTATCCCGGCAGCTCGGCATACTTCATCGAAGGCGACGTCACCTACTCTAACGACGCGAAGATGCGCCGCCTAGGCGTGCGCAAGGAAACGCTCGACACTGTCGGTGCGGTCTCCGAGGAATGTGCGCGTGAGATGGCGGAAGGCACAAGAAGAGCCGCGAAAACCGATTATGCGCTGTCCACGACCGGTTATGCGGGACCGGACGGCGGAGAGCCGGACAAGCCCGTAGGCACCGTATTCATTGCGCTTGCAAGCGATACCGGCACGATTGTGAAGCGGCTGAACCTGTTCGGCGACCGCGACCGCATCCGGCATTCGGCAATGCTGCATGCGCTCGATCTTTTACGAAGAAATATCTGTACGAAATAACGGACAGGTGATATAATACAATCAACACGCAAGATTGGAAAGTGAGGAACAGGACATGTTGGAAAAAGAAAAAGCATTGGAAATCGCATTGAGTCAAATCGAAAAGAATTTCGGCAAAGGAGCGATCATGAAGCTGGGCGACGCGTCGCGGGTGCCTGTTTCCGTGATCCCGACCGGCTGTCTCGACCTGGATCTTGCGCTCGGCGTCGGCGGCGTTCCGCGCGGCCGCGTGGTCGAGATCTTCGGGCCGGAATCTTCCGGTAAAACGACCATCGCGCTGCACATTGTCGCACAGGCGCAGAAGATGGGCGGCACGGCGGCGTTCATTGACGCAGAGCATGCGCTCGATCCCGTCTATGCCGAACACCTCGGCGTACAGATCGAGGACCTCTATGTTTCTCAGCCGGACACCGGCGAACAGGCGCTTGACATTGCGGAAGCGCTCGCAAGAAGCGGCGCCATCGACGTGATCGTTATCGACTCGGTTGCGGCGCTCGTTCCGAAGGCGGAGCTCGAAGGCGACATGGGCGATTCGCACGTCGGTCTGCAGGCGCGTCTGATGTCGCAAGCGCTTCGCAAACTTACCGGCTGTGTGGCAAAAACCAATACCGTTGTGATCTTTATCAATCAGCTGCGTGAAAAGGTAGGCGTCATGTTCGGCAATCCGGAAACGACGACCGGCGGCAAGGCGCTGAAGTTTTATGCCTCGATCCGTATGGACGTCCGCCGCATCGAAACACTGAAGGCGGGCAACGACGCAGTCGGGTCGCGCACCCGGGTTAAGATCGTCAAAAACAAGGTCGCCCCGCCGTTCCGCACCGCGGAGTTTGACATGCTCTACGGCGAAGGCATCTCCAAAGAGGGCAGCATCCTTGATATGGCGATCGACCGCCGCATCATCATCAAATCCGGTTCGTGGTTCTCCTACGGTGAAATGCGCATGGCGCAGGGTCGTGAGAACGCGCGTCTGTTCCTGAAAGACAATCCGGAAGTCTGTCAGGAGATCGAAAACAAGATCAAGGCGCAGATCGAAGAGCAGCGCAGAAAGGACGCGGAAGCCGCAGAAGCCAAGCGCCGCGCGCGCGAAGCGGCACTTCGCGGCGACGACATCGTTCCCCCGCCCGAATTCTGAGCCCGCGGCAATGATATTACACCTGCGGCGCATGATATACGCAGTCCGCGTATGATATACCCTTTCAGTGCATGATATATGCCCTTCGGTCATATTCAGGAAGGTCCTCCTTTGGAGAGCCTTCTCTTTTTGCACAAAATTCCATATTTACCGATTATTCACGGTCATATTACATTTCTGTGACAACTCTGTGACATTTCGAACGAATCTCCTTTGTATGCTGTTCTCATAGAATCACGGACGCATGTCCGAAAGGAGGTTCTTATGAAACGAATCATCATCCTCTGCCTGCTCCTCGCCCTTGTCGTCGCCTGCGTACCGACGCCGGAGCAGGAATTTGTCGTCAACAAGGGCGACGGCGTTCTGACACAAAAGATCGCCGACAGTCCTGCTGAGGAAAAGCGGTTTGACGCGCCGTCGCGCGTGGATGACGTTATCGAAACGGACGGCTTGACCGTCGAACTTACCGCCGATGTCGTACTGCCGGAGGTCGATCGCTATCCTGTCGCCGAGGTTGTACCGCAAAACTATGACGCGGCATGGGCGCGCCGCATGCTCCAAAGCATCGCGGACGGACGTCAGCTTCTGGTACGCGAATCCGAAGGCGGCGAAAACATGACCCGTCAGGGCATTCTGTTCGAGATCCAAGGGCTGCAGGCTTCGCTTGAAAGCTTGGATGAGGACTATGCACACTTATCCGAAGCGGAACGGGAGGATGTGCGAAAGGATCTGAACGAACAATTAGAGGCATGGGAAGCGTATTACCGCGAAGCGCCGGAGAGCACGGACGGACTTGACGCCGATCTTGCCGATGCGATCTACAACGCGCGCGGTCGCATGGATGCGGAAATCGATTACGGACGGCCGGAACGCAGGTATCATTCCCCGATCGAAGCACGCAGAGACGGCTACGTCGTCCTGATGAATATGGACGATGTGATCAGCCAGGCAAAGCGTTATGAACCGGCCAGCGGACCGCTGCGCGGCGTCACGATCACCGAAGACGAGGCGGTTGCGATCGCAAGGACGTTCCTTCAAAAGCTCGGGGAAACCGAGCTTGAGCCTGTGCTCGTTCTGGCGGCAGACTGTCCGCGTTACGGCGAAGAAAACGAACAGCACGACGAACAGGCGTACGTA
The DNA here is from genome assembly GCA_017393775.1 of Clostridia bacterium. GTDB lineage: Bacteria > Bacillota > Clostridia > Christensenellales > CAG-138 > UBA3792. Next base: position 6,167 of record JAFOQN010000073.1, read on the forward strand.
TTGTGGTTTACGCGCCCCGTGAACGGCATGCCCGGCGCTGTGACGGAGATTCAGCAGGACGTCTACGGGTATTATTCGCAGAACGGCGGCGATCGCATGTTCACTGAGCCTTGCGAGCAGGAATACGCGTACTTCAAGATTCGCGATACCGGCGTAAACTGGTTCGAGTGGCATGCGCCGTCAACCGTGACGCGCATCGTCAACGAAAACGTGGAGCTTGCACCGTTCGATACGATCCTCGATACGTTCCGGAGGCAGATCGGCGTAGAGGTCTTCCCTGCCCTTGAAGAAGCAAAAGACGCCTGCAATTACACGGACTTGAAGATTACCGACACA
>JAFOQN010000074.1 GCA_017393775.1 Clostridia bacterium
CTGACCGGTGGCGTTCTTGCACGTCGGATCGAAGTCATCACGCTCCGTGCAGGTTCCTCTGCCGCTGATGTCGAAGGTCATGTAGCTCGAAGCCATCTGATCTTCGCTGAGCTCGCTCAGATTCAGATAGAAGTTGACCGCAATCTGTCCCGACAGCACAACGTTCTGCTTCATGAAATATGCAAGAGGCTGAACGACGGGATCGGTCGTGTAGTAGGTCGTATTGTCATTATTCTCTCTCCAGAAATAGACGGACTTAGCTGCGGTTGTGTTGGTACTTCCGGACCAGAAATAATTGTTGCTTGTGCTCCAGCTGAGAAGCGGGTAAGAGCCATTGTTTGCGTTGGTTGCACTGGTGGTGTTTGCTTGCGTACCGGGTGTCCAGTCGCAGTTGCCGGAGGCATAGGTGGTGTAACCCGACAGATAGGAATCGCGATCCATGCCGAGATAGGTGCCGGTGGAAGCACTCCGGATGGAATAGTAATTACCGTGGGGTTCCAACGTAAACACATAGCTGTTTGCAACGTTCGTTAGTTTATTGTCCGACAGGGAGATACCGGAGCTCGCATATGTGGAAGCGTTGTTGGCGTTTTCAATCTGTGCACCGTTGGAACTCGGCGTCACGCCTTTCATTACGTACAATCTGGTGTTTTTATTGTAGGTGATTACATAGTTGCCGGACCAGTCGGCAGGCGCAGAAGAAACCAATTCGTAATAGACATCACCGGTTCCCTCTTCGATTCGGGTATAGAGTGCATACAGTGTTGCGTTATCGAGCACGGTGTAACTCGCGCCGGGTTCGTAGAAGGCAGGCTTGTCGGACGTTTCTGCAAGCTGCGCGGTGACCCAGCCGGAGAACGTCCATCCGTCGGGATTGACGCTGACTGAGGACGGCAGGGTGATATCGTCGCCGTCCAGCGCGGTCACCTGTCTCTCTGCTTTGCCGGAAGCAATATAGTTTACGGTATAGGTGAGCTTCGGCGCAAAGATGACCTTGATCGTGCAGTCGCTTTCCGGCGCGACGTTGATGATGTTGCCGTTGATCGTTGCCGTTGCGGTGCCGGAGATCACCTTATAGTCCGAGACGTAATAGCCGTCGGCAGGCGTCGCGGTGATCTTGGTGCCGGTCACGGAGACCGTGCCCCAGGTGTCATCGCTGGAAACGGCGGTGACCGTGTAGGTCAGATCGGAGGTGTACGCCTTGATGCGGTAGTCGCCGTTGTCCGGGCAGTCGGTCCATGCGCCGTTCGGTTCTTTATAATAGGAGGTGTTGCCGTGATTCGCATGCGTCCAGGAGCACCAAGAAACTACACTGCTGTCATTGAACGTGGCGTCATACGGTGTGTGGATGTACTTGCCGGAATCGTCAGCTTCCGGGCAGCTCTGCGTGAAGACAACCGAGAAGGTGTCGCCTGCGGCGAGCGTGACCGGATGATCCAGCTTGATGGTGTAGTAACCGGAATAGGTCAGCATGCCGGACTGCGAGGTCATCAGCGTACCGGAGGACGGATTGCCGGTTGTCGGGTTCTTGTAGATCTCGACCGTATAGGAGAGCGCCTCGTCCCAGTTGCACAGCGCGACCGCTTCTAAAAGCTCGCTGCCGTTTGCGGTGAAGACGTTTGCGACCTTGGTGTTGTTTGCAAAGCCGACGTAGTAGTCTTCCGAAGAAGGCCAGCCCTTGCCGTAGCAGACGACGTTGCAGGTACCGTCATACTGATAGTTGTGGTCGTAGTTATCGATGGGCTCCGCATCATAGAAGTAAATGTACCCTTCGAGAACGGAGGTGTCCTCATAGGAGATATACATATAACCATTGTTGAAATAGCCCGTGCCCCAGCTGTTCTTGCAGAGCCATGCGCCGGGGTTAGTGGGCTTATTCGGTTTGAAGTTTGAGACAGCAATGCTGTCGTCCCAGCCGACGATCGTGATCGCGTGGTTTGCCCACTTGTGGGAGCTGCTTTCCTGGCTGGTCGTGTCGATCGTGCAGTTATAGGTGTAGTTGCCGCTGCCGGCGTAATAGCTGATGTTGCCCGCGCCGTATTCCATGATCGCGCGCTTGACGCCTTCGATGTCCTTTGCCGGAATCCATTCGGAGTTCTGTACGTGGCTGACATTGGAAGCATATGCATACTGGCTCGAAAGACCTGAGCTTGCGACCGTGCTCGCCTTACTGTATGCAAGAGCGGTGACGGATTCGCTCGCTGCGCCTGCCCAGCGCTGCAGCGTGTAGGCGGACATTTCGCCGTTGCCGCCGGAATCCAGGCAGCCGTCGGAGCCGAGCAGCGTGGTCTTGTCGCCGGTCAGCATGCCCTCGGCGTCATAGGCGCTCGAGTAGTTGAAGAAGCAGTGCTGCGTCTCGGAAAGGTTCAGGCTCGTCGTTGCGGCAGAGCCGGTATTGCCGACTTCAACGCCATGCTTGATCATGTAGCTTTCTACGCTCGCCATGGCGGCATGCGCCCAGCAGGAACCGTACGGATTCTGATTCTTGACAGAGGTGACGTAGTTATAGTTGCGGCTGTCGTACGAAGAGGGCAGCGTGTCACGCTTGGGCTCGATGCCGGAGAGACGATAATACGTTTCCATATCTCCGCGTTTATACGCATCGGAAACGGCATGTGTGCCGTGGTCCGGTGTACGGATATATCCGTTCGGAGCCGGCGGAGGCGTGAGTTTGTCACTGACGTCGTCTTCCCCTTCTGCAAAAGCAGCGGCCGGGATCAAAGCCAGAACCATGATCACTGCCAGCAAAAGGGCGAAAAGCTTTTTGTTTGTGCGTTTCATCTAAGGTCTCCTCTTCTTATAATTTGCATCGTTATGAACGACACATCAACGTTACTATTATAGCATGGATAAAAAGAATAATCTACGGTTTTTTATGAATATTTATGAATTTGTACAGAAAAAACCAAAAAAAGAGAACGCTTCCATACGAAGCGTTCTTACAAAAATACGTATTTCCGATCAGCCTAACTTGGCGGAAAGATCCCGTAAAGCGTCGGTCAGGGCTTCCTCAAAGGTCGGATGCGGACGCATCGCCTTCAGAAGGTCTTCGGGCGTCATGCCGTTTGCGATCGCAAGACCGAGTTCGCCGATCATGTCGCTTACGTTCGAGCCCATCATCTGTACGCCGAGGATCTTTCTCGTCTCCGCGTGCGCGAGCACCTTCATGAAGCCGCGGTCGCCGTTGACGATCACGGTGCGGCCGTTCGAGAACATCGTGACCTTGCCGACCTTCACCGGAATCTCCGCATCCTTCGCTTCCTGCTCGGTCATGCCGACGGAGGCGATCTCCGGACGGGTGTAGACGCAGCTCGGCACGATCGAAAGGTCGACGCCGTTTGTTTTTCCTTCGATCTCATTGACCGCATAGAGTCCCTGCGCCGTCGCGACGTGCGCAAGCTGGATCTTTGCGGAGACGTCGCCGATCGCGTAAACGCCTTCCATCGAGGTCTCGAACTTCTCGTTGACCTTGATGCGGCGTCCGTCCATTGTAAGCGAAACGCCATCGCCGAACAGCGCGTCGGTATAGGGACGGCGGCCGATCGCGCAGAGCACGACCTCTGCTTCGGCGCTTGCGGGCGCGCCTTTCATTTCGAAGTTGACGGACAAACCGGTTTCGGTCTTCGTGACCGACTTGACCATTGCGCAGGTTATGATCTTTACGCCGCGCTTTTTCATGATCATGGAAAGGTTCTGCCCGAGCTCCTTGTCAAGAAGCGGCAGCAGCCGGTCGAGCCCTTCGACCACGGTCACATCGACGCCGAGGTCGTTGAAGAACGTCGCAAACTCCATGCCGATGACGCCGCCGCCGATGATGACGATCGATTTGAACGGCGCGACGCCCGCCAAAAGCTCGTCGGAGGTCAGAACACCGGGAAGATCGAGACCCGGGATCGGCGGACGCGCGGGCACAGAGCCCGTCGCGAGCAGAACGTTTTCCGCGGTATAAGTCGTTTCTCCGACCGTGACCGTATGCGGTGCGGTGAGCGTGCCGGTTCCCGCCAGCACCGTCACCTTTGCGCTTTTCAAAAGTCCTTCCACGCCGCCGCGGAGCTTTTCCACGACCTGCTGTTTGTAGGCATAGACTGCGCTCATGTCGATCGCAGGCTCGCAGGAAATGCCCAAAGACGCGCCGTTTTTCGCTTCCTCGTAAACGGAGGACGCGTGCAGAAGCGCCTTGGTCGGGATGCAGCCGCGGTTTAAGCAGGTGCCGCCGACAAAGTCCTTTTCGATGAGCGCGGTTTTCAGTCCGAGCTTTGCGGCATGCAGCGCCGCTTCGTATCCGCCGGGGCCGCCGCCCACGACGATCAAATCAAAATCGTACATATCATATCTCCTGTTCCGTCAGCATTTGGATGATGTCCCGCGCGTGCGGGGCGGATTCTGTTTCGATGCGCCGATGCAGCGCAGCAAGGGAAAAGGGACAGCCGAGCAGCGCCGCCTGGAGCTTCGGCGCGGTTTCGGGATCCATGTCGTCCGAAAAGACTGCCGCGTCCGTGATCACACCGCGATCGACCGAAAGCTGCAGTTCGACCCCGCCCCACGAAAATCGCTGTTCGCAGCGGAACGTGAACGGAAGCTTTCGCCCATAGAGCCACGCGTCGCTTGCGTAATGCGCAGTGAGTTCTTCGATACGCGCTTCATCAACGACGGGCGGCGCGGAAAGCGGATGCGCATAGATTTCGGCGAATGACTGCTCCATCGCGGCTTTCAGCATGCCGACCGTGAGCGCGGGATTCAGTTCCCTGAGATTCACGACCCGCGCGCGCACGCTTTCCACGCCCTTTGCCTGCATCTTTGCCTTGGATGGGCTTAAATACCGACTCATGGCGGCGCTGTCAACGTCGACGAGCAGCGTGCCGTGGTGGTACGCGCGTCCCTCATGATGATAGAACGCGTTGCCGGAAAACTTGCGTCCGGAGGCCAGAACGTCGTTTCTGCCGGAGATCTCCGTTTCGATCCCCACCAAACCGCATGCCCTGCGGATCACGGAAAGCTGGCGCTTGAGGTCATAGTCCTCTTCGTGCATCAGGAACGTAAAGTTCAGATTCTGAAGATCGTGATAGACCGCGCCGCCGCCGGAAAGACGTCTTGCAAGCTTGCCGCCGTCTTTGAAAAGCTCGGTCGTGCGGCATTCCGTCCACGCGTTCTGGTTCTTTCCGATCACAACCGTGCGCTCGTTCCGCCACAGATAAAGAAGGCAGCACCCGCCTTCGACGGTCTCCAGCAGGTGCTGCTCTAATGCAAGGTTGCGATGGGGATCGAACCCCTCGCTTTCATAGATCGCGATCCGGTCGATCATGCAAAGGTGTAGCGCACGATCGGATTGCGCGCTGCCTTGACTTCGTCCGGACGACCGATCGGGGTGTCATGCGGCGCGTTGTGCATAAATTCCGGATCGGTTTTGCCGAGCTCGTAGAGCTTACGGAATACATCCGCCGCCCAGTCGAGCGTTTCAATGCTTTCCGTTTCGGTCGGCTCGAGCATCAGCGCTTCGTGCACGATCAGCGGGAAGTACATTGTCGGGGGATGCATGCCGTAGTCGATCAGCGATTTTGCAACGTCGAGCGCGGACACGCCGGTCTCCTTCTCGTAGCCGGAAAGATCGAGCACGAACTCATGCATGCAGATGCGGTCGAACGCGGGCTTGA
>JAFOQN010000075.1 GCA_017393775.1 Clostridia bacterium
GATCCTTCGTCGCCGTGCTCCTCAGGATGACACCGCCGTACAGGGAGACGGTTTTTTCCCTGCGATCCGATATTTTTCTCTCCGGGCGATACCGTTTGCCGCGGTCGTGCGTCTTTATAGGTGAACGGCCGTGAAAAACCAAGGAGCAAACCCTGATGAATGATGTAACCGAAACCTTCAACACCGTATACGACGCGACGTTTCGCGAGCTGATGCGCTACTGCCTTCTGAAAGCGCCGATCGAGGACGCGCATGATCTTTTGCAGAACACCTACGCAAAGTTCTACCGCGCCCTTATGACCAAGGGCGTACGCGCAATCCGCGATCCGAAGGCGTATCTTTTTACGGCGCTGAAGCATGAGATCGCAAGCTTTTATCGATCCGGCGCAAAACGGCAAACCGTCCCGCTCGAACTCGTTTCCGACGAACCGGACGACGTATCCGTGGAGGACCTGAGCCTTGATCATGCAGAGATCGGCGATGTTCTTGACCGGCTCAGGCGCGAGGCCGAATGCACGCAGCGCATGTTTATCCTGTATTACGGATACGGTATGAAGTTAGGCGACATCGCAAAGGAAACGGGAACGACGGCGGCGAGCGTGAAAAGCAGGCTTGCCCGCGTGCGAAAGAAACTCAGAACTTATTTCGGAGAGGAGAACGTATTATGAAAAGCATATCCGAACAGCTCTTATCCTTTGCGGAAAACGAGCTGATGCAAAAAGAATCCATTCGCCGCGCGGTGCTTTCCGAGGCGCCCGCGAAGCAAAAGACGCCGATCGCGTGGACAAGGATCCTGCTGCCGATCGCGGCTTGCTTGGTGCTTGCCGTCGGCACGGTTTTCCTGATCCCGTCGGCAAGGGCGGAGGTGTTTCGTTGGCTTCACATCTCGCGTCCGGAGCAGTATCTGACCGAAGACCCCGAAGAGCGCACGCCGAACGAAGCGCTCGAAACGCTGATCCTGCCGCCCGTAACCGACGAACCGTCCGCCAACGGAATCCTTTCCGTTGACGACGAACCGATCTGGCAGAGAATCGCGGACGATTTTCGCATCGATCTCGGCGAAACGATGTACGACGGCGAACAGCTGTACCTTACGGTCACCCTGCACGGACTGACCGCACTGCCCGAGGTTGACGCCTATACGGGCGGCAGCGCAACACAAACGCGCGTTCCGGAAGGCCGGATTGGAGAATTCTTTGAGGACGGCAAGGTTCCGGAGGAATTCACAAACGGCACGATGTCGTTCTTTGAGGAAAGCATGGGGCAGTATTTCCTGCGCTTTGCCGACGGCACGGAAATCTACGGCGGGTTTGTTTCGACGCTCGACTCGAATCCCGATTTCATGGCAGCGCTCGACCGCAATTTTGACGAATACGGCGAGGATCCGCTTTCCGACGCGGACCGCGAAGCGATCAGCCGCGATTCGATCCAATGGCTCTCGGGCAATGCACTGACCGGCGTTGTGAGCTGGAGTACCCACGGTACGATCCCTGTTCGGGAGAACGGAGAAACCGTCATCCGCAATACAAGCGATTATTTCAAAGAGCATGCCGACGAGAGCGGGATTCTGACCGCGGAAGTGATCTACCGCGCGATCAGCACCATTCCGGAGGAAACGGTGCACCTCGAAGCCGAGCTCGGCACGGCGCGCTTCACCCTCACCGCTGTCGACGCGCTTGAGCGAGACGCGCTCACGCCCGTTTCGGAGCCCGTTGCGTTCGGGCATTGTGACGTGAAGCTGTCCTATACGGAGTGGATCAAGACCGATTACGACGATTCGACCCATTGTGTGACCAATCTGCCCGCCGATCTTTACGGGCTTTGCGCGCGGATCGAAAGCGCAGGAACAATCGACGCGCTCGGCATTCACGGAGTCTGCCTCCGGTTTGATCTGCCGGGTGACTGGACGCCGGAAATGTGCGCCGCGTTCCGCAACAGTCTGACGTTTGAACTCAGGATCGACGGTAAACACTGCAGCATGGCCGACTCGTGCGACCGGGTTGACACACATACGCTTCTGTTCACGATCGACACATATGAATTCCCATACGATCAGCTCGCTTCCGCCGAATCGATTTGCATCACGCCCTCGCTGTTCTTCTGCGACACGTTTATCGTCGGCGACACCAAAACCGAAATGCAGGACAACGTGCCGTACATTCATCCGGATACAAACGAGCGCGTCAACTGGGACGGTCATCTGCTGCCCCTGCCGGAAGCCGTATTCACGCTTTCGATCCATCCCTGAATACGATAAATGCCCCATGTAGAAAAAAGAGCTTCCTTCGCGGAAGCGCTTTTTTACGTCAAATGTGAGATATGGTTCTCAATCCGTCAATGCAGCGACATGCGCGGTGCATTTGACTCCTTGCTGTCTTCGCCGCTCGCATGATTCAAAGAATCATAGGCGAAGGCGGAAAACCAGTCTGTTGAAAACCCGGTTTTCGACAGACTGCATCAATAGAACGTTGCGACCGGCTGCTCCGGTTCGGTTGCGGGTTGGAAAGAATGTACGGTGAGCACCGGTCCCTTCTTGCCGTAGATGTTCGAGAACTTCACGTTGATCGTGCCCTCGACGATCCCCCAGCTTTTGTGCTTGACGGACTTTGCCATGTCCCACTTGCACACGAGCGGGCAGTAGGCGATGTCCGCCTCGCAGCAGGTCATGATGTGCCGCCCGGCAAGGAACGTGTCCTTCGGCATGCGCATGTTGTTTGCGCAAAGACCCTTATAGCGGACCGTCTTGCCCTCGTACTTACCCGGCTCGTCGACCAGGTCGCGGTAAAAGAGCGCATAGTCCTTGTCGTCGATCTCGATCACGTCGGCGTTGATGTCGAACGGCAGCGGATCCTCGATGTCGTCCTCCACGCTCGTGCCGTCGGTGAGATCATAGACGATCTGCGCCCCGCGGGAGACGCCGCGCACGAGCTTGTGCAGCTCCATCTTATCCTGCTCCGGCTCGACGCGCGTGAAGATGACAAGCTCGGCGGTGTTGAGCTTATCCACGACAAGCTGCCGCATGTTCGCGTTGAACGCGGAGATGGTCGAAGCGTCGACCATCATCGTCTCCTGCGCGATGCCCCAGTTTTCCGGCAGGCGGTCAAAGAGATCGTTCATCTGCCACATGCCGTTGTATTCGATCATGATGCGCGTCGCCGCCGCCTTTCGCTGCCACAGCGACATGTTGGCGGGCGTGAGCTCCGCAACGCTGTCGACCGTATGGATCGTGACGTTGTTGATCGAAAAGCGCTTGGGATCGAGCTCCTCCTCGCCCTCCTCACACAGAAGAACAAGCGTGCGCTGTCCCTCGTTGAAGCCGGGATCCTCGAGCATCGACTGCAAAAACGTCGTCTTGCCGGCGTCGAGAAAGCCCGTGAATAAGAATACCGGAAGCATCATGGCGGTTTACTCCGTAAAGAGCGCCTTCAAAGCGTCCTCGTTCATCTTTGAGCCGATCACGCACAGCCGCCCGATCACGCCCGCAGCGCCTCTTCTGACCTCGATCTCGCCCGGAACATGGTCGAAGTGGATCCATTGTTCGCCGTCCGCCGCCGCGACCACGCCCTTTGCGCGAAGCACGGTTCCGTAGGTTTCGGTATCGTCCAGCTTTGCGATCTTATTACGGATCTCGTCCTCGGTGAAGCGGTGCACCGTCTCGATGCCCCAGCTACTGAACACCTCGTCCGCATCATGTCCGTGGTGGTGGTGATGATGGTGATGATGTTCATGCCCATCTTCCTCATCGTCGTGATGGTGGTGATGGCATTCGCATTCCGGATCGTCGCACTCGTCCTCGTCATGATGATGGTGATGCTCGTGCTCGTCCTCATCATCGTGATGATGGTGATGATGCTCGTGCTCCTCCTCCTCATCATCCTCATCATGGTGATGATGGTGATGGCATTCGCATTCCGGATCGTCGCACTCGTCCTCGTCGTGGTGATGATGCTGCTCCGCCTTCAGCGCCTCCATGTGTGCCTTCAGCGTGTCGCGGCTTTCGATTGCCTTCACAAGGTCTGCGCCCGCAAGCTTGTCCCACGGCGCGGCGACGACCGTCGCCTCCGGATTCAGCTCGCGCACCATATCGAGGACTTCCTTCAGGCGCTCCTCGCTCACATCCTGCGAACGGCTCAGGATCACACAGTCCGCCGCTTCGATCTGGTTCACATAGAACTCGCCGAAGTTCTTGCGGTAGACACGCGCCTTCTTTGCGTCGACGACCGCGATGCAGCTGTTGATCACGACGTCGTCATTGAGAACGCCGCTGACCGCGCGCTTGACGTCAGAAAGCTTTCCGACGCCGGACGGCTCGATGAGGATGCGGTCCGGGTGGAACTGTTCCAATACTTTTTTCAGCGCTTCGGAAAAGTCGCCGACGAGCGAGCAGCAGATGCAGCCGGAGTTCATCTCCGTGATCTCGATCCCCGCTTCTTTGAGGAACGCACCGTCGATGCCGATTTCGCCGAACTCATTCTCGATGAGAACGAGCTTTTCGCCGTTGAAGCCGTCCGCGATCAGCTTTTTGATGAGCGTCGTCTTGCCCGCGCCCAAAAAACCGCTGAAAATATCGATCTTTGTCATATCTATCCTTCTTTCCTGCGGGGTGTCCCCGTCTTTTCTTCGTTTGTTATCCTATCACACTTTTTGATTTTTGCAAGGGCTCTTTTGTGGACTTTTTGTGAGATTCTGTTCATGCGGCTCCGCCGCAATTCATGACCGCGAGGTCAATTCATGTCCGTAAGGACAATTCATGCGCGAAGCGCTATTCATGACCGTAAGGTTATTTCGTTGCAGCGACGGGCATTGCCCGTCCGCCAAAAAGCGGAACGGACGACCGACGCCCACTCCGCTTCCACTTCGTTACAGAGGCAGATCGCGCGCTTCCCGCGCGTACCATCGCGCGTCGCCATCTCTTCTCCTCAGGGAGAAGGAAAGGATCGGAGGCTTCCCCTCGAGGGGAAGCTGTCAGCGTCAGCTGACTGATTTGGTGTAATTATGTACCGTCATTTTCCCCGCAGTCCGAACCGCACATGCAGCGCGTCGGTCGGGCACGCGCGCGCACACCTGCCGCAGCGGATGCATTCCGCGGAACGGAACTGTGTTTTCGGATTGATGCCCATCGGGCAGACCGTTTCGCATTTGCCGCAAGTGACGCACTGCTTCGGCGCATAATCGAGATGCACGAGCGCGATGCGGTTGAAGAGCCCGTAGATCGCGCCGAGCGGACAGAGGTACCGGCAGAACGGACGCGAAATGAGAAGAGACAGCAAAAACAGCGCAAGCAGCACGCCGATCTTCCACCAGAAGAGGAAGCCTGTTTGCGCCGCAAGCTTCGAATCCGCAAGCGTCAGCGGAATGCCGCCGAACAGCGTGCCGGACGGGCACAGAAGCTTACAGAACCACGGTACAAGCACGCCCGAAAACGCCGAGAGCAGCGGCAGTCCGATCACGAGAATGCCGAGCACGGCGTATTTCAGATACCTGAGATACCGTTCAAAGCGGAACGTGCGGAACTTTTTGAAAAACGGGATGCGGTAAACAAGGTCCTGCACCCATCCGAACGGACAGAGCCAGCCGCAGATCCAGCGTCCGAACGTCAACCCGAACAGAAGGAGGAACCCAAGCACATAGAACGGAAACGCAGGCTTTTTGTAGCCCCCGCTCATGGATGCCTGCAAAGACCCGATCGGACATGCGCCGATCGCCGCGGGGCACGAATAGCAGTTCAGCCCCGGCACGCAAACGGATTTTGTCTTGCCCTGCTCGATCGTGCCGAAGAAGAAATGATGCAGTTTGGGGTTCATGAGGAGGAACGCCGCCGCCTGCACGGTGAGCCGCTTCCACTCGCCCTTTACGCGTTTTGCCTTATCCAATGCCGATACACTCCAGACAAATATGCGTCGCCTTTATGAGGACCGACGAGACCTGATTTGAAAAGATCCCGTACAGCAGAAAAGCCGTGCCCAAAGCAAAGAGCACGGAAAAGATGCAGATGCGGACGGTCCGCTTCATCCGAGCAGATTGTCGACGGTTGCTTTCCATTGATCGTAATCCATGCTGCCGATCACTTCTCCGCCGATCTCGTCGCCGTTTTTGTCGAAGAAGTACGTTGCGGGAATGTACATCGAACGCGTGGACAGCGCGATCAGTCCGCCGACCGGTTCAAGCGCCGGATACGTCACACCGCAGTCGGAAAGCGTTGCCTTTGCCGCAGCGACCGAGTTCGTTCCGATCAGTACGCCGAGGATCAGCACGTTCGGATATTCCTGATGGATGCGCTCGATCTCCGGCAGTTCACCGACGCACGGACCGCACCATTCCGCCCAGCAGTTGACAATGATCAGGTCGTAGTTTTCAAAGATCGTATGGTCGATCGGCTCGCCGTCAAGCGTTGTGCCGGAAAAGATCATCTCCGTGTTGAACGCGCCCGTCTGCGGCGTTTCGGGTTTTGCAGGCGCTTCAGTCACGACAGGCGTTTCGGGCTTTGCGGTCGCTTCCGCTGCGTCGGATTGCGGCGTCGCGGGCACGGTAGCTTTGCAGCCTGCCGACAGAAGGAACAGCAGACAAAGTATCAGTGTGATCCATTTTTTCATGGCAGTTCTCCTTTTTCCGTTCAGATATAGGATAGTTTATCATATCCATCTGCGTTTGAAAACATTTTTAGCGGAAAATCTGCGTTTCCCCTCTTGACAATCGTGTATAAAGCGTTATAATTGTGTATGCACAGTAAGCACAATTAAGGAGGATGTATGAAGATTCTCGAAATCAAAGATCTCCGGAAAGAATACCCGGGCTTCCTTCTCGACAATGTCAGCTTCGACGTTGAGGAAGGCAGTATCATGGGCTTTATCGGACGCAACGGCGCCGGCAAGACGACGACAATCAAGGCGGTGCTGAACCTTGTCCACGCGGACGGCGGCACGGTGCTGTTCGAGGGACAGGACCTTTGGGCGAACGAGACCGCATGCAAAATGAAGATCGGTCTCGTGCTCGGTGAGTTTAATTATTATAAGCGCAAGAAGCTCCGTTCGATCGCTGCGGTGACGAAGCGGTTCTACCCGGACTGGGACGACGCCATGTACGAAACGCTCCTGAAGCGCTTCTCACTCAATCCCGAAAAGAAAATTTCCGAGCTTTCTCAGGGCATGCGCGTGAAGTTTGCGCTGGCGCTCGCGCTTTCGCACAAGGCGAAGCTTCTGATCCTCGATGAGCCGACAAGCGGGCTCGATCCCGTCTCGCGCGATGAGCTCCTCGACATCTTCCGTGATATCATCGAGGACGGCGAACACAGCATCCTGTTTTCGACGCACATCATTTCGGACCTCGAAAAATGTGCGGACTACATCACATACATCAAGCGCGGCAGGATCGTCGTTTCGACCGACGCCGATTCTTTCAAGGACGCGTACCGGCTTGTCTCCGGAGAGACGGAAGACCTCGGGCAGTTCCGCCCGCTTTTGATCGGATACCGTGCGCACGCGTTCGGCTTCACGGGGCTGATGCGCCGCGAGGACGCGGAACGCGCCGAAGGACTCAAGGTTGCGCCTGCCGATATGGAATCTATTATGATCTACACGGAAAAGGAGGACGGCCATGAAAGCGCTGCTGAATAAAGAGTTCAAACTTTGTCTGCACCCGGCGGTGTTCATTTATCTTGCATTGATCCTGATGCTGCTCATCCCGAACTATCCGTACCTTGTTTCATGCTTCTTCGTCTGCAACGCGATCTTCTTCTGCTTCCAGCAGGCGCGTGAAAACGGCGATGCGATGTACACGGCGATGCTGCCGGTATCGAAGGCGCAGGCGGTCAGGGCGCGTGTGCTCTTTGTCGTGATCATTCAGGCGATCGACCTTTTACTCGTGGCGGGGATGTGCGCGTTTGCGATCGTTTCGATGCCGGAACACAACGCCGGCGGCACGGACCACGGGCTTTCGCTGCTCGCGTTCGCGCTCGTACTGTTTGCGATCTTCAACCTGATCTTTCTGCCAAGCTTCTATAAGACCGGCTACAAGGCGGGCTCGGCGTTTCTGAAAGGCGCGATCGGCGTCTGGATCTGGCTTGTGCTCTGCGAAGGCATGATGATCGCGTCCAACGCAGTCATGGAAAGCGGCGCGGACATTGCGCTCTTCCGCTTCATCCATGAGAACATCGACTGCATGCCGAAGACCGCCGAGGCTCTGACCGTGCAGGCGATCCTGTTCGGCGCGGGGCTTCTCATCTACGTCGTCTGCACGCTGCTTGCCTGCCGCGTTTCGATCAAACGCTACGAAAAGGTCAGCGTGCAATGAGGCTCACGATCAACCCGAACGACAAGACGCCGATCTACCGGCAGCTCTATGAGCAGATCGCAAGCGACGTGCTCTCCGGCGCTCTCGCGCCCGGCACGCCGCTTCCGCCGATCCGCACGGTCAGTAAGGAGCTCGGCGTTTCCATGATCACGGTGCGCAGCGCGTGGGAGATGCTCGAACGCGACGGATACCTTCTGACGCGCGCGGGCAGCGGGTGCTTTGTCGCGCCGCTCAACGACGCGCATCGGCAAACCAAGGTGGACGAACGGCTTTCCGCCGCCGTTGACGCGCTCGTATCCGACGCCAAATCCCTCGGCGTCGACAGCGACGCCCTGCTTGAAATGATCAGGGAACGGTTTTGATGCGCCTGCGGCGCAATTTATGTCCGAAGGACAATTCACGGCGCAGCCGATTCATGTTCCGAAGGAACAATTCATGACCGCAAGGTCAATTCATTGATCCGCGAAAAGCGTTCCGCTTTTCTGCGTATCCCCCTCATCCGACTCGCTTCGCGATCCACCTTCCCCACTCCGGGGGAAGGCTTTTAGGACGCGAACCAATGCCGGGACCTGGTCAGCAATCGGGCAAAGATCCTTCGTCGGCGTTCCGCCTTCTCAGAATGACACATTGAGGGTACGTCAAATACCGTCAGCAGGAAGACTTTTGAGATGCTGATCGTTTCACGCAAAAACAGGACGGCAGAACCGTCCTGCTTTGTATTTGGGTATTTACGGAATGATCCGATAGATATGAAACTCGTCGTCCTCATCCCTGTTTTCGTGCCAAACAGTCTGCACGGCGATCCGTCCGTCGTCCAGAAAGTAGATGAAATCATCCTCGTTGAAAATCGCTCCGCCCCATCCCACAACATCATGGAACGCGCTTCCCTCCGTGACGGTATACGCGTCCGCAATGCGGTGATCGATCGGCTTTACGCCGCTCCATTCGACCACCGTTCCGTCAGCGGCATACTGCACGAATCCGATCGGGAACGCTTCGTCTCCGTACGGTGTAAAGTCCAGCTCATAGAAGATCAAAAGCGCTTGCCCTTCTTTGCGGAAAAGCGCAAACCAACCGACAAGGGATCTGTCGATCGCTTGAAGCTCGTCCGTCTTGTCCGTCCAGCCGTCGCGCAGAAGCCGCAGCGTGACCGTATCGAGATTCTGTCCGTTCATATAGCGAAGTTCGTCTAAGTGCTCATCATCCCGATACAGTTCAAGGCTTTCATCCCCGCATAAATCGTACGGATCATAGATCGGACGGATCTTCATTTGCACGTTGCCCTGTCGATACCCTACCGGCTCACTTCTTCCGTAAAACAGCAACTCTGCAGCGCCATCCCGTTCCTCCACGATCGCAAAGGCGGATAAATTACTCATGAATGCACAAGCATGATCCGTTCCGTCCGGCATGCGGACGGCGCCGTAAAACGCCGCATTCTCATCAACAAGGAAGGTCTGACGTCCGTTTTTGAAATGAACACCCCATTCCGTATTCGGCTGATCCGGCGTATTGCCGGAGTTCGCAAAAATGAATCGGTACGGCTTATAATCGGATTTTGCAAGGATCGCTCCGTCCGCTTCCTCGTCCGCAAAGATGCCGAGCGGGTCCTCTGTCACCTTGATCCGAACCGCGTTCCCGTCCGTGAAAAGCCGCAGCTCTCCCGCCGGAAAGCAGTACGCAGGCTCTGAATCAAACGGCGTCCGGTACATTTGGATTTCCGCAAGGAAGGCCCCGTCCCGTTCCGTGATATTCAGATGCTGCTTATAATTGTTCTTGTGCAGCGTCAGGATCCCCGTCCCCTCCTGATACAGAAGCAGCGTCTTACCGCGGGCGATCCAAAGCGTATCCGCGTCCTCCGCAAAGGTCAAAGGCCGCGCGTCGCTTTCCGAAAACGAGGGCGCGTCCGTCGCAGCGGGTTCGGCGGTCGGCTGCTCGGCGATCGGTTCGTTCTTCTCCTCCGGCGCGGTCGACGCTTCGTTTTCCTCTGTCGGAATGACCGGCTTGCACGCAAACAAGCCGCACAGCAGTACGGCGCACAGCAAACAAATCAAAGCTTTTTTCATCGGAATCCCCCCTTTTTTACAGGATACCACAAGGTTGCGTTATTTTTGCGTCATGGGTGTAAACAATGTTCCTTCCGGATGCGGGTTCCGCTGTTGCAAACGGGGCGCCGAAGACGTCGCCCCCTACACGGCTTTTCTGCGTATCCCCCTCATCCGACTCGCTTCGCGATCCACCTTCCCCACTCCGGGGGAAGGCTTTTGGGACGCGAACACACCGCGAGAAGAAGGCTTTTCGTATTTCACTTTCACGTAAAAACAGGACGGTTTTGCCGTCCTGTTTCATTGACAGAGCTTTATAAGCGTCGTCGCGCACGCGAAAAGAGCAGACCACAAATCCGTCAAATCCGGCGACATGTGCGGCGGATTTGACACCCTGCAGATGGTTCGCGCGGGAAGCGCGCGATCTGCCGCTGTAACGAAGTGGACCGCCGCCCGGAAATGCGCAGCATTTTAGGCGGTACTGAAAAAAACGGTCTGTCGAAATCCGTTTCGACAGACCGAAGCTTTAGCTCAGTTCGGATGTGCCCGTACACAGCTCGTAGTACTTGCCGCGCTGGGCAAGCAGCGCGTCGTGGTCGCCGCGCTCGATGATGCGGCCGTTTTCGAGGACCATGATGCAGTCGCTGTTGCGGACCGTCGAAAGACGGTGCGCGATGACGAACACCGTGCGTCCGTGCATCAGCGCGTCCATGCCCTTTTCGATGTGCTTCTCGGTACGGGTGTCGATGGAGCTTGTCGCTTCGTCGAGGATCAGCACCGGCGGATCACTGACCGCGGCGCGCGCGATCGCAATGAGCTGCCGCTGTCCCTGCGAGAGGTTCGCGCCGTCGGCGACGAGCTGCGTCTGATAGCCCTCGGGCAGATGCGTGATGAAGAAGTCCGCGTTTGCGATCTTCGCGGCTTTAATGCACTCCTCGTCGGTCGCGTCCAACCGCCCGTAGCGGATGTTTTCCATGACCGTGCCGGAGAAGAGGTGCGTATCCTGCAGCACCATGCCGAGGGAGCTTCGGAGCGCGTTCTTTTTGATCTCGCGCACGGGGATGCCGTCGTAGGTGATCGTGCCGTCCGCGATGTCGTAAAAGCGGTTGATGAGGTTCGTGATCGTCGTTTTGCCCGCGCCGGTGGAGCCGACAAACGCGATCTTCTGCCCCGGATGCGCGTACAGCGTGACGTCGGTGAGCACCTGCTTCTTGCCGTCGTAGCTGAAATCGACGTCGGTGAAGCGCACCTCGCCGCGCAGCGGGATCAGTTCCTCCCCGCGCTTCCAAGCCCAGTGCCCGGTACGGCGGTCGGTCTCTTTGAGCGTTCCGTCCTTTTCCTCGACGCGGACCAGCGTGACCGTGCCCTCGTCGACCTCGGCGGGCATGTCTATGAGCGCAAAGATACGCTCCGCGCCCGCAAGCGCAAGGAGGATCGAGTTGAACTGCTGCGAGATCTGGGAGATGCGGTTAGATACCTGCCGGACAAACTGCAGGGACGCGATCAGCGCGCTGCCCTCCACCAGGAACGCCTGATGCGAGGCGAACCATGTGTTTTCGAGCAGGAACTCCTCGCCCGGGACCGGCGCCGCGAGCAGCACGCCGACGGTGCAGGTGATGGCATAGAAGATATGGGAGATGTTGTTCATCAGCGGACCGACGATGCTTGCGTAGGTGTTCGCGTCGGTCGCGACCTTGCAGAGCTCGTCGTTGTGGACCTTGAAGCCCGCCTTTGCCTTGTCCTCGTGGGTAAAGACCTTGACGACCTTCTGC
>JAFOQN010000076.1 GCA_017393775.1 Clostridia bacterium
ACCGACTCGCAGGGCAAGAAGATGGGCAAGACCGCCGGCAACGCGGTCTGGCTCGATCCGAACAAGACCACGCCGTTCGAGTTCTATCAGTACTGGCGCAACGTCGACGACGCGGACGTTATGAAGTGTATCCGCATGCTGACCTTCATTCCGATCGAAGAGATCGACGAAATGGATCGCTGGGACGATTCCCGCATCAATGAAAAGAAGGAGATCCTGGCATTCGAACTCACGAAGCTGGTGCACGGCGAGGACGAAGCGAACAAGGCGCAGGCCGCGGCGCGCGCGCTCTTTTCCGGTGCAGGCGACGACGCGAACATGCCCTCGTTCACCGTTCCCGAGGATGCGCTGACGGACGGAAAGATCAACATCGTCGATATGCTGCTTTTGGGCGGGATCGAGAAGTCCAAGGGCAAGGTGCGGACGCTCATCGAGCAGGGCTCGATCTCCCTTGACGGCGAGCGGGTCGACGACACCTGGATGAACGTCTCGCGCGAACAGCTCGAAGCAGGCATCAAGATCAAAAAGGGCAAAAAAACCCATGTGAAGTTCACGCTGTAACACGCCGCAAACCACTGAGGCTTCCCCTTCGACGGGAAGCCTTTTTGTTTGAAATGCATATTCGTGCGTAATATTCCCGGTGCGCCGTTCGTCTAAGATATGAGCACGGCATAAGGACTCCTTTGTTAACGGAGATTTCACATTTTTGTCGCCCCGTTATGCTTTCTGCCGTGCTATCATATAGGTGAGCCGATCTCACGAAAGGAGCATTCTCATGTATCAATTCAGGCGTATGTTTTGTATCCTGCTTGCGCTGTTCACATTGCTTGCAGGGATTGCCGTTCCGGCAGTCCGTACAACTGCGGACGCCGAAGAAATAAGCCGGTTGTCCGACGTGTTCCCCGACCGCGGGATGGTTCAAAAGCCCGCTCCCCATCCAATCCCGACGGAAGCCGGTACGATCCTGTTCTTCGACAGTGAAACGCGCAACGCCGCCTTCGATCTCTCCGACGAGGTCCCGGAAGAATCGCGGATCTATTTCAATTCGTCCAACTTCCCGGATAAAGTGTTCCGTGAGCTTTTGAAAAACAGCTTCGGCCGCGAGTATATGACGACCTCGGAGGCGCAGCTCATCCGATCCATCAATGTGACGGGGCTCGGCATCTCCTCGCTCATCGGCATCCAGTATTTCACCAATCTGGAAGCGCTGTACTGCGGCGCAGGCTATAACGAGGACGGCAGCATCGCCGCGAAGAACAATCTGAAATCGCTGGACGTGCGTTCGCTGAAATCTCTGAAAACGCTCTTCTGCGACAGCAACAGCCTTTCCTCCCTCAATGTCTCCGGCATGACGAACCTTAACGAGCTCGTGTGCGACAATAACCCGCTGACCGCGCTGACGTTCCAGGATAACAACGCGCTGAGGGAACTCTATTGCGGCTATACCAAGATGAAAAGCTTTGATTTCTCGAAGTGCCCCGGTCTTCGCGAGGTGGAGGTCGTGGAAAACGGGCTGACTGCGCTGAACGTTGCTCCGCTCACACGGCTCGAAAAGCTGTACTGCGCCGACAATGCGCTGACAGCGCTTGATCTTTCCGGGAAAACGACGCTGGAGATCCTGTCCTGCGATCGGAATAAGCTCAGCACACTTGATCTGACCGACTGCGAAAACCTTCATGAGCTGTACTGCTCGAACAATAAACTGACCCGCATCAAGACCAAAAGCTGGTGCGCGTTGACTATTGTCGACTGTTCCGACAATCAGCTGACCGCGATTTCCGCGCATGTGTGGGGTCAGCTTTCCTGGCTCTACTGTGACAACAACAAAATCCAAAAGCTGGATCTTGCCTCGAAGCCCTCGCTCACCGTGATTTCCTGCGACAACAATGCGCTGACGCTTCTGACCCTTCCGGTATCAATGGGCAAGCTCTCCTGCCGGAACAACCTTCTGGAGGAAATCGGCGGAAATAAGCCAGTCTATATGACGCATCTTCTGTGCAGCGGCAACCGGCTTCACTCGCTGGATCTCGGCGACAACGTGGCGCTGGAGTATCTGCTCTGCGACGGCAACGACATTCCCGCACTGGACGTCTCCAAATGCACCAAGCTGAAGGTGCTTGACTGCTCGGACAACCGGATTGAAGAACTGGATCTTTCGAAAAACACAGCGCTGATCGGGCTCGGCTGTGAAAACAATCGCCTCGTGAAGCTGGATCTTGGCGCCAATACCGCGCTCGAAGAAGCATACTACGAAGGACAGACGCGTGCCGTCGGCGCGCTGACGCAGGAGGAAGAGGGCTGGTCGTTTGACGTGCATACGCTCGGCGTCGATCCCGCGCGGGTCTTTGCCGCGTCGGACCAGCCGTACGCCTACAATGCGGAAACCGGCATATTTACCTTTGAAAAAGCTGCGTCGCGGTTCGTCTACGAATACGATACTGCAACGGCAAACCGTATGGAGGTCACGCTGATCCCGGCGTATACGGGCAAAGCGACCGTGCGGCTCACCGATCCCGCGATCCGCTACAAGGGAGAAACGCCCTACCTGCTCTACACGGGAAGCGCGCTCACGCCTACGTTCGAGGTGTGCGACGAATCCGGGATCCCGCTTGATCCGTGCACCTATACCTACGTCTTTGAAAACAATGTACAGCCCGGCACTGCGACGCTCAAGGTCCGCTTTACGGATTCCGAGACCTCCGCAAGCGCCTGGTTCAAGATCTTCCTGCCGCCGACGGCAAAGACCGCCGTGGAGAACGTGCAGAGCGGAATCCGCGTCAGCTGGGCGCCGGTAGAAGGCGCAAAAGGGTATGTCATATACCGCCGCGCATGGAGCACCGTGACGAACGGCTGGACCGAGTTCAAGCGCTGGTGGAACGTGCAGGACGTCACGAGCTGGACCGACGGCTCCGATGAATCGCATAAGGTCTATGCAGGCACGCGGTACCAGTACGGCATTAAAGCATACGCCGAGGACCCGATGGACAATTACAACCTCGGCATCGTCGGACCTCTGAAAACGACCGTCCGCATCACCACACGCAAGCTGAAGTCCGTGACGCCCGGCAGCCGCCAGCTCACCGTAAAGTGGGAACCGTCCAAGGTTTTCACCGGCTACGATCTGATGCTCGCAACGGACGCCGATTTTACGAAGAATGTAAAAACGATCAAGATCACCGAGGCGCTGACCGCCTCGAACACCGTAACCGGGCTGAAATCCGCGACGATCTATTATGTGCGGATCCGCTCCTATCAGGACTTTGAGGGCATGACGTACTTCGGTGAGTGGTCGAATGTAATCCAGGCAAAAACGAAATAACACAGTTCCTGACGGCTCCGGAAACGGGGCCGTTTTTTCTTTGCTTGCTTTTTTCGACGGCCTGTGTTATGATGCTCTCTGTCCCGTGCGGACAAGACCGGTGTCTCTTGGTAACCACCGTAAAAAAACAAGGAGTGTATTATCACATGAAAAAAACCGTTTCCGATTTTCGGGAAATGTTGAAAACCGTTCCCCCACTGCTTTTGACGCTGACCGTTCTTTCCGTTGTCGGCATGAACCTTTTAGCCAACAAGAGCATCAATACCGGGCTCGATTGGCTCGCGCTCGACTGCGGCATCATCCTTTCATGGCTGACGTTCCTCACTTTGGACATTCTTACGCACTGCTACGGACCACGGGCGGCGACGCTGTTTTCGGTCTTTGCGCTGATCATCAATCTGTTTATGGCGGGGATCTTCTTCCTCGCAAGCCGCATCCCCGGCGTGTGGGGCGAAAGCTTCGTCGAGGGCAGCGAGGACGTCATCAATGCTGCGCTCGACAATACCTTTGCCGGAACGTGGTTCATCATTCTCGGCAGCTCGGTTGCGTTCATTGTTTCCGCGTTCGTCAACAACTTTTTGAACTACGGCATCGGAAAGCTCTTGAAAAGCCGCGAGGGCTTCGGACGGTTCGCGCTGCGTTCGTACGTTTCCACCTTCATCGGTCAGTTCGTCGACAACCTCGTCTTTGCGATGCTCGTGAGCCGGATTTTCTTCGGCTGGACCACGCTGCAGTGCTTCACCTGCGCGGCGACCGGCGCAGTGTGCGAGCTGCTCTTTGAGGTCGTATTCTCGCCGGTCGGCTACCGCATTGCAAAGCGGATCCGCACACGGCAGGAGGTCATCGCATGAACGTTCTCGTTACCGGCACGTCCCGCGGGATCGGCAAGGCGATCGCCGAGCGGTTTATCCATGCGGGTCACACGGTCTTCGGCGCCGATCTCCGCCCCGCCGCGATTGCGCATCCGCTCTATACGCATTTCATGCGCGATATCCGCGACGACGCGCCTTTGGATATCCCCGCGCCGGAGATCCTGATCAACAATGCGGGCACGTTTGAAGAAGCCGACGCGATCGACGTGAACCTTTCGGGGACAATCCGCTTTACCGAGCGATTTCTCGATTCGCCCGCGCTTAAATCCGTTCTGTTCATCGCCTCGGCGTCGGCGCGCAACGGCGCAGAATTCCCGTACTACGTCGCAAGCAAGGCGGGAATCGTGGGGTACATGAAGTATCTTGCGAATGCGCTGGGTTCCCGCAGCATTACGGTGAACGCAATCTCCCCCGGCGGCGTCGTGACCTCCGCAAACGCGCACATTCTCGAAAGCGACGTGCTCTATAAAGCCGTGCTGGACGAAACGCTGCTCAATAAATGGGCGTCCGCGGATGAGATCGCAGCTTTGGCGTATATGCTGACGGTCGAAAATCGCTCGATCACCGGCGAAGACATCCTGGTCGACAACGGCGAAATGCTCAAATCGAA
>JAFOQN010000077.1 GCA_017393775.1 Clostridia bacterium
CGATCCTTCGCTTCCACTTCGTTACGGCGGTAAATCGCGCGCTTCCACAAGCTCCGCTTCGTTTCACTTCGCTTCGGCGGAAGTTCGCGCGTACCATGCTCAGGATGACAAATCGGCGCTTGTGTCATTCTGAGGAGCAAAGCGACGAAGAATCTCTGCAAAGCGACGAGGAATCTTTTCCGTTTCGATGAATAGAGGCTGCGGAAGATCACTCCGGTCTTCGCAGCCTCTTTTTGATATTCTGTTTTCTTGATACCCCTTATAAAGAATATCGATTTACTTATTCGTTCTTCTGAAGAATATCGATTTACTTATTTCATTCTTCTTAAGAATATCGATTTACTTATTTCATTCTTCTTAAGAATATCGATTTACTTATTTCATTCTTCTTAAGTATAATCATTATTCTTAAGAATCATGATACTTATATATACGCCGTCGGGTACGGAAATCCTCTTTTTTTCCTGTGAACTTTTCGGCATCTTTTTACCGGAATTTTGTCCGGTTTCAGAGCAGGCGGAAAAGCGCAAGAAAGTCTTGCGGCAAAAGCGTTTCGGCGCGGGTCTCCGGCGAAATGCCGAGCGTTTCGAGCACGTCCGCCGCGTTCGGATATTGCTTCAGATTGTTTTTGATCGTCTTTCGCCGCATGGAAAGAAGCTGTGTGCAGAACGCAAAGAACGCGTTCGGATCGGCGTTTGGCGCGTCCGGCTTTTTCGTCATGCCGACGAACACCGACTGCACATCCGGGCTCGGATAAAAGCAGTCGGGCGGGAATGCTTCCAACGTTTCCGCGTCATAATAAAGCTGCGTCAAAATCGAAAGCGGTCCGTAATTCCCGTCCTTCGGCGCGGCAAAGAACCGGTCCGCCGCCTCCTTCTGCACCATGCAGTAAAACGACGCGGGAAGCGCCTTTAAAATTGCGGTGCAAAGCGGCGTCGTGATATAATACGGGAGATTTCCGACGACCGAAAACGGCTGTTTTTCGTCGCGATAACAAAATTTCAGCGCGTCGCACGTTTGGACCGAAAGCTTCGGATCGGGCAGCGTTTCCGTTAAGTATGCCGCCATCACCGCGTCCTTTTCGACGGCGGTGACGGTAACGCCCTTTTCCAGAAGCAGCTCGGTCAATCCGCCGAGCCCGGGACCGATCTCGATCACGTTTTGTGCAAGCTTCATTTTTTGGACGCAATCGGAAAGCCGCTGCCCGTCGATGCAGAAATTCTGCCCCAAGGCGCGGTTCGGGCTTGCGTTCAGATCGTTCAATGCGATTTTGACAAATGCAATGCTTGCTCTCATGCGCGCAGTATAGCATATTTTTCCGCTTCCCGCAAGGTATAACGCGGCACACGGCGGGCAAGCTAACGGAAAAGAACCGAAAGGAGATGCGCATGATGAAACGATTCTTTTTGATCCCGGTGTTCGCGGCTTTACTTGCGCTTGTCGGATGCACCTGTTCGATGAACGGAAGCGCAACGATGCCCTCTAAGGCGCCGAGTGCACAGCCCACGGTAAGCGCCGCGCCGACCGTACAGCCGACGATGAGCGCAATGCCCACGGAATCGGCCGCGCCGGTAATGCCGACCGAGCCGATCGTCTCGCCGTCTGCAGGCACGACCGCAGGGAACTGACAAGGCGGATCTTTTGTCTCAAGTGAAGCTGACTGATGAGGTGTTGCTGTCATCCGGTCAACACCTCATCCGCCTAACGGCACCTTCTCCTCAGGGAGAAGGCTTTTTTTGTACGGCATGCATCCGTTTTTCAGCAGGTCGACACGATAATCCCTTGCATCCGGCGCTGTGTTGCGGTATAATTGCTCCGGTCCAGAACGGATAACGGAAACGGAGGCAAGGTATGACACTGCGGGAATTGAAGCCGGGCGAATCGGCGGTCGTGGAGACTGTGGGCGGTGAAGGCGCGCTTCGACAGCATTTTTTGGATATGGGCGTGATCCCCGGCGTGCAAATGACGCTTGTGAAGCTTGCGCCGATGGGCGACCCGATGGAGTTTCTGATCCACGGCTATGAGCTGACGCTCCGCGTTGCCGACGCCGAAAAGATCGATGTCAAACCTGTTCCTGCCGAGGCGGACGCGCCGAAAAGCCAGAACCGCCGCATGCGCGAGCATCCGGGTCTCGGCGAAACGGGCAGATTCCATATCAAGGAAACCGAAACGCCGCTGAAGAAAGGCACGAAGCTGACCTTTGCATTGGCGGGCAATCAGAACTGCGGCAAGACGACGCTTTTCAACCAGCTCACCGGCTCGAACCAGCACGTCGGCAATTTCCCGGGCGTGACCGTGGACCGCAAAGGCGGCGCGATCCGCAACCACCCGAACACGGAGATCACCGACCTTCCGGGCATCTATTCGCTGTCCCCGTATTCCGATGAGGAACGCGTTTCCCGTCAGTTTATTTTAAACGAAAAGCCGACCGGCATCATCAATATCGTCGACGCAACCAACATCGAGCGCAACCTGTACCTCACGATGCAGCTGATGGAGCTGGACGTGCCGATGGTGCTTGCGCTGAACATGATGGACGAGGTTCGCGGCAACGGCGGCTCGATCCGCATCAACGACATGGAATCACTTTTGGGCATTCCGGTCGTTCCGATCTCGGCGGCAAAGAACGAGGGCGTCGACGAGCTCGTCTCTCACGCGATGCACGTTGCGCAGTACCAGGAAAAGCCGACGCGCACCGATTTCTGCGAAAAGGATGCGCACGGCGGCGCGGTGCACCGCTGTCTGCACGGCATCATGCATTTGATCGAGGACCACGCGCAGGAGGCGGGGATCCCCATCCGCTTTGCGGCAAGCAAGCTCGTTGAGGGCGATCCGTTCGTGACCGAGGCTTTGAAGCTATCCGACAATGAGCGCGACATGGTCGAGCACATCATCTGTCAGATGGAGGAGGAACGCGGGCTGGACCGCGCCGCCGCCATTGCGGACATGCGGTTCTCGTTCATCAAAAAGCTCTGCGATCAGGCGGTCATACATCCGCATGAAAGCAAGGAGCATAAACGAAGCGCAAGCATTGACCGGATCTTAACCGGCAAGTGGACCGCGATCCCGGTGTTCATTGCGATCATGGGACTCGTGTTCTTTCTGACCTTCCATGTGATCGGCGCGGGACTGCAGGAGCTTCTTGCCATGGGCATCGACGCGCTGACAGAGCTCGTCGATTCGGCACTGACCGCGTGGAACGTCAGTCCCGTGCTGCATTCTCTGCTCATCAAGGGCATCTTTACCGGTATCGGAAGCGTACTGAGCTTCCTTCCGATCATCATCGTGCTGTTCTTCTTCCTCTCGCTTTTAGAGGATTCGGGCTACATGGCGCGCGTTGCGTTCGTCATGGATAAGCTGCTTCGCAAGATCGGTCTTTCCGGACGCAGCATCGTGCCGATGCTGATCGGCTTCGGCTGCACCGTGCCGGGCGTTATGGCAAGCCGCACGCTGCCATCCGCCCGCGACCGCAAGCTCACGATTTTATTGACGCCGTTTATGAGCTGCTCGGCAAAGCTGCCGATCTACGCGTTCTTCTCCGCGGCGTTCTTCCCGAAAGTCGCCGCGCTCGTGATGGTTGGACTGTACGTCCTCGGCATCCTCGTCGGCATCCTCTTTGCGCTCGTATCGAAGGGCACGCTCTTTAAGGGCGAAGCGGTCCCGTTCGTGATGGAGCTTCCGAACTACCGTCTGCCGGGCGTAAAAAACGTCCTGCGGCTGCTTTGGGACAAGGCGAAGGATTTTCTCGAGCGCGCGTTCACGGTCATTCTGATTGCGACCGTCGTGATCTGGTTTTTGGAGACTTTTGATTTCCGGCTCAACATCGTCGCAAATCAGCACGATTCGATCCTTGCCGTCGTTGCGGGCTGCATCGCCCCGATCTTTCAGCCTCTGGGCTTCGGCGACTGGCGGCTGTCCACCTCGCTCATCGCGGGCTTTATGGCAAAGGAGAGCGTGGTCTCCACAATCAACGTGCTGTTCGGCTCGGAAGCGGCGCTTCAAAGCGTTCTAAGCCCGCTTGCCGCGCTGTCGTTCCTTTCGTTCTGCCTCTTATACACGCCGTGCGTGGCGGCGATCGCCGCGATCCGTCGTGAGCTCGGCAGGGGCTGGGCGGCGCTCGTCGTGCTGTTCCAGTGCGTGATCGCCTGGGTCGCTGCGTTTCTGGTGCACTTTATCGGCGGAGGGTTTTCGCTTTGAAGCCCGCCGACTGGATCATTCTTGCCGCGATTTTGTGCGCGGTGGGCTTTGCGGTATTCTTTGCCGTGCGAAAAAAAAGACGCGGCGGATGCTGCGGGGACTGCTCCGCGTGCGGCGGCGCGTGTTCCTGTGAAAAAATGACGGAGCCGGGCAAGAAAAGTGCTGACAAATAAGCGTGCCCGTGTTATACTGTAAAAAATTCGGCAAGAGGGAGAAAACGGTATGAAAAAAGGCGGAACGGCGGTGCGTGTGCTCACCGGGCTTGCGCTGTCCGGGTTTCTGGTTGTGAGCGTATTGCTCGGACCCGAGACGCGGCTCTGCTTCTTCTATGCCGTAATCTGGTTCGCCGCGCGCGAAATGTCCGACGCTTTAAACCGCATGGGCTTTGTAACCTCGCCGTGGATCGCGCGCGCGCTGGCGCTTGCGATGTGCCTCCTCTTCTATCTGAAGGACGAGACCGCATTCTATATCACCGCGGGCAGCATCGTCGTGATGCTGGCGCTTTTAGCCGCTCTTTTCAAAAAGATCACCATGCGCGACGTTCTGGGCTCGTGCATTATCTGCCTGTATCCGACGTTGTTTCTGCTCGGCTACGCGTATCTGTCCGTGCAGGACGAAGCGCTGATGTACCCCGTCCTGCTCATCACGCTGTTTGCCGCCGCCGGCTGCGATATGTTCGCGTACTTTTTAGGCCGTACGTTCGGCAGACACAAGCTCTGCCCGTCGATCAGCCCGCATAAGACGATCGAGGGCTCGATCGCCGGCACCGTGCTCGGCACCGCGCTCGGCATGCTTGCCTGGGTGATCATGAAGGATCTTCCCTGGTATGTGTACCTTGTGACATCGTTCTTCTGCACGATCGCGGGACAGCTCGGCGATCTGGTCGCCTCCATGATCAAGCGGCAGTCGGGCATCAAGGATTTTTCCGATCTGCTTCCGGGACACGGCGGCATCATCGACCGAATCGACAGCTTCTGCTTCGCCATGCCGGTCGCGTTCTTCGCGC
Organism: Clostridia bacterium; assembly: GCA_017393775.1. GTDB lineage: Bacteria > Bacillota > Clostridia > Christensenellales > CAG-138 > UBA3792. The sequence continues at coordinate 5,204 of JAFOQN010000077.1, forward strand.
TCATTCTGTTCCACACAACCTGATCATACGGCGAATGTGTCGTTCATGACCTGTTATTTCCCCCTTGCGGGGGAGTTTTTTTGTTTTCCGCACGAATCGCGGCGAAGCACTTCCCGCAATGCATACTTGCATTCCCGGGCTGCGTATGATACACTAAACAGGCATTGCGGGAAGAAGGGAGATTTTTTATGAAGCGATTTCTGTTGTGGACAGGCGTCGTGATCGGCGCGGCGGCGATCGGCGTGCTGGTTTTTCTGATCCGGTCTACCTGCGTTTTCGGAAACCATGTCTATACGCCCGCGACCTGCACCGAGCCCGAGATCTGCACCCGCTGCAAAGAAACGCGCGGCGAACCGCTCGGACACGCTTACAGCAAAGCGACCTGCTCGGAACCTTCGGTGTGTGTCCGCTGCGGTGAGCGACATGCCGATGCGCTCGGGCACGAATGGCTTCCCGCGACCTGCACCGAGCCCGAAACCTGCGCCCGCTGTGAAGAGACGCGCGGCGAACCGCTCGGACACAGCATGCGCGACGCCACCTTTCAGACGCCCGCGACCTGTTCGCGCTGCGGCGAGACCTCCGGCGAACCTTTGCCGCCCGCGTTTGCCGACCGCGCGGTAAACGAGCTTACCGTCGGCGAACCCGTGCCGTACACCACCGCGTCCTTTGAGGATTACAGCATCGACGTGACCGGTATCGCCGAGATCGCGGATTACCGCATCATCGACGGCGACGAGACCTTCCCCGCCCGCGAAGGCTATGAATGGCGCATCGTGACCGTCCGGCTCGTGTTCGACGGCGAGGACGCGCAGCAAAACGGCGTGCAGAGCGCGTACACCTTCGGCGATTATTACACTCTGGACAACGCGATCTCGCGCAGCGAAGACGAAAACGGCATGCGCACGTTTGCCGCCGACTGGTACGGACTGCGCGTGCAGTGCTGGCAAAAGACCGGCAGGACCCTCGAAAACGACTGGTACGATCGCGAGCTGCGCTTCACATGGGAGGAAGGCGTACAGGTGCCGAAGGGCTACGACGGCGTGCTCTTCATTCTCTATCACTTCTGTCTCGCCGAACACGCGACACGGCTGTACCTGCCCGCAAGCGAGGTGCTGAACGACAACGCACTTGTGTTCCGGATGAAATAGCGCTGACGCTTCGGTCTGTCGAAACAGAAGTTTCAACAGACCGGTTTGATGTTCCGTTTTTCTTCCGTCGCTTTCGTACGCGCGTTTACAACGCGCCTGTGTTTCTCACTTTATGAAATAAAACTGAATCGTTGATCCCGATGCCTTTGCACCGGGTTTTATGTTCTGACGCGGATCAAAAGATCCACGCCGTCGTCGCGGCGGGTCTCGGTAAGGTCTGCGGTCACGCCCGTGCCCTCCAGCTGTCCGATGCAGTCCTTGACGCTGTTGACGAACAGGCGGCAGTCCCGCGAAAAACGCAGGATCCGCATCGGCGCCGCGCCGCGGGTATCGGTCAGCGAATCGACAAGCCGTTCCGTCGCCGGCCCGCTCATTTTGCGCTGTTCAATGAGGTCCAGCGCCTGCTGCTGGCGTTCGGCGTCGGAGATCCTTAACAGCGCTTTGGCATGGCGCTCCGAAAGCCCGCCCGTGCGAAGCCTTGTGCGGGTTTCCTGCGGAAGCTTTAACAGGCGCAGGCGCGAAGCAAGGTACGGATCGGCCTTGCCGAGCACGGTCGAAAGCTGCTCCTCCGAATACGCGCTCGCGTCAAGCAGCGCCTTGAGTCTCTCCGCCTCCTCCAAAAAATGCAGCGGTCGGCGCTGGAGGTTTTCGGAAAGCGCAAGGACCGCGCACCGCTCCTCCCCCGCCGTGATCACGACGCACGGGATCTCCCTGTGTCCCAAGAGCTTGCACGCCTTCAGCCGCCGCTCGCCCGCGATCAGCTCATAGCCCTCGGGCAGCTTTCGCACGACGAGCGGTTCGATGAGCCCGACCTGCGCGATGCTGATCATCAGCTCGGTCAAAGCCGCGCGATCCATGCTTTTTCGAAGGCGCTCTTTTACGGTCTTGATCTCCTCGGTCGGCAAAAGCAAAAGACGCCGGTCCGGATCCACCTTCGGCGGCATGTTTAATAGTCCCTGTTGAAATGAATACGGCATGTGCGCCTCCTTTCCGACCGCAAGTATATGCCGCGGCGCATGTCGAAAGAAAGGCAGCGGACAAAGGTCGTAGAATTATAACAGAAATCGTGCGGAACCGTCCGTAAAAAAGCTTCAAAAAAAAACGGTTGCAAAATGAAAAACATTTGTTATAATGAATTTGAGACCAAATGAGGAGGTACAAACAATGGCATACAAAATTACGGATGAATGCATCTCCTGCGGCGCTTGCGCAGCAGAGTGCCCGGTAGAGGCAATTGCAGAGGGCGACGGCAAGTACGAGATCAACCCCGACGTCTGCATCGAATGCGGCAACTGCGCGGAGGTTTGCCCCGTCGGCGCGCCCAAAGCGGAATAATCAAACGACCGAAGAACGGCTCCGGACAACCGGAGCTGTTTTTTTGTTGCGAAAAGCACCGGGATGTGCTACCATAACGGTATGAAACCGCTCGATCGAAAAGAGAAAAAATCCGCAAAGAAACTGCTTCTGCGCTGTACCGAAGTGCTTCCGGAGGGGTTTCGCGTCGACCTGTCTGCGGACCCGGACGGGTGGGCGGAATTCACGCGCGCTTTGGGCTCCAAACGGCTTTGCGCGTTCGCGGCGGAAACGCTCAAAGGCATGTATCGGGAACAGTTTTCCGAGACGTTTCTGTTTTCGGCGCGGTGCATGACGTTTGAGCTCCGGTACCATCTCAACGCGTACCTTTGCGTGAAGGGATACCGGAAAAGCCGGCATGTGACCACGCTGCTGTTCCGTCCGGCGCTCATCGAGCGCAAGTGCCGTTCGGTCGAGATCGACACGAACGATGTGTACCGGCTTACGCAACGGATCGCGTTCCGCTACTTTTTCGGGATCGACAAAGAATACCGGCGCACCGATCGCGATCCGTATGCCGTGAAGCGCGGGGACCGGTACGTTCGCGTTCCGTTTTACCGGCTGCGCGGGTGAAGGTTTTTCGCGCACAATGAACAACCCCTCAGTCGGCTTTGCCGACCGCTCCCCTTGCGGTGCGGCGCGGGATATGATATGCTGAAAACACGTTAAGAAGGGAGAACGGACATGGAACAGAACGGCAAAACCGGAAAGCTCGTCGGGCTTATCCTGGCGGTCCTGGCGATCGCCGTGCTTGTCGCGCTCACCGGGACGCTTTGCGCCTGTCTTTGCACCTGCGGCGGCTGCGTGGGCTTTGACGGATGCCTGCCGCGCTGCTCGAAGTTCGAATGGCTTCCCGATCACAGCGACGCCTGGATCGAGACCGTGCCGCCGCAAACCGCCGCGCCGACCGCCAAACCGAACGCGATCTTTGAAACGCAGGCGCCGACCTCTGCGCCCGCTTCCCTCTCCCCGCTCGACGTCGAACAGCAATCCGCCGAAACGCCCGCCCCGCAGGATCCGTCCACATGGGTGCGCGAAAAGCAAGTGAAGCTGCGTCACGACGGAACGGACACAGTCACGGTGCTGGTGCTGATGAACGGCTCCGATCTCGAATCCGAATACGGCGAAGCGACGGACGACCTTTGGGAAATGGTCCTGGCAAACAAAAGTGACCGTGTCAACATCCTTTTGGAGACGGTCGGCACGAAAAAGTGGGACAAGCGCTTCGGGATCTCCTCGCGGCATGCCGAGCGCTACCGTGTGGAAAGCGGCAGGATCACGCTGCTCGACGGCAGCCTTCCGCAGCTTGACACGACGATCCCCTCGACGCTGTCCGATTTTATCCGCTGGGGTGTCGAAACCGCGCCCGCGGACCGCTACATCCTGCTTCTTTGGGACCACGGCGGCGGTCCGGTCTACGGCTACGGCTATGACGAGTTTCAGCCCTACACGGCGACGCTGACGATCGACGAAATACAGCAGGCGCTGAAGGACGGCGGCGTATACTTCGATCTGATCGGCATGGACTGCTGTCTGATGTCGTCGCTCGAGGTCTGCTGCGCGCTCTATGATTACTGTGATTATACGCTTCTTTCCGAGGACTTCGAGCCGGGCTGCGGTTGGGCGTACGAAGGGTGGCTCTCCGCACTTGCAAAGGATCCCGCACTCGAAACGCCTGCGCTCAGCAAGATCGCGATCGACGATTCGATCCGCGTCGCAGAGCGGTCCTCCGATCCGGACGACGGCATGACGCTTGCGCTCATCGACGAAGCGTACATGACGCTTTTATACCCCGCCTGGGTCGAGTTTGCCTATGCGAACGAAACGACGCTGCTTTCGAAAAACTACAGCCAGCTTCGCGAATCGACCGGACGCGCGCATCCGCGGCTCAATCGCGCGGTCGGCGGCTGGTTTACCGACGATGGCGCCGCGCTTTCCGATTACTGCATCACCGACGTGCTGTCGCTTGCGGCAAACATCCCCTCAAAGGCCTCCGACGGGCTCTCGGCGGCGCTCGATCAGGCGATCGTATACTACGGCGCGACCTCCGGCGAAGCGACGCTTTCCGGGCTTTCGGTCACACTGCCGTACGGCGACGACGCGTTCTACCGAGAGCTCAGGCGCGTATTTTTGAATGCGGGCTTCGACGAGACCTACGTCGACTGGCTCAAAAAATTCGTCTCGGTGAAGACCGATACCGCGTTCTATGATTTCGGGACCTGGGGCGGCTGGGACGACTACGACGGCGGCTACGACTGGAGCGACTGGGGCAGCCTTTTCGGCGGGTATTATGACACCGCGGAGGACTGGACCGGCGACTGGAACGTCGGCGGCATCGATATTGACGACGTGCTGAACTGGCTGTTCGGCGGCGAATGAAAGGAATCCGTATGAAACGATTTGTTCTTCTTCTGGCGGCATGTCTCTTCTGCCTGTCGCTTGCATGCGCAAAAGCACCCGCGACCGCGCCCGAACCGGCGTCCGCCGTTTCCGTGCCGGAAACACGCGACGTCACGCTGACGCTGCCGCTCGGCGTGCGCGATGATGTCGCAAAGTCCCTTCCCGCCTACACCGCGGGCTTTTCCGCAAAGGGCGAAGCGCTGACCTTTTCGATCGTCTCTTCCGATCCGACCGTTGCGGAAGGCATATTGAAGGACGACGGCACGCTGTATGTGATCGCGCACGGCACGGGCGAATCAAAACTGACCGTTTCCGCAAGGACCGCCTCCGGTGACGAGAACGCCGCAGTTGTTTCCGTCACGGTGCGCGATGCGCGGCGGATGCTTGCGCTGATCGTGCTCGGCGTGCTGTCCGCTGCGCTTCTCGTTCTGTTCGGCAAGCCCTCGGCAAAGAAGCCGGAGAAACCGGCAGAAACGCCTGAGAAAACACAGGAAGAAGCGCCCGACCCGGTCGTCATCTTTGAGGAACCCGAAGAAGCGAAGGACCGTCCCGAAAGGAGTTAAGATATGATCCGCGAAACCGTAGAGCGCTATCGCGCATACCTGGAAAAGCTGCGCGCCTATTCCCATGCGACGGGGCTGATGCGCTATGACATGAACACCGTGATGCCGAAGGGCGCGGGTCCGATCGTGGGCGAAACATTCGGCGTGCTGAGTGAGGTCGTATACGACATGGTCACCGCGCCGGAGGTCGACGCGATGCAGCAGGAGATCCTTGCGCACCGCGACGAGGTCGATCCCGCCATTGTCCGCACCGCAGAGCTTGCGGCGGAGGAGCGCGCACGCATCGCCTGCATTCCGAAGGCGGAGTATGTGCAGTATACGGTCGACCAGACGACCGCCGATCAGGTCTGGCACGAAGCGAAGCTGAAGAGCGATTTTCAGATGTTCCTGCCGCACCTTGAGAAGCTGATCGCGGCGAAGAAGCGCTTTGCAAAGTTATATAAGCCCGACGCGCCGGTTTACGATACGCTGCTCGACGCGTACGAAAAGGGTCTGAACACCGTGACGCTCGACGCGTTCTTTCAGACGGTACGCGAACGGCTCGTGCCCGTGATCGCAAAGATCCAAAAGCAGCCGGACATTTCGTTTCTGCACCGGTTCTATCCGATCGCGGATCAGCGGCGCTTTTCGGACTATCTGATGGACGTTCTGGGGCTCGACAAAAACCACTGCGCCATCGGCGAAACCGAGCATCCGTTCACCACGGAGTTCACGAAATACGACGTGCGCATCACCACGCACTACCACGAGGACGCCGTCGAGCTGTCCATGTACAGCGTCATCCACGAGGGCGGGCATGCGACCTACGAGCGTAATATCGCCGACGGGATCGCCAAGCTTCCGATCGGCAAAGGCGTTTCGATGAGCGTACACGAGGGACAGTCGCGCTTCTTTGAAAACATCATCGGCAGAAGCGAACCGTTCATCGAGGCGATCTTCCCGAAGATGCGGGAGCTCTTCCCCGCGCAGCTTTCGGACGTTGCCGCGCACGACGTGTATGTCGCGGTGAACAAGGCGGAGCCCTCTTTCATCCGCACCGAAGCGGACGAGCTGACCTACGCCCTGCACGTCATGGTGCGCTACGAGCTCGAAAAGCGGCTCTTTGACGGCGATCTCGAAGCGAAAGATTTGCCGAAAGAGTGGAACCGGCTGTACAAGGAGTATCTCGGCGTCGACGTGCCGGACGACCGCCGCGGCGTTTTGCAGGATTCGCACTGGGCAAGCGGGCTGTTCGGCTACTTCCCGTCCTACGCGCTGGGAAGCGCGTACGGCGCGCAGCTCATCAAGCGCATCGAAAAAGAGGTCGACGTCTGGGGCAGCGTCCGCAAAGGCGATTTGAAACCCGTCGTCGCGTGGCTCACCGAGCACATCTACCGCTTCGGCTGCATGAAGGACCCGTCCGTGCTGATGGAGGAAGCCTTCGGCGCGCCGTTCGATCCGACGTACTACACGGACTACCTTACGAAAAAGTATTCGGCGCTCTATCATCTCGCCTGATGCGGGGTTTCCGGCCGAACCGATATATATCGCCAAACGGGACGCGCGAAGCTTCCCGTTTTTTTTCGCGGCGTCACCTTCCCGCTGTTTCCGTATTGAAAACCGAACGGAAGCGTGCTATACTGATGAATTGGGAAAAGCCCCGAAGCGAGGGCGGAATCGAAAGGAGAACAGCATGAAATTTTCCGAAATGCCTTATGAAAGACCCGATCCCGAAGCCGTGAAAAACACGCTCCGTACGCTTACCGAACGGTTCAAAAACGCAAAGAGCTACGAAGAAGCGAAAGCGATCTTCCTCGAAAAGGAAGAGCAGGGCAAGCTTGTCGAAACGATGGCGACGCTGGCGTCGGTCCGCAACTCGATCGACACGCGCGACAGGTTCTACGACGAAGAGAACACATTCTGGGACAGCTTCGGACCGGAGATCGCGGAGTTCGAGCACGCCTGGACTGACGCGATGCTTTCTTCGCCGTTCCGCGCGAACTTTGCGAAGGAATACGGCGATCTGATGTTTGTAAACGCCGAGATCGATCAGAAGTCGTTCTCGCCGGAGATCATCCCCGAGATGCAGAAGGAAAACGAGCTCGTAACCGAATACGAAAAGCTGATCGCGTCGGCGCAGATCCCGTTCGAAGACGGCGTCTATACGCTGTCGCAGCTTTCCCCCTTCAAAACCGCCGCGGACGACGCAAAGCGTCTTGCTGCATGGAAAGCGGACGGCGCATGGTACAAGGCGCATCAGGATCGTCTCGACGGCATCTATGACGAGCTTACGAAGCTTCGCGACACGATGGGCAAAAAGCTGGGCTACGACGGCTATACCGAGCTCGGCTACTACCGCATGGGCCGTAACTGCTATACGAAGACCGACGTGGAAGCGTTCCGCGCCGCGGTGCAGAAGTACCTCGTGCCGGTCGCGGATCAGATCATGCGCGAACAGGCAAAGCGACTCGGAAAGGAATACCCGCTGTCATTCGCAGACGCGGCGCTGAGCTTCCGGAGCGGCAACCCGCGTCCGGCGGGCACACCGGACGATATCCTCCTGCAGGGCAAAAAGTTCTATGACGCGCTGTCCCCCGAAACAAGCGAGTTCTTCCGCACGATGCTCGACGAGGGGCTTTTGGACGTGCTGTCCACCGAGGGCAAACGCGGCGGCGGCTACTGCACCGGCATCATGCAGTATGAGCGTCCGTTCATCTTCGCAAACTTCAACGGCACGCAGCACGACGTCGAGGTCGTCACGCACGAAGCGGGTCACGCATTCGCCTACTGGATGAACCGCAAGCGCATTCCGACCGAGTACGCATGGCCGTCTATGGAAGCGTGCGAGGTGCATTCGATGAGCATGGAGTTCTTCGGCTGGATGAACGCGGACGGGTTCTTCGGTCCCGACGCGAAGAAGTTTATGTACAGCCATCTTGCCGGCTCGATCACCTTCATTCCGTACGGCACGATGGTCGATCATTTCCAGCACATCGTCTATGAGCATCCGGAGTATACCCCGGCGGAGCGCCACGCAGCGTGGAAGAAGCTGCTCGGCGTCTATATGCCCTGGATGAAGCTTGACGGCGAGATTCCCTTCTATGCGGAGGGCGAAGGCTGGCAGCGGCAGAGCCACATCTACACAAGCCCGTTCTACTACATCGACTACTGCCTTGCGCAGACCGTCGCGCTGGAGTTCTGGGCGATGATCCAGAAGGACGAGGCGAACGCCTGGAAGCACTACATGGCATACACGGTGCAGGGCGGAAGCAAAACGTTTGTCGATCTTCTGAAAAACGCGGATCTGGTGACGCCGTTTGACGAAGCGTGCCTTCGCGGCGTCTGCGAGACTGCGAACGCATGGCTCGAAAACTTCGACATGACCGGGATAGAGTAAGACGGTTTTCATTATTATCCCAAAACGAACAACAAAGCACAGTCGGTTTATGCTGACTGTGCTTCTGTTTTCATTCGAGTAGAATCTTTAATGCATTCCTGCTTCCTCTAATGCTTCTTTGAACCCAATACCGTCCATTGTGAAATTATATGTTTCTCCATATTTGGTTCCTTTGACAACACATTTGATTTCTTTCCCGTCCATCAGGGCATCTTTCAAAGTACTATACCCACTTCTGCTGTTTGTGAAATAAAGGTCATCTCCATAGCTAAGAACAACGAGATCTATGGAGTATTCCTTATCATCTACTTTGAACTTGAGAATTACATCATCATTTGTTGAAAAAGTAGCTTTATGCGAATCATACTCCAATAAGCGAATACTGCAATATGTGGATTCATAATAAAAATGTACGGTTAAACTTGATCCTGATGTGGCAGAATTGCTGAATTTTCCTTTAAATGTTCCTCTCAAGTATGCTGATCCGGTCTTGTCTCCAAAATCGTCAACATAATTATCTACTTCCCAACTGGAAGGAATCGGCGTAGGTGTTGGTGTTGGCGTGGGTTCCGGTGATGGCGTCGGAATAGGTGTCGACGCTTCGGTCACGGTAGGTTCGACTGTTGCTGATGCGAGTTCATGATGTTCCGTATTTTTCGAACAACCCAACAAAACCAACGATAGAATAATAAATACCCCTATTACAATTCTTCTTTTCATAAAGCACCCCTAACTTTGAATTGCACCTGTATAGGTGCAATATGAGATTAACATACTTTTATAATCAAGTCAAGAGAATTGTTCCTATTTAAGTGCAAGAGAGGTCTGTATGAATATTGAAATTGAAAAGAGAATCGGAAACAACTTGCGCAAAATCCGCGAAAGCAAAAAAATGACGCAAAATGAAGCTTCTGCAAAACTCCAGTTGGAAGGATGCGACATTACAAGAAGCGCTCTTGCTAAAATAGAAGTAGGACAACGGCATGTATATCCCGACGAAATAATTTTGTTTAAGCAGATTTATAATGTCACATACGAACAGATCTTTCAATAACACGATCCTGAAAATACAGAATCTATTGCATACATACGCCGCAACGAACGTATTTACTGTTGAACAATTTTACACATGATTGAGCTCCCCTTGACAGGGGAGCTGTCAGCGATAGCTGACTGAGGGGTAGAATATGAGCAACTACCCTCCCGTCTGCCTTCGGCATCCACCCTCCCTGACAAGGGAGGGTCATGATTGCGCCGTAAGACGCCCACATACTGCTTACACGGCGGGAAGGGAACCGTTCGGCAAGTGTGCAGTTTAGAGTTATGATTGTCTTCGGCATGTGAGGAGTTTGAAAGCCGTCTTCTGGCGGCATTTTCTGTTGCGCGGGCGGAAAAGGCGTGGTATAATGCAAGTAACAACCCCTCCCTTGTTTTAGGTGTGGGGCAATACGCATTTTGGAAAGGAACGGCTATGTATCTCATTGTCGGGCTCGGGAATCCCGGGCTGAGCTATGCAAAAACGCGGCACAATGCGGGCTTTCAGGCGCTGGACGTGCTGGCGAAGGATCTGGACGTGCGCGTCAAAACCAAGGGCTTTTCCGCGCTGTACGGCGAGGGGCGCATCGGAACCGAGCGCGTGATTCTCTGCAAACCGCAGACCTATATGAATCTTTCCGGCGACGCAGTGCAGAGCCTGATGCACTTTTATAAGCTCGAACCGAACCGGCTGATCGTGCTCTATGACGACATCGATCTGCCGCTCGGCAGCATGCGCATCCGCGAAAGGGGCTCCGCGGGCACGCACAACGGCATGCGCTCGATCATCGGCTGCATCGGTTCCGAGGACTTCCCCCGCATCCGCATCGGCGTTGGCAAGGACGAATCGGTGCTGCTCCGCGATTTTGTTCTGAAGCGTCCCTCAAAAGCGGAACAGAAGACACTGAACGAAGTCTTTCAAAACGCCGCAGACGCCGCAAAGCTGATCGTTTCGGGAGACATTCACGAAGCGCAGACGCGGTACAATAAAAAGCACGAGAAGAACCGCTCCGTCTCCATCGACGGACACAAGGACGAGGAATAGTTGGTGTATTTGTGCACCATGTTTACGGTATGAAAGAGTTGCTGCATGCGGTCGCGAACGACCCCGGCTATCGACAACTGAAAAGCGCACTTGAAAACGGTGACGGAACGGTCGCCGTATTCGGTCTGTCCGAAGCGCACCGTCCGGCGGTGAACGCCGCGCTTAGTGAGGCGCACACGGTCCTTTGGGTCGCGCCGACGCCCGCGGAAGCGATGCGTCTTTACGAGCTCCAGCGGGCATATCGCCCGGACACGGGGCTGTATTTACCGCGCGAGCTGCCGCTTGTGCACCTCGAAGCGGTCTCGTCCGAACGGCGGTCCCAAAGGCTTTCGGTGCTGTCGCGTCTTGCGCTTTCGGTATCCTCGCTTGTGATCACATGTGCGGAGGCGCTGATGGAGCGGCTCGTTCCGCATGAGACATTTTTATCGCAGATCGTGCGTGTGTCGGTCGGGGATACGGTTGACCCGCGGGCGCTGATGACGCGTCTCTCGGAAGCGGGCTATGAACGAACGGAGCAGATCGAGGGCCCCGGGCAGTTTGCGGCGCGCGGCGACATTCTCGACGTGTTCCCGCCGCAGGCGGAGTATCCGTACCGCATCGAGTTTTTCGGCGACGACGTGGATCAGATGCGCGTCTTCGATCCCCTGACCCAGCGGAGCATTGCGCAGACGCAGACGGTTGTGCTGCCGCCGGCGTTCGAGACCCCGCAGACCGCGGAAGCAATGGCGCGCGCGCTGAGGCTGTTAAAAAACGCGCAGGGCTTTGATGCGCAGCGCGAATCGTGGAAGGAACGCCGTCCGTGCGTCGGCGCGGACGTGCTGGTGCCGCTGCTCTATCCCGTGACCGAAACGCTTTCGGACTATCTTCCGGACGGCAGTCTGATTCTGATGAACGAGCCGAGCCGCATTGCGGACGAAGCGAGAGCGGCGGAGCTCGTGTTTTCCGAGACGGTCGCGGCGACGCTCGAGCGCGGCGAAGGGCATGCGGCGCAGGCGAAACTTCTGATCGAATCGGACGCTTTGATGCGGCGGCTCGACACGAACCGCAGCGCGGCGTATTACGCGCTGTTCCGCCCGTATCCGGGCTTTAAGCACCGCGGGCGCGTAGGCTTCACGGTTGAGCCCGCTCCGGCGTATCTGAACGATTCCGCGCAGTTTACGAGCGAGCTCACAAGGCTTTTGAATGCGCGGGAAGCGGTGCTTTTGTATGTCGGCGAAGCGCAGGAACGCATGCGCGACGTGCTCCGCGACTGTGATTGTTCCGTCGCCTATGCAGAAAAGCTCGTCCGTCCGCCGGTGCGCGGCGAAGCGCTGATTTTATCCGAATCGCTTCCCGGGGGCTTTGCGTTTCCGGAAGCGCATCTATATGTTCTGACGGCGCAGGAGCTGTTCGGAAAGCGTCCGTCCGCCCGCGCGAAAAAGCGCGGCGGTACGCTGAAATTCACGGACCTTACCGTCGGCGATTATGTGGTGCACGAGGCGCACGGCATCGGGAAATTCCTCGGCGTCGAGCAGCTGACGGTCGACGGCAGCACGAAGGATTATCTGCTGTTTGCCTATCGCGGCGACGACCGGCTCTACATTCCGACCGATCAGCTGGACCGCATTCAGAAGTACGTCGGTGCGGACGCGGAGGTGCCCCCGCAGTTATCGAAACTCGGCGGCGCGGAATGGCAGCAGCGCGTGGAAAAGGCGCGGCAGGGCGCGAAGAAGCTTGCGGTCGACCTTGCGCGGCTCTATGCGGCGCGAACCCAAAACGGCGGCTTTGCGTTTTCGAAGGACACGCCGTGGCAGAAGCGGCTCGAAGACGCCTTTCCCTATGAGGAGACGCCGGATCAGGCGCAGGCGATCAAAGACGTTAAGGCGGATATGGAAGCGCCGCGTCCGATGGACCGGCTGCTTTGCGGCGATGTCGGCTACGGCAAGACCGAGGTCGCGATGCGCGCGGCATTTAAGGCGGCGCAGGACAGCAAGCAGACGGCGTTCCTGGTGCCGACGACGATCCTCGCGCAGCAGCATTACCATACCCTTCTGCAGCGTTTTGCGGACTATCCGGTCCGCGTTGCGTGCCTAAGCCGCTTTCAGACGCCGAAGGAGTGCGCCGAGGTCAAAAAAGGGCTCGAAACCGGCGAGATCGACGTGGTCGTCGGCACGCACGCGCTTCTTGCGAAGTCCGTCAGATTCAAAAATCTGGGACTTCTCATCATTGACGAGGAGCACCGCTTCGGCGTGAACCACAAGGAGCAGATCAAGGCGCTCCGCAACGAGATCGACGTGCTGACGCTGACCGCGACGCCGATCCCCAGAACGCTGAACCTTTCGATGACGGGCATCCGCGACATCTCGACGATCGAGACGCCGCCCGAAAACCGCTTTCCCGTGCAGACGTTTGTGACCGAGTACAGCGACGCGTTCATCGCAACGGCGCTGAACCGGGAGCTTTCCCGCGGCGGACAGGCGTTTATCGTGTCGAACCGCGTCAATACGATGGGCTCGACGCTCACGCACTTTCAGGCGCTGCTGCCGGAGGCGAAGATCGCGATGGCGCACGGACAGATGCCCGAAACGCTGCTCGAAAACACGATGATGGCGTTTCTGAACCGCGAGATCGACATTCTCCTGTGCTCCACGATCATCGAGAGCGGCGTGGACATTCCGAACGCGAACACGCTCGTTGTGCTCGACGCGGATAAGCTCGGGCTTGCCCAGCTCTATCAGCTGCGCGGCAGGGTCGGGCGCTCGACGCGCCTGGCGTATGCGTACCTCACCGTGCCGCAGGCGCGCGCCGTCTCCGAAACGGCGCAGAAGCGGCTTCTTGCGATCCGCGAGTTCACGCAGTTCGGCGCGGGCTTCCGTCTTGCGATGCGCGATCTGGAGATCCGCGGCGCGGGAAGTCTTTTGGGCGCCGAGCAGCACGGGCATATCACGGACGTCGGCTATGAGTTTTACTGTAAGCTGATGCGCTCCGCCGTCGCCGAAGCGAAGGGCGAAACGGTCGTGCCGGAGATCGAAACGACGGTCGACGTGCCGGTCGACGCGTACGTTCCGAAATCGTTCCTGCCCTCCGAGCTCCACCGCCTTGCGATGTACAAGCGCATTGCGGGCATCACCGACAGCGATTCCTACACGGATCTTTTGGACGAGTTCAACGACCGCTACGGCGATCTGCCGGAGCCGGTCATGACGCTGATGCAGCTTGCTTTGATCCGCGCCTACGCGCGACGCGCGGGCTTCTCCTCCGTCTCCGTGCGCGACGGAAAGACCGTGCTGACCTATGACAGCACCGCACATCCCGATGGGGTACAGCTCCTTGCGATCCTGTCCTCGGAGCCGAACCTCCGGCTGCTGGCAAGCGAGACCGCGGCGATCATTTGGACCGACCGAAAGCTCGTTATTCGTGATTTTGTCAAAAAACTTCCACAATTAATTTACAGACTGATGCATTGCACGGACGTCGATCCGGCGGTATAATAAATGGAACCGAAAGAAAGGACTGACCATTGATGAAGATACAGATCAAGATTCTTGCGATCGTGACGGCGGCTTTGATGCTCCTGCCGCTTCTCGGCTGTCTCGTTCCGAAAGACACGGAACCGGCGGCGGAACCGACGGCGGCAAACGGCGCCGTTCCCGCGCCGGACGGCGCAGGCACGGATGCGCCCGCGGACGAAGCCGCGTTCGACAAGGACGCGATCGCCATCGAGCTCGGCGACATTCAGATCACCGCCGAGGAAGTTCAGAACACGTTTGACCAGTACGTCAACTACTTTGCCTACGGCTACGGCATGGACGAGGAATCGCTCGAACAGTTCATGCGGATGACCGAGGAATGGCTGATCGAAGCGCGCATGCCCGAATGGAAGGCCGCCGAGCTCGGCGTTACGCTGTCCGCGGAAGAGGAAGCAGCCTGCAGCGCCGACGCGCAGGCGGAAGTCGACGAGGAACGCGATTCGCTGCTGTGCTATTACGGCGATCCCGAAGGCATGATCGAGGACGTCACGCTGCTCACCGACGAGCAGAAGGCAGAGGCGATCGAAACGATCGACGGCGAGCTTGCCATGATGTTCGGCGAAGGCTTCTCCTTTGAGGATTATCTTGCGATGCGCTATGCGGACATTCTCAAAGGCGTGCGCGCAGACGCATATACCGCGCTTCTGGAGGAGCGCGCGATCGCCGGCGTGACTGTGGACGACGCCGCAATCGACGCATGGTACGAAAAAGAACTCGACGATCAGAAGTCGGAGTTCGATGAGGATCCCGTTCTGTTCCTTGACCGTCAGAACGGCCGCAGCCTTGACGAATCCCCGCTCTGCCTGTATGTGCCGGCGGACGCGGCAAGGCTCGAAATCATCTGCATCCCCGCAGACGAGAGCGCGCAGGACCGGATCGATGAGAACACGCTTCGCATGACGGAGCTTGAGGCCGAATACGGCGCGCTGAAGCTGAACGGCAAAGATGAGGAGCGCCAGGCGGAGATCGAGACCGAATATACCGCGCTTCGGGCAGAGACCGAAACGCTCAAAACGGAGCAGGACGGCAAGGCGTCCGGAATCGCAAAGCTTGCATACGACGCGCTGAACGGCGGTATGACGTTCGAAGCGGCGATGGATCAGTATAACGCGCATGACGAAGGCGAGAGCGGAAGCTATGAATGGACTGTGTTTACGGACGGCAGCGAGACCGAGTTCCCGGCGCTTGCCGAGGCGGCGGCAAAGCTGGAAGCCGGCGCGTATTCCGAACCGATCTCCGTGGACGGCGATTACTACATCATCCGCTTGAAAGAGATCCGGCCGAAGGGCGCTGTGGACCGTGCCTCGCTCGGCGAAACGCTGCGCGCAGCCGCTGCCGAAGGCCTCCGCGAGGAAGCCCGGCAGACGCAGCACGACGCATGGCTCGAAGAAGCAAAGACCGCGGCGGTCTATCACCGCGAAACGTACGAGATGCTGATCTCAATGTACCTTGGCTGACGAATTTTATAAAGGAGGAATCCCTATGATGTACTGTCCGAAATGCGGCATTTCCCTGCCCGACGACGCCACCGAATGTGACGCATGCGGTGCGAAATTTGACCCGATGCCCGCCCCGAAGGCGGCGAAGAAAGCGGCGAAATCACCGGAAGTGAAGGACGCGTTCCGCAAATGGGCGCAGGACCAGGGCATGTTCTGCCTGATCGCAAAGGCGGTCGCGGTCGTGGTCATGCTGTTTTACCTTCTCACCGCGATCGTTTATACGGTCACGCTGATCATCGAAAAATACTCCGGCGGCGTGATCTTCTCGGAGTTCTTCCTGAAGCTTCTCACGGGGCTTGTGTACGGCGTCATCATCTGGCTCCTCTCCGATGCAGTGCTGTATCTGCAGAAGCTTTACGAGATGAAGAAAAAGGAAATGAAAGACAAATAAGAGGCTTTTATGGAGATGGAAAAGAGACCGGACAGAGTGCCTCCGATCGCATGGCTGTCTTGTATCGCCGGCATTGCCGGCGCCGTCTGCGTCGTGCTGGCGCTGCTGACCGTGACCCTGTTCCCCGCGGCTCCCGCCGTAGAGATCGTGATGCCCTGCGCGATCATCGGCGTATCGGTGCTCTCTCCCGCCGCGCTCATTTTCGGCGTCATCGGGCTTTCGAAAAGCAGCCGCCGGGAAACGTTCTCCCGCAAGGGACGCAGGCTTTCGAAGATCGGCCTGATCCTCGGCGGCGCGGCGCTGGCTGTCTGGCTCGTATATGTATTCTTTGTACAGTCTTCTCCGAAATTCAACTGAGCGCATCTGTACCGAATCACGCGGACGTGAAATGACGTCCGCGTGTTTTTTTGCATAGTATAAATCGGACGGCTTACACCGTTCGGGAAGGAGAATACTATGGCTACCATTTTGAATCAGGCAAACCTTACATATACTTACGGCACGACGACTGAAACCGTCGCCTCGAACATTGCGGAGACCGAATGGAACGCGGCGCTTGCCGCCGAAAAACGCGTGCTTGAAGACGCGTACCGCGAGGGCTCAACGCTGACGTATCTGATCTCGCTCACAAACGACGCCGCAGCGCCGGTGGAAAACCTCGTGATCACCGATAACCTCGGCGCGTTCACGCCCGCAGGTGCGGCCGCGCCGGTCGTTCCGTTGACCTTTGCAGGCAACGCAACGCTGTTTATCGACGGCGTGTTTTCCGAGGAACTGACGCCGACGCCGGTACCGGAAGGCATCCGATTTACAATCCCCTCCGTACCCGCAAACGCAAACGCGCTTCTCATCTATCAGGCAACGGCGAACGCCTATGCCCCGCTCGCTGTGGGCAGCGAAATCACCAACACTGCAACGGTCGGCGAAACCGAGCCTTTGACCGTTTCCGCGACAGTGCCCGTCGCCGAATATGCGGACGTTTCGATCGAAAAGGAGATGCGTCCGAACCCGATCACCGACGGCGATACGCTTACCGCGATCTTCACGATCGAAAACCGCGGCAATACAGCGGCGACCGGCCTCGTGCTCACCGACGACTTCCCGGTCTCACTTTCGAATGTTGCTGTGACCGTGAACGGCGCGCCGGTGACGGACTTCACGTTTGACGGCAACAGCCTCACGCTGCCGGCAAGCGGCGCAACGACATTGTCCGTGCCTAAAGCAACCTTCTCGGTGGATGCAACCGGCGCCGTTTCCGTTACGCCGGGCGTTTTGACTATCGTTCTGACCGGTACTATCTGACACATAAACGCAACTCATTACGGGGGACGCCGGAATCGGCATCCCCTGCATTTTTAAAAGATTCCTGTTGCGTTCGGCGGAAAAAGAAGGTATGATATATGAGTATGAGTATGCATTCCGATATTATCAGTCATATGGAGATCGCACGGCCGGCGGATCCGCTTTCGCTGCCCGCGCTGACGCTCGCGTATCTCGGCGACACGGTCTATGACCTGTATGTGCGCACGCTGCTTGCCGAAAACCTGCGGCTGCCGATGCGCGCGCTGCACCTCGAAGCGGCAAAGCTCGTCTGCGCCGCAGGACAGGCCCAGGCGTACCGCCGCATTGCCGATTCCCTTTCCGAACCGGAACAGGCGGCGTTTCGGCGCGGACGCAACGCGCATTCCGGAACCGTGCCCAAGCACGCGGACGTACGCGATTACCGTGTAGCGACCGGGCTCGAAGCCCTGCTCGGTCATCTGTATCTGAAAGGCGAGGATGTACGCATCGGCGAGCTGATGCGCCTTGCCATACCATATTCCAATCCATCCGAAAAGGAGTCCGAATCATGAGCGATCAAAGAAAAGACTACGGCAGACGCCCCTCGTCGAGCGACACCGGCGCGCGTACACGCACGCAGTATGAAAAACCCTACGTCAAGAAGCCGTACGCCGGCGACAAAAAGAGCTACGGAGACGACCACGCGTATTCAAAGCCCGGTTACGACCGTTCCTCTGCGGATACCCGCAGGAAGAACGGCGAGCCGCGGAACGATTACCGGAAAAAACCGTTCGGCAAACCGGACGAACGCAAGTCTTACGGAAAACCAGACTATGACCGGAACGAAAAGTCGTACGAGCGCAAACGCATCCGTGACGAGCAGTCCAAAAAGCCGTATGAACCCGCGCCGGAGATCAACGAACGTGATGAACAGCCGTACCTGCTGATCGGCAGAAACGCGGTGCGCGAAGCCTTGAAGAGCGGCAGAAGCATCGACCGCGTGCTTGTCACGACCGAGCATGACGGATCGCTCGGCGAGATCGTCGCCCTTGCGCGCGAGCGGAAGCTTGTCGTGCGCGAGGTCGACCGCAAGAAGCTGGACGAGCTGTGCATGCCGTTCGGACACGGCGGCAAGACGGCGAACCACCAGGGCGTTGTGGCGTACGCGGCGGGCGTGACCTACTGCGAGATCGCCGACATCCTTGACGCCGCGAAGGAAAAGGGTGAGGCGCCGTTTATCATCGTGCTCGACGGCGTGGAGGATCCGCATAACTTAGGCTCCATCATCCGCAGTGCGGACTGTGCCGGCGCGCACGGCGTGATCATCGGGAAGCGCAGAAGCGCCTCCGTCACCGCCGCCGCCGTCAAGGCGAGCGCAGGCGCGACCGAATATGTCAAGATCGCGCGGGTGGTCAACATCTCCGCAGCGATCGCGCAGCTGAAAGCCGCGGGCGTCTGGATCGCAGGCGCGGACATGGACGGCGCGAGCATGCGATCCGCCGCGATGAAGGGACCGCTTGCGATTGTTATCGGCAACGAGGGCGAAGGCCTTTCAAAGCTCGTTCGCGACAACTGCGACTTCCTCGTTTCCATCCCGATGCACGGACACATCGATTCGCTGAACGCAGGCGTCGCCGCGGCGATCCTGATGTTCGAGAAGAAACGGCAGGACGCCGAATGAGCATCCCGACCGATGACGAACTGCTTGCCCGCATCCGTGCACACGACGGCGAGGCGGAACAGCTGCTGTACGAACGCTACAAGCAGCTGGTACGTTCGCGCGCGCATTCGTATTTTCTGATCGGCGC
>JAFOQN010000078.1 GCA_017393775.1 Clostridia bacterium
TTCGATCCGAAAGACCCGTTTACGGGTGGCAAGTAATAGGTGCATGCTGGCAGGCACCTTATGCCCACGTGTGGGCAGCCAGTAGTATTAGGGCTATGCCCGAAAATGAAATACCACCGGCTATGCCGGTGGATCATTATTTGCTTTAAAGTGAAATGTTTACAGGAGGTAGATAGCTTTATCGCGTTTTGCAACGATCCTTCCGACCCGCTGTGCGCAGGGCACGTTACCCTCAAGCGCCTGCAAAACGGCGTCCGCGTCCTTTTCGGGAACGGCGGCAAGAAGACCGCCGGAAGTCTGCGGATCGAACAAAAGATCGCAAATCGCAAGCTCGGTTTCTCCGACGTCGACTGCATGCTCCGCAAATGTGCGGTTCCGATACATCCCCTCGGGCAGGATCCCGATCCGAGCAAATTCGAGCGCTTCCGGGATCAGTCGGATTCCGTTTACGTTTACTTCAGCGGAGACAGAGGACCCGCTGCACATTTCATATAGATGGCCGAGAAATGAAAATCCGGTGACGTCGGTACAGGCATGCACTTCAAATTTGGAAAGTATGTCTCTTGCGCTTTTGTTCAGGGTCGTCATAAGCCGGATCATCAGATCCTGCGTTTCCTGTTCCAGCAGCTCGCCCCGATGTGCCGTCGTAAGCACGCCGATGCCGATGGGCTTGGTCAGAATCAAGACGTCTCCGACCTTCGCACCGTGATTTTTCCAAAGATTATTCGGGTTGACAAAGCCGGTCACAGAAAGTCCGTACTTCGGTTCGTCATCATAGATGCTGTGTCCGCCGCAGATGATTGCACCGGCCTCGGCACATTTTTCGTATCCGCCGCGAAGGATCTCATGCACCGCTTCCTTTGGCATGGATTTCGGAACGCACATGATATTCAGCGCAAGCTTCGGTTCGCCGCCCATCGCATAGATATCAGACAGCGCGTTCGTCGCAGCGATCTGTCCGAACGTGTATGGATCGTCCGCAATGGGTGGGAAGAAGTCGAGCGTCTGCACGAGCGCGCGCTCATCCGAGAGTCGATAGACGGCTGCATCGTCGCTTTTGTCAAATCCCACAAGCAGATCATCGTCATGCAGGGTGGGCAGATCGGAGAGGAGCTTTGCAAGCACCCCCGCGCCGACCTTTGCGCCGCATCCGGCGCAGTTTGCAAGCTTAGTCAGTTTGATATCCTCGTCCATTTATGCCTCCATGATCTGAATCAGAATATCGATCTCACCGCCGCAGATCATTCCATTTTCGGCAGCGTCCGTATTGTTCATTCTGCAGGTATAGCGTTTCACCGCAGGACCGTTGATCAGCATCTCTCTTGCGCACTCAGCGGCCTCAAATTCGCCGAATCCGCCTCCGATAGAGGAAATGATCGTTCCATCCCTTTTGACGACCATTCGGGCTCCAGTAGAGCGAGGCGCACTGCCCTTCTTTGCGATCAGCGTTACCATTGCGTACGGCTCGGAAAGCGTTTCAATTGCGGTGCAAAGAGTTTCGTCCCACTCGCTGCCGCGCACGGCGCTGTTTTTGACACGGATCATCTCGCCGACAATGCACACCGCGATCTCTTCCGGCGTATTCGCGCCGATAGATAGCCCGATCGGAGCATGGACGGTATCGAGCTGTTCTTGCGAATATCCCTGTGAAAGCAGATTGTCATAGACGATACCGATCTTCGATCTGCTGCCGATCATGCCGCAGTAAGCATACGGCTTTCCGAGGATCTTTTCAAGGCAATGTCGGTCATCCTTATGTCCGCGAGTCACGATCACGTAGTATGCGTTCGTATCATCAATCGCATCGAGCGCTTCATCAAACGGCAGATTCAGGATTGAATCTGCATCAGGAAACCGTTCAGCATTTGCAAAATCAGGTCGGTCGTCTATCACCGTGATCCTGAATCCGACCATTTTCGCGATCTTCGCAGTATAGACCGAAACGTGTCCTGCGCCGCAGAGGATCAGGTGCGGCGGCGTGGTGATCCGCTCGACAAGGACACCGTTCTGCGCATAGGGCAGAGGACCGTCTCCCGTCACAGGAAAGACGATCTGCGCGTCGCCGTAAACCGTTTTTCCATCAAGAACGGCCATTCGTCCGATTTGAACGCCTTCAAAAGCGGTATAGAGGTAGGGGGAGCGCCCTTCTTTGATCGCTTGCATCACTCTTTTAAACATGGTTATTCCTCCTTTGCAGCATCAGGATCGCTTCCAGTACGCCGCCGCCGATGGCTCGCGCCTTGTCGGAAACGGTGTAGCAGTGCGAAAGCACAGGCCTCGGATCAACGTCTCCGCACTTCATCCCTTCCGTCACCGGCGTACCGGTCGGAAGAAGACCGCGGATCACGCCGTCAAGGGGCGCAAGGATCTTTTCGCCCTCTACTTCAGCGATCGGATCACCCTTTTTCACAAGGTCGCCGATGTGGAGGATCTCCGTAAAATTCCCGGTTTTCGGCGCTCGCAGAACTCGTTCGATGGTAAATCCCCCGATATTGCCGGGGATCCCTGTGTTCGGTTCCGCAGAACCGTCAAGGATTACACGGCCGAGATCGTGACCGCGCATGGTTTCAATGACGGCGTGGCAATCATTCCCGGCTGTGAATCCCGGCCCGAGCGCGATCACGACAGGTGCGTCGGTGATTTTCGTTCCCAAGTTGCGCTTTGCAAGAATCGCGTCAACAACAACGTCCGGATGAAGTGTTTGGATACATTCGGCATTTGGATCCGCAAGTACGGCGATCCTGCCGCCTGCATGGATCGCGGCGATCTCCGAACCGTCATGCGCAAAAACGGCAGTCACGTCCTCAACGGTATATACGCCTTTGATGATCGCTTCGGAGAAACAAACCGTTCTGCGGATGGAGGTGGGATGGGGAAGATCCGTCATTACGATCGGATATCCGCAATGATGCAGCCGCACGGCAACGCCGCTCGCGAGATCGCCTGCACCTTTGATCAGGACCATACGTTTGCCCTCCGATAAGCTTTGATTGGTTGGTCCGTTTCCCACGCGGTGATCGCGACAGGAACGTTAAACAGCGCAGCAAGCGCTTCGGCCTTTGCGATATCTTCGGCGTCGTCAGCTTTGTTGATCACGATCCCGTCACAGCGCGGATACGTTTTCACGACGTCACGGATCATTTGCATCGTAACCGTGTCGTTCGGATCGGCATGCGTAAGCGCGGCAAACAGCTCCGGACGATGAGCGACGTCTCGGATCGGCCTTCCGAGTCCGTCGATCCCGATCACAACGAGAACAGTCCCGGATCCTTCGGGGATCACAGGTTCATGCGAAGCGTGCGCCTTCAAGGGTAGTTGTCTTGATCCGTCCGCTTCGACAAGAACGTAATCGGAAAGGCCCGCAAGCTCCGAAAAGGATTGTTCCGGAACAGTAAGCTTGTTTCCGTCAAAACGACCGGTTGAAACAACCTGACCGAGCGAAACCGGATCACGGAGACGAGGGAGGTACGGATACTGCTCCGGCTTTCGGATATGCGTGGACGTGCAGACGACAACGGATCCTTTCATGCGCAATTCTTCCGCAAGCGCAATCATCGTCGACGTTTTTCCGCCGCCGCCGATCAGTGCCGTGATCCCTTTTTGAATTCCTAAAAACTCGTGTAATGGCTGCATTCAGCTACCTCGCTATTCTTTTAAAAGAATAACACACATCCGGCCAAAAGTAAAGAAACGGGACGCACCGTCCTTTCTTTGCAGCTTGTAACAAAGTATTTGAAAAGCAAAACAGATGCCGGAAAGTGAGAGATGGCGTCGCTGTGCGAAATACCTATGTAACGAAGTTTTCTGAGTGAAATTTGCAGCAAAAAAGAAAGGGCATTTTATTGCATCAGTAAACTAAAAGTAGACACAGAAAAGTGTCTACTTTTCATGTATAATGGAGAAAAACAAGGAGGTGAAAGGAATGGGAAAGAAAGGCATACCGCACAGGAAGTGGAGCAAGGAAGAAAAGCTAAAGATCGTAAAAGAGCATTTGGAAGGACATGAATCTCTCACAGCGTTGGGAAAGAAGTATCAAATCAGAGATAGCACCATAGCGAACTGGGTACGAGTATATATTGAGGAAGGCGAAGATGCTTTGGAACCACATAGCGGCAACCCATATGCAGCATTGCGTTCAAGCAAGCATCTGAGCGAAGTAGAACGGCTGCGATTGCTGGTAGCAAAGCAGGAAGTGGAGATTGCGAGATTAAAAAAAGGATATTACGTGGAAGGAGTTGGTGCAAACAAGGTATTCGTTACCGGCAAAGACAAGAATACGAAGTGATCGACGAATTGCGTGAAAAGTATCCGGTGAGTTTTCTGTGCGCGATCATGGACGTCAACCGATCGGGGTATTACAAGTGGAAAGCAAGACAAGGAACAAAGAATCGGTATGAAACAGTACGGAAGGAACTGACAGCGCTGCTCGCGGCAGAGCACAAGAAGCATCCGTCATACGGGTATCATCGCCTTGCATATGCGGTGTTCAAACAGACAGGATGGATCTTTTCGCACAATCTCGCCCATAAATGCTGCAAATATGCCGGGATACGGTCCGCCGCAAGGGGCAGACGTTACAGAA
>JAFOQN010000079.1 GCA_017393775.1 Clostridia bacterium
CGCGCCGCGATACAGCGTTTTCAGGATCTCCACACGCTGCTGTAAGCCCACGGAGATGTCCCGCACTTCGGCGGACGGATCGACCTCAAGCCCGTACTCCTTCACAAGCTCACGCGTGAGCTGTTCCGCCTTTTTATTGTCGAACAACACGCCCGCGTTTTTCGGCTCGCGTCCCAGCACGATGTTCTGCGCGACCGTGAACGACGGGACCAGCATGAAGTGTTGATGCACCATGCCGATGCCGCGGTCGATCGCCGCCTTCGGAGAAAAGTTCGTGATCTTCTCGCCGCGCACATAAAGCTCGCCCGCCGTCGGCGTGTTGATGCCGTACAGAATGTTCATCAGTGTCGACTTGCCCGCGCCGTTTTCGCCGACCAGGGCGAACACCTCGCCGTTTCGGATCGAAAGCGAGATGTCGTCGTTCGCGAGCACCCCCGGAAACTCCATGGAAATGTGTTCAAACCGGATCTCGTCCGTCAATCATATCACCCCTTTTCATGCGCGCATGCGCAATTCATGGCGGAGCCAATTCATGTCCAAAGGACAATTCATGCACCGAAGGTGCAATTCATTCACCTCATCCGCCTGACGGCACCTTCTCCTCAAGGAGAAGGCTCTCAGGTCAAGCGATCCATTCGGCTATAAAAACCGGAAGCCGCCCGAAACGAGCAGCTTCCGATCGCAGTAAAATCAGTTTCTGGTGGTGTCGACCTTGATCTCGCCGGAGACGATCTTCGCCATCAGTTCTTCCACCTGTGCCTTGATGTCATCCGGAATCTGCTGGGTTGCGCCTTCTTCCCCGTAGCCGATGCCGACATAGCCGTTCGACATGTCGGCGACCCAGGTCGTGCCGAGCTGGGATACGTCGCCGCCGACGATTCTGGAGATCGCATCATAAATCGACTTGCCGACTTCCTTCTTCATCGAGCAGATGATGACGGCATCGTTGATGTACTTCTGGTCGGAGTCGACACCGATCGCATAGAAGCCGCCCTCCTGCGCCGCCTCGAACACGCCGTCACCGGCTTTCGATGCGATCTGGAAGATGACGTCCGCGCCGCGGTCATGGAGCACCTTTGCGCAGTCCTTGCCCTTTGCCGGGTCGTCATAGTCGTTGGTGTAGTTGATCTCAACCTTGGTCGCTTCGTTGAAGTATGCCGCGCCCTGCTTGTAGCCCACGATAAAGTCGTTGATCGTGATGCTGTCCTCGCCGCCAACCGCGCCGACAACGCCGCTCTTGCTCATCGCTGCCGCGATGTAGCCCGCAAGGAACGAGCCCTCGTTCTGCGCGTAGACGATGTTCAGCACGTTCGCAACGGGCGCGGAGGTCTCGTTGTCGATCCAGATGAACTTAACGTCCGGGAACTCCGGTGCAACGGTCTCGATGTCATAGAACTCCCAGCCGACGCACACGACGATGTCCGACTGCGCCGCGGCGTTCTGCATGCGGACGGTGTGGTTCTCGTTGTTGCACTCGACAAACTTAACGTCGAGGAAGCTGAAGTCCTTCGCGAGGCGTTCGCCGCCCTCCTTCGAAGAATCATAGAAGGAACGGTCTCCGAACGTGCCGGCTACGACAATCGTAACGGCGATCTTGTCCGGCTCGGTGGACGGCGGCTCGGGCGTCGCTTCCGTTCCGGGTTCGACCGGCGCGGGCGTCGTCTCTGCGGGTTTTTCCTTATTGCACGCGGCAAAGCAGCCGAGCGTCAGCACGAGTACCAACAGCAATGCGATGATTTTTTTCATTTCTTTTTCCTCCTGAAAATTACCCTAATTGGGTATGATATCAGTATAATACGAAACCGCAGCTTTTTCAACCCGCATTTTTACGAAGCCATGCATGGTTCGACCGTTTCGCAGCAAACTAACGAAAACGAAAGGAGGCCACATTATGGAACGAAACAATCAGCAGATCGGCTGTGAAGTGGAAAGCTGCCGGTTCAACGAGCAGGGAAAGCACTGCGCATTGAGGAGCATCTGCGTCCGCCCCACTCCGGACTGTTCGTCCGGTCGGGAGAACGAAAGTCTCTGCGGCTCCTACGAGCACCGCATGTGAACACAAAAAGGAGCTGCCCGAAAGCAGCTCCTTGTTTTGCGCGATTATTCGGCGGTCTTTTCAAAGACCATATCGGTGCCGGTTGTGGTCTCGTGCAGGATCAGCGCGGTTCCGTCGTAAACGAAATCGTAAAGTTCCATTGTGCCGGCGGAAAGCTTCAGCTTGCCCTCCGCAACGGTCCAGCTGAGGCCCTCGGTCGTGCTGCCGTTATAGATCATCGAGCCGGTGCCGTTGGCGTCAAAGACGAACGTCATTTCGGTTCCCATTGCGCTTGCGGGAACTTCCATACCGGTAACGATCGCCTTCGTCAACGTCCAGGTACCGACCGCTTCTTCCGCCGTGATTTCCACTGCCTTCGTTTCGGTCGTCTGCGTCGGCTCGACTGCCGCCGCTTCCGATCCCGCGCGGACGAACACAAGCTTCACGCCATCCTGCTCGAACGCAAGCGTATCGGCCGCAGGATCGTACGCGCCCTGCACGTCGCCCGACACATCGGTAATCACGATCGCATTGTCGGCGAAGGTGTAGGTTTCCGTTCTGGTCTCACCCTCGGAAGCAATGGCCACGGTCCCGTCCTCACGGAACTCGAATATCATCTCCATGCCGAGATCCGCCGCGTTGAAGGACATGCCCTCGCCTTCCATCGTCTTGAGCGTCCAGCTGCCGATAATGCCGGACTCCTTCTGCGGTTCCTCTGCGGTGCGCTCGATGTACATCGTCGTGTCGCCCTGGCTGAACGCGATCCGGTCCGTTGCCGGATCGTAGCTGCCGCGTTCGTCGCCACTGCGGTCGTGGAAGATGATGTCGAACCCTTCGATCTCATACGCCATCGTGTAGTCGTCCGTCATGCTTGCGGAACGCACCCAGCTGTGCACGTTCTTCCCGTCCTCCAGGAAGTCAAAGTAGACCTCGATACCGACTTCCGACGCATCCAGGGTCATACCGCTTGCTTCGACGGTCTTGACCTTCCAGAGTCCGATCAGCGCATCCGGTCCGAACGGCTTTTCCGTTTCGGGCACTTCCGTCGGTTCGGCGGTCGGCGCCGCCGGCTCCGCCTTCTTTCCGCAGGCAAACATCGAAAGCACAAGCACGAGCGCAAGTGCAAAAATCCAAAATCTCTTCATGTTCGTTTTCTCCTTATTTTGAGATGATCGGAGAGTATCATATCCGTGCGATTCTGTCAAGCAGATACGGTCATTCCTTTTTCAGGCAAACCGAAAACGCGGTCGGGATCGACTGGCTGCCGTCGGAACGGACAAAAGAGCTTGTCCCCTCCCCCGCGACGTCCGCCGCGTACACGCGCATGTGCCATTCGATGTGCGTAAAGACGTGCTTTGCGGAGTAAACGGAAAGATCGCCGACGGGATGCAGCCCGTGCGCCGTCATCCATGCCGTCGCCTGTTCGGTCGAAAGCATGCCGGTCTCGTTCGGAAGCTCGTAAAGCCCCGCCAGAAGCCCCTTGTTCGGGCGTTTCAAAAGCAGCGGCGCGCCTTGATCGTACAAGGCAAAGACCGTAAGGGTTTCGATTGCGCGCGGTTTTTTCGGGGCTTTGTTCGGCAAAAGCCCCGCCGTGCCTGCCGATTTCGCTTTGCACACGGACACAAGCGGACACTCCCCGCAGAGCGGCTGTCCGTTCGGCACGCAGACGGTCGCGCCGAGCTCCATCATCGCCTGGTTGAACATGCCGGGATCTTCTGGTATGACGGCGGAAAGTTCTGCAAACACGCGCGTTTTTACCGCGGGATCCGCGATATCGGACGGATCGTTCTGAAGCCTTGCGTATACGCGCAGGACGTTTCCATCGACGGCGGGTACGCGCTCGCCGTAGGCGATCGAGGCGATCGCGCCCGCGGTATAGCTGCCGATTCCGGGAAGCTTCAAAAGATCCTCATACCGGTTCGGCATGCATCCGCCGTACTCCTTCACAACGATCTGCGCCGCGCGTTTCAGATTCCTTGCGCGCGAATAATAGCCGAGCCCCTGCCAGAGGCGCAGAAGCCGGTCGTCCGAAACCGCGGCAAGCGCCTTCGCATCCGGAAGCTCGTTTAAAAAGCGCTCATAATACGGAATTACCGCCGCAACACGCGTCTGCTGCAGCATGATCTCGCTTATCCAGATTGCGTACGGATCGCGCGTGGCTCTCCACGGCAGATCGCGGTGATGGTCTGGGTACCATTTTTGAAGAAGCTCAACAAATTCCATGCCGAAAGTATATCATACATCGAGGCAAATGCAAAGGGGGCTCCCTTGACTTTGCGGTTGCGAACGTCTATACTCATTGTTGGATGGCGGCGGAACGGGAAGATGCCCGCCGCATCGCATCAGCGAATCATCAAATTCGAGGTGAATCATATGAACGAAAACGAAATCAGAGAACAGGTCAAAGAAGCGTTCGGGATCCTGATGAACGCGGCAAAACCCGAAAAGGGCTCGCTTCTGGTGCTCGGCTGCTCAACCAGCGAAATCGTGGGCAAGCGCATCGGCTCGGGTTCCAGCGAGGAAGCGGCGAAGGCGGTGCTTTCCGCGCTGCTGCCTTTGGTGAAAGAAGCGGGGCTCGACTTTGCAGTGCAGGGATGCGAGCACATCAACCGCTCGCTTTGCGTAAGCCGCGCAACGATGAAAAAGTACGGTCTCCAGCAGGTCTGGGTGAAACCCTGGCTGCACGCCGGCGGCGCATGCGTGACCGAAGCGTACGCGCGTATCGAGGACGCCGTGATGGTCGAAAACCTGAACGGACAGGCAACGCTCGGTATCGACATCGGCGACACGCTGATCGGCATGCATCTCCACTGCGTCGCGGTACCGGTGCACAGTCCCCTGCGTCACATCGGCGAAGCGAACCTTGTTATGGCGTTTTCAAGACCGAAATATGTAGGCGGTCCGCGCGCGCAGTACGACAATGTGCCTCTGGGAAGCGACGCGCATGCGCAGAAAAATATATCCCGATAATCGAAAAAAACCTTTGCTATTTACAACAAAGTAGTTTATACTTGTGAAGATGTCCGGATTCGGGTCTGTGGTTGCAAGTCGAAGCCAGTCGCAGGCGAAACGATCCACATAAGCGGGCCAAAGCGCCCGTGAGCATGGTGCGGCTTAGAAGTAAGTCCGGCCGGCGGTATTCCGCCGAGAGGGGCAGTAGTGGGGAGCATGGCTTATGAGCGAACCCTCCTGCCGGCGAGTGTGGGGGCAAAGACCAGGTCAGCCGAACACGGAGATC
>JAFOQN010000080.1 GCA_017393775.1 Clostridia bacterium
CGCCCTCGTCGTATGCCGCGGTTTCAAACGCGCAGCGGGTACGGGTGGAGGTCTTCTCGAACAGCAGCACGACGTTCTTGTTCGCCATGCGCTTCGGGAAAATGCCCTGTTTCTTTTCGGCCTTGACTTGATGCGCAAGCTTCAGAAGCGCACGGATCTCGTCAGGAGTGTAGTCGAGCAACGTGAGAAAGTTTCTTCCCTGGAACATAATGTGTTTCCTTTCTGTATGTGATATTTTAGGGTTTACCGGGTGATGGGATCGCGGACGAACGGCATGCTCATGCAGCGCGGACCGCCGCGGCCTCTCGAGAGCTCCGCGGACGGGATCTCGTGGACGGTGATGCCGTTTTCCTTCAGAATGCGGTTCGTGACGTAGTTACGAGAATAGGTGATGACCTCGCCGGGCGCGACGCAAAGCGTGTTTGCGCCGTCGTTCCATTGTTCGCGCGCCGCGTCAATCTCGCTCGCGCCGCCGCATTCGATGAAGCGGACCTTCCGCCCGAGCACATCGGAGAAGACTTCGACCAAAGGACGCGTGTCCTCCTCGATCCTGATCTGTCTGTCGTCGGGCTTCGTGAGCCTGAACGCGCGCATTGTGCGGAGAATATTCGGATGCACAACGAACGAATCGACGTCGACCATTGTCATGACGGTGTCGAGGTGCATGAATGCGCGAACCTTCGGAATGTCGACCGCAAGGATCGACTTGATCCCGGTGCGTTCGTTGATCAGACGGTTCGCCGCAAGCTCGACCGCCTGCGCGCTCGTGCGCTGCGACATGCCGAACGCCACGGTTTCGGGCGAAAGCACGAGACAGTCGCCGCCCTCCAGGGAGTGCACGTCGGTACGGTCGTGATATTTCGGGACCCATTTATAAACCGGATGGTATTTGAAGATATACTTCGCAAACAGCGTTTCGCGTCGACGGACCTCGTTTGCCATGCGCGAGATCAGCACGCCGTCGCCGACGTTCATAAACGGGTCGCGCGTGAAATAGAGGTTCGGCATGGGATCGACATAGAAGGGATACTTGTCGTCCGTAAAGTCCACCAGATGTCGCTTTGCGACCTTCGGAATGTCGCTTTTGCGTACGCCGCCGGCAAGAATCTGGATGAGTTTTTCAAGCGGCTGTGCGGAAAGGTATTCGTTAACCGCCTGCTCGGCGCCCTCCGCTGCGATGTTTGCTTCGCGAATGTATTCCCAGATCAGCTCGTCCTTTGCGTTTGCCGCTTCGATCGCTTCCTTTAAGAGTGTGTCGAGGTACAGCACCTCCACGCCGCAGTCACGCAGCGTCTTTGCAAACTGATCGTGTTCCTCCTTCGCGTGGACAAGGTACGGAATGTCGTCGAACAGCTGCCGGGCAAGATAGTCCGGCATCAGATTTTCGAGTTCCGCTCCCGGGCAATGCAGCATCACGGTCCGGAGCTTTCCGACTTCGGAACGTACGCAGATCGGTTTATTCATGGATTCCTCCTTCATCTCAGGCGTCGGGACCGAAGTAGGCAAGAATGCCGTTCAAGATCCCAACTGCCATCTTATCTTGAAAAGTGTCGCTCGTCAAGAGCAAGTCTTCCGATTCGTTGGTCAAATGACCCATTTCGATACAAACGATGGGCCGTGTGCACCAGTTGAAGCCTGTTTGGGTGCTGCTGTAGGTGATACCGTTGCGTTTCTGCACGGAAAGCCCCGTTTCCCTGCAGTACTGTTCGATGATCACGGTTGCCGCGCGCACGTTTTCGTTGTAGAACATCGTTCGCTCCTGTGTCGGCAGCAGCATGAACGCGCCGCGCACGCTCGTGTCGTCCGTTCCGTTGCAGTGCAGACGCACGGCAAGGTCGACCTCGTTTTCGTTGAAGAACTCTGCGCGTTCGCGATTAGAGAGGTTCACATTGTTCGTCTCGCGCGTGATGAACACCTCGGCGCCGGCTTCTTCCAAAAGCGCTTTGAGCTTCAGTGCGACGTTCAGATTGACCTCGTACTCGTAGATCCCGGTCGCGATGCCGCGCGTGCCGGAGGAGCATTTCATCTTGGTTTGCGTTTCATCCGGCGCGATGGGCTCTTCATTGATGTTCGCACGCTGCTGATGCCCGGGATCGAGCCCGATTTTAATCCCCGTAAGCGGCGGGGGTGTAGGCGTGGGCGTCGGCTCCGGTGTGGGGGTCGGCGTCGGCGGCAGGGTCGGTGCGGGCGTTGCCGTCGGGACGTCGATCACGACCGTGTCGACCGGCTTTTTCGTGATGACCGGAACGGTCGCGCGCGCAGACGGATCCGCTGCTTCCGCCCCCTGCGGACTGCCGCAGGCGAGCGCAAGCAGAAGCACGAGCAATGCTGCGATCCGGAACCGTTTCATCACAGGATTCTGCGTCCCTCCAGCGCTTTGGCGAGCGTGACCTCGTCGGTGTATTCGAGATTTCCGCCGATCGGAATGCCGTGCGCGATGCGCGACGTCGTAATGCCCATCGGCTTTAAAAGCTTTGCGATATAGGAAGCGGTCGCTTCGCCCTCCACATCCGGGTTGGTGGCAAGGATGACCTCCTTCACGGTGCCGGACTTGCAGCGGTCGAGAAGCGCGTTGATACGCAGCGCGCCCGGACCGATGCCGTTCATCGGCGAGAGCGAGCCGTTCAGCACATGATAGCGACCGTGAAACTCGCGCGTTTTTTCCATGGAGAGTACGTCGCGTGCGTCACTCACGACGCACACGATCTCGTCCGTGCGCTTCGGATCGGCGCACAGTTCACAGGTTTCAAGGTCGGTAAATGCGCCGCAGATCGGGCAGGGATGCACCTTTTCGCGCGCCGAGAGGATCGCTTCGGCGAGCTCGGTCGCCTGCTCCTTCTGCACACTCAAAAGATGGTACGCAAGCCGCTGTGCCGTCTTTCGACCGACGCCGGGAAGCCTGCTTAGCTGCGTTGTCAGTTTTTCGATGGATTCGATCGCCATATCAGAAGCCGAGGCCGATGCCTCCGGTGATCCTGCTCATTTCGCGCTCGACCGTGTCGCCCGCTTCCTTCAGCGCGGCGTTCACGCCCGCAACGATCAGATCCTCGAGCATCTCCACGTCGTCGGGATCGACGCACGCCGGATCGAGTTTGATCGACTGCACGGTCTTGTCCCCGAGTACGGTCACGGTGACCATGCCGCCGCCCGCGGTCGCCGAAAACTCGGTCGCGTTCAGCTCCTGCTGCTTCTTTTCGATCTCCTGCTGCATCTTCTGGGCCTTCATCATCATCTGCTGCATGTTCATGCCGCCGCCCATACCGCCTCTCGGGAATCCGCCTTTTGCCATTTTACTACCTCCGTTAATTGATGGTCAGAGAGCTTCCGAAAAGCTCTTTCAGTTTTTCTTCGTTTTCGTTCATCAGCTGCGCGAGCCGGAATGAAAGCTCTGTTCCGGGCGCCGCTGCTTCGATCGCATCCTTTGCGACCTGCAGATTGCGCGCGTTCTTCATGCCGATCATGCTGCTTTCCTGCGTCGCGGGGAACTCCACTGAGAGAACGCCGCCGTCGAGCGCCGCGCCGCGCGTATCCTTCACATAGAAATACACCATCGGGTTCAGCTCCATGATCTTCTTCTTTGCCTTCTCCCAGATTGCCGCCGCTTCGTGATTGGCCGCAGGGGCAGACTCCGAGCTTCCCTTGTCATGGGAGCTGTCGATAGTACGCGCGGAAAGCGCGCGATCTTCCTCTGTAACGGAGCGCAGCGGAGTGGAAGGTGACTGAGGGGTAGTCTCGGGCGGGATGTCGGGGTCGACATGCGGAACGTCGCGCGTTGGTTCCTCCCACGGGGGAACGGGCTCCTGTTCGGATGCGGGCGCAGGGTTTTTCGGTTCGTCCGGAACCGATGCAACAACCGAAGTCACCGGTCTTGTTTCCAAAAGCGCCACGCGCGCTTCAAGCGCGGCAAAGCTTGCGTCGTCCGCCGGGCGGCAGATGCGCAGAAATGCCGTTTCGATCGGGATGCGCGGAGCGGGGAAGAGCTTTAGCTTGCTCTGCACAGCAAGGATCTGTTCCATGGCGTACAGGATCCGCGCTTCGTCCGCGCCCTTTGCGGTCTTCAGATACCGCTGCATCTGATCGTCGGTGCAGTCAAGAAGGTCTGCGCAGTCGCCGCAGGTCTTGGCAAGCAGCAGCGCGCGGAAGTGCTTGCTGAGATCGCCTAAAAATACGCCGAGATCGCGTCCCGAACGCACCACGGCGTCGAGCGCGCGCACGGCTTTTTCGGCGTTTCCCGAAAGAAGCGCGCCGGCGGCGTCTTCAAGCACGGCGTAAGAAACCGTTCCGAGCGCATTTAAAACATCCTGCTCGCTGACCTTGTTTCCCGCATAGGATAGGCATTGATCGGCAAGCGACAGCGCGTCGCGCATGCCGCCGTCCGCCGCGCGGGCAATGAGCCGCAGTCCGTTCGGCTCGATCGATGCGCCTGCCTTGTTGAGAACAGCGGAGAGATTTGCCACGATATGCGCTACAGTCAGCCGGTGGAAATCGAACCGCTGACAGCGCGAAATGATCGTCGCGGGAAGTTTTTGCGGCTCGGTGGTCGCAAGGATAAAGAGGACGTGCTTCGGCGGTTCTTCAAGCGTTTTCAAAAGCGCGTTGAACGCCGCGTTCGAAAGCATGTGCACCTCGTCGATGATGAACACGCGGTATTTAAGCTCCAGCGGCGCGAACTGCGCCTGCTCGATCAGAGAACGGACGTTGTCCACGCTGTTGTTGGATGCCGCATCGATTTCGATCACATCGGCGCTGCCCGCCTTGATGAGCTGACAGGCGGTGCAGACCCCGCACGGTTCGCCTTCCCTGGGGTCCAGGCAGTTGACCGCGCGCGAAAGGATCTTTGCCGAGGTCGTTTTGCCCGTCCCGCGCGAGCCGCAGAACAGATAGGCGTGGGAGAGCTTGTTCTCCCGCACCTGATTTTTCAGTATGGTGGTGATATGATCCTGTCCGATGACCGCCGAAAAGGTTTCCGGGCGGTATTCGCGGTACAATGCACGTCGTGCCAAGGCGTTCGTTCCTTTCCGGAGCAGCGGCAAAGCCGCACACTCTTACAGAATGCATTATAACACATTCTTTTCCGTTTCACAATGCCTAAAAAGCGTTATATATGAGGTTGACCGGGTATTGAAAAACGTGCTAAAATATCGCCATGAAGCATGAAAAACGGTACCGTTCCACCACAAAACTCGGGAAGCATCTGATGCGGTTTCGCGCGCTGCCCTGGATCGAGCTGCTGCTCGTCCTGGGTTTCTTTGCCGCACTCGGATGGGCGGCGTGGAAATACGCCGTCCCGTTTTTTGAAAACCTCGGCAACGGCGCCTATTCCTGTCAGAAGCCAGAGGAGACGCCGCCTCCGACGCCGCCTCCGACGCCGGAAGCGACGCACAATCCGTACCCCGATCACGCGCTGTACAACGCGGACTTAAAGTCCATGCAGACGGAGATCGTCATCCCCGAATACCAGTACGCGGCGGATGTAGGGGTGTATCGCGGTACAGTGTTTGCGCCGATCGGCAACTACACGCCGGACGGCACGGCGGCATTCGTGCGGCTGCTGCTTTACGACGTCGGCGAACATAAGCAGACGTATCTGCGTCTTCCGCTGACCTATAAGAGCATCCGCTTCCCCGCGATGAACGACGATTGGATCGTCTACCTCGACGCGGCCGCAAACGGCGGGGGGCAGATGACGGCGTATAACCGCGAGACGCAGGAAACGCACGTTCTGAAGGTCGTGCACACCGGGCTTGTGCGGCCGGTGCTGTATCAGAATACTGCGTTTTGGATCGAGCGCACGGGACAGACCCGCGATAAACTCTTCGCGGTCGATCTTTTGACAGGCGAAAGCGCGACGCTTGCGATCTACGACGGCTCGTCGTACGCGCTCTCGGAGCCGTTCGCATACGGGAGCACGCTTTTATACGTTGCGCCGGACGGCATGCTTACAAAGCTAGATCTGACTTCCGGCGGCAGCGAAACGATACGGGTCGGCGCGGCGTACATCCACGATCCGCAGATGAACGCGGACGGGATCGCATTCCTCGATTCGGATCACGCAAAGGATGGGCATATCCTTTGGTATAACGGGAAAGAAACGGTCGAAGTGGTGACCGGCGCGGTCGATTTCGTGCTCGGCGACGGCTTTATCGCCTACTCGCGGTTCGATAAAAACTATGTATATTATTACGGAGACGGCACGACGTTCTGCACGACGCGCAGCGGCGAGTCCGCGATGCTGCTGGGCGGCGGCGAGGACGTGATCGTCTGGATGGACGTCACCTGGCGCGACAAGGACATTATGGAGATTATGACGGTCGGAGAAAAGCAATGAAGGAAAAAACACTGTACGTTTGCGGTGAATGCGGCTACGAAACGCCGCGCTGGATGGGAAAATGTCCGCAATGCGGAAGCTGGAACACGCTTGTTGAACAGGAGCGCGTGCTTTCGCACGGGACGGTTTCCGCGGGCACCAAGGCAGTGCCGCTGATGAACGTACACGCCGAAGCGCAGACGCGTATCTCCACCGGTATCGGGGAGCTTGACCGCGTGCTCGGCGGCGGGCTTACTAAGGGCATGGTCGTTCTTTTGGGCGGCGACCCCGGCATCGGCAAATCGACGCTTTTATTGGAAACCGCGGACAACCTTGCTGCCTCCGGTCCGGTGCTGTACGTATCCGGCGAGGAGAGCAATTCGCAGATACGCTTGCGCGCCGACCGGCTGAACGTCAAAGGCGAGAACCTCTTTTTATACACCGAAACCTCCGCGGAAGAGGCAATCGAGCGCGCGAAGGAAGTAAGCGCGCAGATGCTGATCGTCGATTCGATCCAGACGATGGAATCCGAAGCCGCCGAAAGCGCGGCGGGCAGCATCTCGCAGGTGCGCGCGGCGACAGCGCTGTTCACGCGGTTTGCGAAGGAGACCGGCACGGTCGTGTGGATCGTCGGGCACGTCACCAAGGACGGCGCGATCGCGGGTCCGCGGGTGCTCGAACACATCGTTGATACGGTTCTGTATTTCGAGGGCGATCGACACGAGGGATTGAGGCTTTTGCGCGCGGTTAAGAACCGCTTCGGCTCGACCAACGAGCTTGGCGTGTTCGAAATGTGCGAGACCGGCATGCGCGAGGTAAAGGACCCCGCCGCGCTGTTCGTTTCGGGAAGGAACGTCACCGGAACCGCCGTGACCTGTGTGCTCGAAGGCTCACGTCCGCTCGTCTGCGAGATCCAGTCGCTCCTGTGCCCCACGGCGTTCGGCAGCCCCCGGCGCACCGCCGTCGGGCTCGACGTGAACCGGCTGAACGTGATCCTTGCCGTGCTCGAACGCAAGGCGCGGCTCCGCATGTCCGACAAGGATGTCTACTGCGACGTGGCGGGGAGCCTTCGCATCGCCGACCGCGGCGCGGACCTTGCGACCGCGATGTGCATCGCGTCCTCGATCCTCGAAAAGCCGCTCCCCGAAAAGACCGTTCTGATCGGCGAGGTGGGGCTGACCGGCGAGATCCGCGCGGCGTCGCAGATCGACACGCGCGTCAGGGAAGCGGTGCGGCTCGGCTACACGACCGTTCTCGTGCCCGCCCGCGCGAAGGTCGCCGATCACAATTGCAAACTCATCCGCGTCTCCGACATCTCCGAAGCGATCAGGGCGCTGTTTATGGAGGGATGATGCTGCTGTATCACGGTTCTTATCTCGGCGGATTATCCGTCATCGCCGCCAATTCCCGCTCGCATACGACCGGCAAACCGGTCGCTTATTTTACCGAAAGCCGCGCCTATGCGCTGGTCTGCTGCCGTCCGCCCGAAGAGAATTTCGTTACCGCCGGGATTGCGAAGGACGGCAGACTGCACTATTTCGAGCGCTTTCCGAACCAGCTGCAAACGATGTATGACGGCAAAGTCGGATATCTGTATACCGTGGAACGATCCTGCAGTATGACGCCCGCATTAAAGCCGCAGGCGTATGAAAGCGAAGCAGACGTTTCCGTTCGGTCCTGCGAGCGCGTTGAAAACGTGTATGCGGCGCTGCAGGCGGAATTGCAGCAGGGAACGATGATCCTGCACCGGTATGAGGATATCGACCCTGCGGAACAAAAGCAAAACGCCGTCGGGATTCGGGATTCCTTTTTGAACGACCCGATCGGCAAGCCGATCCGCGCGTTTCTGATCGAACATTTCAAGGATTTGTGGGATTGAGATGTGTTTCGCAATTCGCCTGTAACCGGCAGGGACGGTTATTGCAATTTGAAGCGAACGATCGATGATCGTCCCTACAGGAATATAACCCATGAACGGCAGGGACGGTTATTGCAATTTGAAGCGGACGATCGATGATCGTCCCTACAGGAATATACCCCATGAACGGTAGGGACGGGATTGCAATTTGAAGCGGACGATCGATGATCGTCCCAACAGGAATATACCCCATGAACGGTAGGGACGGGATTGCAATTTGAGACGGACGATCGATGATCGTCCCTACAGGAATATCTCCCATGAACGGTAGGGACGGGCATTGCCCGTCCGCAAAGAACAGGAACAATGGATAGGGAAACGACAATCGCGGC
>JAFOQN010000081.1 GCA_017393775.1 Clostridia bacterium
AAGGCTCTCGAAGAGGAGTTCGGTGTTTCCGCAGCAGCAACCGCAGTCGCAGTCGCAGGCCCCGTCGCCGCAGCTGAAGAAGTCGAAGAGAAGACCGAGTTCGACGTCATCCTGAAGGACATCGGACCGGAGAAGATCAAGGTCATCAAGGTCGTCCGCGAGCAGACCGGCCTCGGCCTCAAGGAAGCGAAGGACGTCGTCGACAACGCGCCCAAGGCTGTCAAGGAAGGCATTTCCAAGGAAGACGCAGAGAAGCTCGTCGAAGCATTCAAGGCAGTCGGCGCAACCTGCGAAATCAAATAATTCAAACCAAAACACAAAGAGAGTCGGGATTTTCCCGTCTCTTTTTCGCATACAAAAACTCCCCTCGGATCGAACCGAGGGGAGTCCAGTCACAGAATTACGGGAACAGGATCGGCTGTACGGCGTTCCACAGCGCGGGGAACTTGCCGGAGAAGCAGATCAGCAGGAACACCGCTGCGGAAAGCATTACGATATAGCCTATGAGCCGCATGATGAGACACGCGAGGGAGAAGCGTTTGCGGGAAAGGTTCTTCGTCTTGCCGCAGCCCCAGACGATCATAAAGATCAGGCCGATCAGCGGGATGTGGAACAGGATCGTCGTGAAGATGTAGCCGACCGTGGTCATCAGCGAACGGGAATCCGTGGCAAGCATGATCGGCTGTTCCGGCTTCGGTTCGGCTGCCGCTTCGGACTTTACGGGCTCGGTCTTCGGAACGACCGGTTCGGGGGCGGGCGTAAAGACGGGTTTCGGTTCCGGCTCGGTCACAGGATCCGGGATGATAACCGGCTCCGGTTCGGACGCAAAGACAGGTTCAGGAACCTCGATCTCTTCGGGCGCAGGCTGTTCCGCGACCGGCTCCTCGACCGGTTCCTCGACCGGCTCCTCGACCGGTTCCGGATCGGGTTCAACCGCGGGAACGACCGTCTCCGCTTCGGCGTCCAGGAGCGACGCGCCGCAGAAGAAACAGAATTTTGCCTGATCGGTCAGGACTTTTTGACAAACGGGACAGGTTTTCATAAGCTTCTCCTTTCAAGATAGATCGACGGACACCGTTTCACCATCCAGGTGAAATGTCACGGTGCCGTCCGTATCGGTGCTGTAAAACGCTGTACGGGTATCATACAGCAGCGAAAGCGTTTCCATGTGCGGATGACCGTAATCGTTGCCCGCGCCGCACGAAGCGACCGCAAAGTCGGGATCGACGGCAAGGAAGAACGAGAAGCCCGTCGAGCTCGACGAACCGTGATGTCCGAGCTTCAACACGTTTGCGCGAAGCATGGACCGCGGAAAGGTATCGAGCATCCGCTTTTCCGCAAGCGCCTCGGCGTCGCCTGTCAGCAGAACCGCGGTTTCTCCGTACCGGACGTGCAGCACGACGGACTGATCGTTGAGATCCTCCGGTTCCGTATCATAGCCCGGGACCGGGTTCAGAACCGTCACGGTACAGCTTTCCGACCACGGGATCGTCGTTCCGCCCTCCGCAAAGGAGATGGAACACCCGTTTTTCGAAAGTGCGGCGCCGACGTCGTCCGGCGGATCCTGCGGGATCGTCACATACATGCCGACGGGGCAGGCGTTGAGTACGTCCGCCATGGAACCGATATGGTCCTCGTGCGGATGCGTGGCGACGACAACATCGAGCGCGGTCACATCGTGCGCGTCCAGCACTTTCCGTATACGGCGGAATGCATCCTGGGGACCAGCGTCCACAAGCATCGTTTTGCCTTCCGGCGAGATGAGCAGAATGCTGTCGCCCTGTCCGACGTCGATCACAATGACGTCGAGCGACGGTCCGGTGTACGGCGGCGTATCCGGACGCGCCATAGAAAGCGCGTCCCGCAGCGCCTGCTTTTCCGCATCGAGCACTTCCGGCTCATCCGCGTGCAGACAACTGTGCAGCGGCGAACAGCCGGGCGTCAGCAAAAGCAGCAGCGCAAGGACCAGCGCAAGGGGACGAAGCAACTGTCTCATGCGCACATTATACAATACTTGCGAACGCTTTGCAAGCGGTCACTGCCGCGGTTTTCATCTTTTCCATACGGCGCTTCTCCTGTCCGCCGTTCACAACAAGGGCGATCTCCTTTTTGAGCTGCCGCATCAAAAGCCTGTAACGGATCCGTTCGATCATGTTTCTGTCCTCCCGTTTGTTTTTTACGGTTTGAGTATACGGAGCAACCTGTCCGATAAACGGGAAAGCAACGTGCCGTTGCGCAGAGGCGGCGAATATGGTATACTGACAAAAGAAACGAACGGAGGAACGGTATGAAAAAGCTTGTTGTTTTGATTCTGTGCCTTGCGATTGCCCTGAGCCTTGCCTGTGCGGATCGTCCGCAGGATGTCGCAGGGCAGTCGGATCCGATCGCGGTCGTAACAGAAAACACACCGGAACCGGCAGTCGACGCCGCCGAAGAGACGCCGGCGCCGAGCGCTGAATCGATCATGGATATTCCGATCGGCATGACCGGCTCGCCTTCGGAGGAAATGACACCCGAACCGGTACAGCCGTCCGACACGCCGGAACCGACGCCGTATCAGCCGGATCTTACCATGCTTCCCATGGCATATCGCGTGGACTGGGAAATGACGGAAGCGACCATGTTCACCTGCGATATCGATTACGATGGCGAGCAGGAAACGATCTCCTACCGCTTCGATGAGGAGAACGAAATCGCGTACATTCTGGTCGACGATGCGGAGATGAAGTTTACGCAGTGCAGCGACCTCAACCATGTGATCCTGGTCGATCTGGATCCCGAAACGCCGTGGGTCAATCTGCTGGTCGTCTGCGATTCGGGCTCGGATGACTACACGACGACCGAGGTGCACCCGGAAAACGGAACGCTCGTACGCGGCATAGAAAAGGAGTTTGTGTCGCTGGACGGGGACGGCAGGCTGGTCTCCTATGAACGCACCGATCTTTTAGGCACAAGGGAAGGCAAGCGGTATGTTCACGGCGAGCGTCTGGAGCCGGATTCGGAATGGCTGACGGTCTATACACCGAGCGAGGAGGATCTGAAGGACAAGGAGGCGCGCAAGTCGCTGATCGAGGTCGGTACACTGCTGCACGCAAAGCGGGCGATCAACTGCCGGATCAACGGCGAACCGGCGAAGATCAAAAAGGGCACCTACCTGTATATGACACGCTTCCATGAGTCCCGGATGCTCGTTGAGGTGAAAACCGAGGACGGAACGACCGCATTGATCGCGGTGGACTGCGATCCGGATGCGTACGGCTATTATATCGGCGGACGCGAGCAGGGCAAGGTATTCGACAACATTTTCTACGCCGATTGACGGAGAAAAAACAGCCGTCGGGGAACGCTCCCGGCGGCTGTTGCTGTTTCGTTCAGGACAGATGCTCTGTAAAATGACAGGCGTAGGGGAGGTTCCCGACGTCGGTGAAGACGCGGCGAAGCTTCTTGGCATAGTCACCGAGCGCTTCGTCCATGATATCGCCGTTGATGAGAACGATCCAGACGTCGCGTGAAAAGTCTGTAAGACAGTCGTGCAGCGCGTCGAGATTTTTGCCGTAGTAATCCGGCAGACGCAGCGTCTTTGCAAGATATGCGTGCGTCTGTTCGACCGAGGTCATGCGCCGTCCGTCCATGATGATAAACTCCATATTATTCCTCCCCGTATAGAAGCGTAAACGATTCGTAGTGGTCGTCGGTATAGTAAATCAGCCCGTCGTTGCTGAACACGATACGTTTGGCGCCGCGGCTCGTTTTGCCGCGCGTGTCGATGTCGCATTCCGTATAGGTGCGTCCCTTCTTCGCCGGCAGCAGCCCCTCATAGTTTCCGAAACGCCCGCCGCCGATTGAACAGCCGGGGGCGTATGGTTCGAGAGACCCTCCGGGCCAGCCGAGGTCCTGCGCCTTGCTCTTGGTGATATAGTTTTTCGGCAGATGTCCGAACAGATGAATGTACAGCGCGACCTGGTCCTTCGTCCAATATTCTCCGTCCTCGGAAACAGGGCAGGGGGTATCGGTCGGTTCCGGTGTTGCCTCTTCGGTGGGCTCGGGTATAGATGCATCGGTGCGCTCCGGTGCGGGGACTTCGGCCGGCTCCAGGGTAAAGACCGGCGCTTCGATCTCGCTTTGCGGCCCGGGACTGCGTACCGGTTCGGTCCATCCCGCACAGCCGAACAGCGAGGCGAGCAGCAACAGCGCAGTGAGCAGAGAAAGGATTCGTTTCATAGCATTTTCTGATCCTCCGTACCGGTATTATAGCATAGTCCGTCACGAATAAAAAGTGGGTATTCTTAAATTCTTTCCATGATCAAAAGATCCAACCGATCGCGAAAAAACGGCGGTCTACTCTATTTATCTATTGCGCTTTCCTTTGTCTCATGTTAAAATAACAAAAAGTGCAGAGGCTTCTGTACCGCCGATACAGGGGACGGCATCCCGCTCCTCAAAGGAGAAGAATTTCCATGTCTAAAAAAACCATATGGATCTGCATTGCGTGCGTGTGCCTGACCGTGCTGATCGGCGTCATTGTTCTGGTCAGCCTGAGTAAGTGCAGCGGCAAGAACGATCCGGTGAAGAACATCCCCGCAAGCACGGTGCCGATACGGAAGACGCCGGCAAGCGCCGTGCCGGGGGAAACCGCGCCGACGGAGCCGGGCAGCGTCACGGATGCGCAGCCGACGGATTCCGCACCGGACAATGAAACGGAGGAGCTGCCCGTGCCGATCACCA
Organism: Clostridia bacterium; assembly: GCA_017393775.1. Classification (GTDB taxonomy): domain Bacteria; phylum Bacillota; class Clostridia; order Christensenellales; family CAG-138; genus UBA3792. The sequence continues at coordinate 4,726 of JAFOQN010000081.1, forward strand.
CGCAGGAAGCAACCGAATCTCCTGCGGTGACCGATAAGCCGGCCGCAACGTCAAAGCCGGCCGCAACGTCTAAGCCGGGTGAAACGTCAAGGCCGACGGACGCACCGACGCAGGAACCGACCGGAGCGCCGGACGACGAGCCTTCACCGACACCGGATGACAGCCCCATCGTACTGCCGGAAGTTCCGTAAAGGAATCAAGTATAGAAAAAAGGATGAGAGGAG
>JAFOQN010000082.1 GCA_017393775.1 Clostridia bacterium
AGGCGCGCTTCGCGACAACGTGGCGCTGACGCTAAGTAAGGTCAAGTCCACCATGTGCAACTGCGGCGCTTTGACGATCGCGGAGTTTCAGAAGAAGGCGAAGCTCACGCTCGTTTCCGCGACCAGCATCGTCGAGGGCGGCGCGCACGACGTCATCCGCAAGAACACGACCGAGCCGTTCCGCTCGTAACGTCCCGGTCTGTTGAAATGATGATTTCTTCAGACCGGTTTTGAGCTTTCCCCTAAAACGCATACCGTTTTCGGGCGGCGAAAGCGGCAAGGCGTCAGATTCACCGCACATGTCGCTGAATTTGACGGATTCATTTGTTCGTTCTTCATTTGTATTTTGCGGCTTCCGGCATATACAAAATCACGAACCACCCGTAAGAACGGGTGGTTCGTGATTACAAAAAGGCAGAGAGGATTTTCCTCTCTGCCTTTGGGTTTCGGGATTATTCCACCATCGCCTGTTGGGTTTCGCTCGTAGCGAACATCATGAGGAACAGCGTCTCGAAGTCGTTCGAAACGGTCCAGCAGCGATAGTACATTCTGCCGACCGGCACCTTGATCGTGTGCTCCGCTTCTTCGTCCTCGTGGACGTACATGCTCGTGCTCTCAAACTGCGCAAACGGTACGCCGTCCTTGGATACGTCATAGCACATGTTCGGGAACTTAGAGAACATGCTCGCATTCATGCGAAGCCCGCGCTCGTGCAGCAGGTCCCAGATGTTCTCGCCGTCGAACTTGAACCACGACTTTGCGCCTAAGAAGCTGTTGTTGTAGGTCTGCGTCACGGTGTGACCGACATCGTGCTCCTTCACCTCGCCGGTGACATGGTTGGTGAACTCGAAGGTGCGTGCGCCGACAAGCGTGTTCTTCAGCATTTTGCCTTCAAACAGCGGCTTGCGGTCCGCGTCTTCGATGAGATAGCCGGGCTTTAAGGAGTTGCCGTCCCAACGGAAATAATACTCGGTGACGCCGCTGCCCCTTTTGAAGCCGTCGAAATCGGCCGTTGGGTTCGTCGCATCAAGCTCTTTGCTCTTTTTGAACGCCTTGATCGTTTTCATGAGCCCGAACACGATCGCCAGCACGCCGACCGCGATCATGATGATCGGGATCAGGCTTCCCATCTTGGCGTTGGTGATCTTCGCCGGATCCTCCGGGTTATAGAAGACCTTGATCGCGTCGCCCGTTTTGAACGTACCGGTCAATCCGTTGAACGTGCCGGTGTAGTCCTTGCCGTTGACGGTGTAAGCGACTGTCAGATCATACTGCTGCTGGTTCTGCTCCTCGTCATAGGCGCCTTCGGTCACAGAAGTGATCTTGCCGGCCGTCTCGACATATTTGCCCGTGTTGAGTGAGAACAGAATGATTGCAAATACAATCAGAATAATGCCGACGGGAACGAAAAACCGCGCCGGACCGGAGTCTCTCATAAGTCTTGCGAATTTGTTCATGAATGGATTTCCTTTCTTTGACATTTTTAGAAGATTTCAATATATTATCCCACAGATGCATGCAAATTGTCAACCGTCTTGCCGCCGGCTTTTACCGTTCAAACCACTTTAAAAGCTTTCTCTTCTGCTTGCCCGCCTTGCCGGAATAGGGATGCTCGCGCAAAGTCAGGTTCATATGCGTTTTGCCGAAAAGGACCGTCTGCGGATGCGTGAATTCTTTAAATCCCCATTCGCCGTGATACGCGCCCATGCCGGAGTGTCCGGTACCGTTGAACGGCACGCCCTTCACCATCATATGAATGCAAACCTCGTTGATGCAGCCGCCGCCGAACTGCAGCGTGCGCATGACGCGCTCAGCCCACTTTTTATCCGACGTAAAAACGTACATCGAAAGCGGATGCTCGCGCTCCGCAATGACGGAAAGGAGCGCTTCGACCTCGCTGTCTTTGAACGGTACGACCGGCAGCAGCGGACAGAACAGCTCGTGCTTTACGATCTCCTCGTCGATCCCGACCGGATAAATGACCGTCGGCGAAAACTTCACCGTCTCGCGGTTTCCCGTGCCTCCGAAGATGACGCGGTCGCGGTACTGCTCGGTAAGCTTCTCGCATTTTTCGTAGACCTTTTCGGTGATGAGCTTCGGATAGTCCGGGTTCTCCTCCGCTTGATTGCCGATCTGCCGGACAAACTCCTTTTTGAGTTCCGCAAGGAAGGGTTCTGCGATCTCCTCTGCAACGGCGATCTGATTGATGTTGATGCAGATCTGTCCCGCGTTGCACAGCTTAAAGAACGCGATCTTGCGCGCGGCATCGCGGATCTCCGCGTCCTTTCGGACGATGCACCAGTTTCCGGTCTCCCCGCCGAGTTCAAGCGCGACAGAGGTCAGATTCTTTGCCGCCATTTCAAGGACGTGCTTCGCGACCGCCGGCGAGCCGGTATAGAAGATCTTGTCGAATCGCTCCATCAGGCACATGTCCGCAACATCGTGTCCGCCGTCGATCACGGTGACATACTCCGGCGGGAAGGTGTCGGCGATGAGCTTCATCAGCGCTTTTGTGCTTGCGGCGGACTTCGAGCTTGTCTTCAATACCGCGGTGTTGCCGCCCGAAATGCTTGCGGCAAGAACGCCGAGCGTCAGAAGGATCGGGAAATTGAACGGTGAAATGATGAGCGAAACGCCGTACGGCATCTTGTAAACGGTCGTACTTGTGCTCGGAAAGCACATCAGCCCCGAAAAATGATGCTCGGGACGCGCCCATTTGCGAAGTCCTTTCAGAATCTCGTTGACCTCCACGATCACCGGTCCGATGTCGCAGAGGTACGCCTCGGTTTGACTTTTGTTGAGATCCTCATAAAGTGCGGTTTCCAGCAGTTCCTTATGATCAAGCACCGCCTGCTTGAGCTTTTTCAGCTGTTCGATGCGAAAATCGACGCCGAGCGTCGCGCCGGAGCGAAAGTACGCCCGCTGCCGTTCGACAATCGCATGTACCGTCTCCTGCGTGTGCACCATCTTCAATCCCCCTTTTTGTCGTTCTGTTTGCGTTCCAAAAACCGGAGCAGCATTTTATGCTGACTCCTGAGATAAAGCCAACGGACCGGCGGCAGCACGTTCATCAAAAACCGGCTCGGCAGATACACCGGACACGGATAGACCTGCCTGCGCCCGCGTTCGACACCGCGGATCGTCGCCTTTGCCACGGCCTCAGCGGTCTGCACCGGGAACGGCTGCTCCACCTTGTGTCCCGCGCCGCCGACTTCGAAAAAGTTGGTCTTGGTCGACACCGGATAGACGCAGGTGATCTTCATGTTTTTCGGAGACTCGATACGGATCGCCTGCTGAAACCCCTTCATGGCAAACTTGGTTGCGGCATAGAGCGCATAGCCCGGCAGCGCCATCTCGCCCATCGCGGATATCGTAAAGACCAGCCGTCCGTTGCGCCCGTTCAGGTGGTTCAGGTACTTCGAATAGCTGTACATGCACGAGAACGTGTTCAGCGAAAAGATCCGTTCGATCCTCCCCCAGTCCTCGTAATCGTAGCGCTCGTAGTACGGCGCGCCCGCGTTGCAGATGAGGATATCGATCTTAGGAAAGACCTCCGCAGCTTTTTCAAACAGCGCGTCCACGCCTTCCTTCGTGCTGAGATCACACGGGAACAGGATCACGTTTTCGCCGAAGCCGGTGAGCTTTCCGATGCTGCGGCTTGCCGCAACAATGCGGTTGCCGTTTTCCGGCGCCGCGAGCATTTCGAGGATAGATTTGCCGATGCCGCTGCTGGCGCCCGTAATCACGATGTTCTGATTTTGGATCATATCTTTCTCCTTATCGATAGGAAATCTTCTGTACAAGCTCGTACGCCTGCCTGATCACG
>JAFOQN010000007.1 GCA_017393775.1 Clostridia bacterium
GGAAGGTCCGGTCGAGCACCCATGCCAGGATCAGCAGCGCAATGCCGACGCCTGCGACGAGAAGCAGCGTCCAAAAGCCGATCGAGCCATCGCCGGAGATCAGGTCGGAAACCCCCTTGAGCGTCCACGAGATCATCAGACTGGAAGCCGCCGACAGCAGCGAAGCGAGCAGCGTCAAGGCAAAACTGAACTTGTTCTTTCGGAACAGCTCTTTGAGAAACGGGCGGCGCAATGCCTTCAATTCTTTCTTATCCACGGTTTTACTCCTTTTCGTTCTTTACACTTTCCCAAAGCGCGGTAAGCGCTTCCTTTTCATATTCGTCGACGACGCTCTGGACCGCGTCCATTGCCGTCGCGCCGATGTCGTCGTGAACGCTTGCTCCCTCGATGCGGCTCATGAAGCGAATGTCGCTTTCGTCATAGCTCGGGGACGCGTCGAAGAACACGGCAAGTTTTTTCGCTTCTGTCAGGGTCTCGCGCGCGGCGTCTTCTCTTCCCGACTCGAACTGCACCTGCGCTTTCGCTGCAAGAAATGCGCTGCTCACCTTGTCCAAAAAGTTCGGCTTGCCGTCCTTGCGAAGCCCCGAAAAAACGTCGACGCTCCAGGAAAGGATCGCTTCGGCGGAAGCATAGTCCCTTTGCTGACCGAAAACGTTCATATACCCGCTGACAATGTTGCACAGATCCGCGGTCAGTTTTGCCATTGCCTCCGAAAGATACGGCGTCGCCTCCTCCGCGCGGTCGATCTGGGCAAGCGTGTTCCCGATCTTGCTGTTGAAAAGTCCGCCCGCGTTGCTCTTTTTCATGAGTTCGATGCCCTTATCCACTTCGTTCAGCCCCAGATACGTTTCCGCGATCATGGCGCAGATCGTCTGTTCATTGATCTCCGGGTCCGTATTTTGATCGAGCAGCAGACGGGATTGTTCGAGCAGCTCCAGCGCGCGGCGGAGCATCGCCTTATCCTTACTCTCAATGCCGAACGCGCGATAGATCGTTGCGCTTTCCCTTACGATCGGAAACGAGTGCGGATACCGTTTCAGCGCTTTTTCCGCTTCCGCAAGTCCCTCCCGGTCCTTTTTGCGGCGGTATTCCTGCAGACGCTTTACGGTCGCGTCGGCGCGGTTGTCCTTCATGGTATATCCGAGCAGCGTGTCCACGGAGGTATCGAAAAAGTCCGCCATCTCCATGATCAGAGCGATATCCGGCACGGAAAGCCCCGCCTCCCACTTGTAGACGGCGCCGGGTGTCACCCTGAGAACCTCCGCAAGCTGCTCCTGCGTCAGCTTCCGCGCCTTGCGGAATGAGCGGATGTTTTCGGCAAGCATCATCTTCATACGCAGTCCCTCCGTCTTTGATGGCTCTATTATACCGGAAACAAAAAGCGGTGTAAACACACCGCTCATACTAAAATGATTATTTTTTCTATACTGTTGGTATGATTTTCAGGATCAGATGATCCCGAGCGGGATCAGCACGGCGAGCAGCACGGCGACGAGCGCCCATTCGGTGATCAGAAACGCGTTCCGCTTCCCGGACGCCATATCCGGCACGTAGTTGCTTGCCAGGAAGAACGGAACATAGGTCGTGATGAACACGGGGATGACGCCCCACCACTTGTAGACCCAGATGAAGGAATGATTGCTCGTGCCCGCAAGGAACGATTCAAACAGCGCGAACAGCAGCGCCATTTCGATCGCGCCGACGAGCTTGCAGCTAATCCCGCGCTTGCCGTTTTTTGCAAAGTACCGCTTCGTGCGATCCTGCGGGAGCATCTTGAACGAGATGATGCCCGCCAGCGAGAACATCATGGAAAGCTCCCAGCAAACGCCGATCAGCAGGATGAACGTCGTCGATTCGTTCGACACCGCCCACAGCGGATACCCGAAGATCTTTGCGATCACCGCATTCGCGATCTCATACAGCCAATGCACGCCGTACAGCGCGAGCCCCGCAAAGACGATCTCTTTGTTCTTTTTATGGATCTCCGACCAGTAGACGTAAAACACCACCGCCAGAATAAAGATGAACGTCCAGTTGAAGTTTTCCGTGCTTCGGACGCGGATGGCGTCGACCAGCGCTTTCGACTCTTCCGAGCCGTCTCCCCAGAATACAAACATGCGCTTTTCCTCCTTTTCCCTTTTGTGCAAACGATTTGTTCCCAGCGCCGGCTCCGATCAGATCCCCCTCCGGACCGGCGATCCTTGCGGTCTCCGCTCCCTCGGTTCAGGAAAGCTGCTTCCGTTCGAGCGCAACCGTGATCTCCGGCGTGCCCCAGCGCGGATCGAACATGCTTCCGATCCTGTCCGTATACCACTTTTTGATCTCCTCATCGGACAGCCCGCACGGCTCGCCCTTTGTCCGGATCGTGATCGTTACAATTTGTTCTTCCATAGCTGCTCCTTTCTCTTCGTCGCGGATTTCGGACGGCGAAAACCGGCAGATCAGATTCCGCATATCCGGCGCCGTCTCGTCGACATAGCCGGAGTCGACAAATCCGTGCCGTTCAAAAAGCCGGAGCGCCGCCGCGTTTTCCTTTTTCACACATACCTCGACGTGATCGTAATGCCCTTCCTTCCGAAGCGTATCGAGGATCAGCGAAAGCGCTTCTGCGCCGTATCCTTTCCCCTGATACCGCCGGTCGATCATAAACTGCTGCAGATCATAGCCCAGGGGCTCGTCGGTAAACTCGCGCACCAGCGCAAGCCCGACCGCGACGCCGTCGTTTTCGATCGCGTAAACGTGCCCTCTGCAGTTCCGGTAGACGTAGCCCCTTGCAAGGATGCCGATCGCCGGCGCAAGGTACGCCTTCTGGTGCTCCTTTACGGACAACGCCGCCGCTTCGAGCCAGTTTTCCTCGGTGATTTCCGAAAGCCGAATCATGTTTTCTCTGTTGTTCATCATTTATCCTTTATTTGA
>JAFOQN010000083.1 GCA_017393775.1 Clostridia bacterium
GATTTCAGGTACGAACCGGCTTTTTCCCGCAGGTTCGCCGTTTCAAGATCCTCGACGCCGAACAGGGCGCAAAGCGTCTTCACAAGGTTGTTTCTCAACAGGATGCCGTAGGTTTCATCCCCCTGCTCGACGTGATAGAAGTTGCGGTACGTCGCCATATAATCCGCCTTGACTTCATCGGCGGAAGCGCCCATAAAGCATTCGAGGATCGCGCACAGCATCCCCGTGCGGTCCTTGCCCTCCTTGCAGTGCACGAGATACGGACCGTCGTTTTCAATCAGAAACAGCACGCAGGCTTTGACCTTTTCACCGAATTCGGCGCTTGTAAAATCATAGCCCATCTCGACGTTCAGAACGCTGCATTGGCTGTAATAACTGTCCGCAAACGCTTCAAACGCCGTCATAGCCGCTTCGGAATCGCTGAGATTGATGACGGAACGGATCCCCGCGCGTTCCGTTGCCCGCATGGCGGGTTCGCATCTTTCGAGATCGGGATCGATCGGCGAGCTGCTGCGATAAAGGGCGTTTTCCCGGATGCCGGTGACCTTGACGGCGCGGAAATTGGCAAAGTCCCCGTCGGACAGATCGGCATAATCCGTGCGCACGTTCGTCCGTGTGAGATTGCGGGCGTCGTATTCCGTTCGATAGCCCTGCTTTTCTTTGAGTGCGATCCCGACCTCGGTGACGAAGAGGTTCCATTGGTAGCCGGGATCCGCATCTATCGTCAGCTTTTCACCGATCCCGGTTTCGCTTGCAAAGGACCCCATATTGATCGCAAGCGCGATCTCGTTGTCCTCAATATCGAACCGGCAGATCATGCTCCCGACGTCGACGTCTGTATAGGACGTGCCCACGGGAAGCTCGAAGCTTCGGTCCGCAACCGTTACGGTAATGATATCGCCGACCTCGACGCCGTGCGCTTTCATCTCATCGAACGTCGTATCCAGCATCACGTTTCCGGATTTCTTGATCTTTGTGATTCCGACGGTAAAGGGCGCAGCCGGCGCGGCCGCTTCGCCTGAGGGATTATCGCTTTCCGCCGTCTTTGCGCATGCCGCAAATGCGGACAGCATCATCAACGCAGCCAATGCGAGAATAAAAAACCTTTTCATACCGTTTCCTTTTCAACCGTGAATCCGTTCCGATCATTTCACCAAAATCGCGAAATGCGGCTTTTCGGGTAGGTATTTGATCCGAACGCGGTCGCCCTCGCGTGTGCGGCCCGGGGCGCTGTTGAGCCGTGCTTCCACGCTCTTGCCCTGCTGATCGACATAGGTCACGTAGTAGATCTCCGTAAAGTCGGCGCCGCCCTCAGAGGACGTCGTCCGCTCCTCCTCGATACGGGAGATGACGGCGTCTGCCTCCACGCCGCTTTTGCGGATCTTATTGTTGCGCAGGATCATATAGACCGCAACTGCGATAATGACCAAGGCGACCCCGCCGAATATCAAGTATTCCTTCATTTTATAAACCTCCGGATCGTTCTTGCTTTCAGAAAGCCTCGGTTACATTCTTCTCTGCATCCGGTACAGGAATGCTTCCGTCGGGCTTGCCCACGAATAGGCGTTCATGTATTCGCCGCGATAGGTGTTGATCGCGGCGACGTCGCCGCCTAAGAAGCGGTAAAGGTCGCAATCCAGCTTTTCGGGACAGATGCGCAAAGCGCCCTGCTTCATTTCGAGAATGTCCTCCGCGCCGACGCTTTTCAGCGTTGCGCGCAGCGAGCGAATGACGACGTCGAGCTGCTTCTGCATGGAACGGTCGTATACGCCCTCCTCCCACAGCACGGCAAACGCCGTCGCGCGCGTGATGCTGCCGCCCTGCCGGTCGATGAGATATGCAAGAAGCTCCTTTGCTTTCGACCGGGGAAAGGCAACAACCTGACCGTTTGCATAGAGATCGAATTCGCCGAACGTCCGCGCAAAGATCTTCGCGCGAGCGGGGAGAGGGGCGCTCTTTCCGCTGCGCCGCTGCATGGCAAGGTCGATTTCTTCCGCAAGGCGCTGCTTGTTGACCGGCTTCAAAAGGTACCCGGATGCATGCAGCCGGAACGCATCCACCGCATATTCCGAATACCCGGTGAGAAAGATGATCGAAACGTTCGGATCGGCCTCCCGGATGCGAGCGGCGAGCGCAATGCCGTTCATGTCCGGCAGATTGATATCGAGCAGCGCAACGTCCGCCGTATGGGTTTCGAGCCAGCAAAGAGCATCCTTCGCGTGCGAAAAGCCGCAGACCTCCGGCTTTGCCGGAAGCTCCCGGCAAAGCGCAGCGATCATATTTAGGATCAGCGGTTCGTCGTCGATGCAGATGATTTTCATATTTTTTCGCGTTCGGTTTAAGGGATGGTTGAATAATATGCATATTAAAACACACACTGTCCAACAAATGTCCAACAGAGCTTTGTGAGATTTTATCGGATCGGAATACGGATGGTGACCGTCGTGCCCTTGTCCTGTATGCTTTCGACGGTAAGTGTGCCGTTACACATCTTTTCGATGCGCTCTTTGACATTTCGCACGCCGATGTGTGTGCTGTCCGCGGTTTTCAGAAGCGCCGTGTCAAAGCCCTTGCCGTTGTCGGAAATCACGATTTCGTGACAGAGGTCCGTGCTTCGGCACGAGACGGTGACGACGCCTTCCTTCCGAATGCGTACGCCGTGGCGGATCGCGTTTTCCACAAGCGGCTGCACCGTCAGCGCGGGCACGGAAAAGTCGACGTCTGTCACGTCATAGTCGACGCGCACGTTGGGAAACCGGATCATCTCGATCTCGGAATACACGCGCGTGTGTTCGAGCTCCTTTGTAAACGGAATCAGCGAAGGCTGATCGAGCGAATCAATGTTGCTGTGAAGGTACGTGCCGAACCGTTCGGTGACCTCGAACGCCTTTTCCGGATCGATGCGGCACAGCGCCTGAATGGAGGACAGCGTGTTATACAGAAAATGCGGCTGGATCTGGCTCATCATGATGCGGATGCGGCTTTCCGCTTCGAGCGCTTTTTCGTGGTCGTGCACAAATTTCAGATGCAGCCAGATATAGTAGAACAGCATGCTGGAAACCATCGCGATCGAAAGAAAGGTGATTCCGCTTTGCGTGTGCGCGATGAATGTATCCATCAAAGCGCCTGCGAACACCAACGCCATGTTGATGGTCGGAATGATGAGTTGAAAACGATCCCGTTTCGACTGCGCGGTGAAGGTCAGATACAGAATATAAAGCAGGATGATCGCGCTGACGATATGGCAGCTGTATCCCAGCGGCCCTCGCTTGTAGTGATTATTCTCAATCCAGAAGCAGATATGAGAGAACAGCGCAGTCGCGTTCAAAAGCGCATTGACGCCGATCAGAATCCAAAACGGCGTATGCTTTCTGCTCGGCGCGACGATGTAACAGATCAACAGCAGCACCAACGGGCGAACGGCATACCCGTAGATGGCGAGGAGCGTTCTCATGGGCGGCACATCTCCGTGAACAACGAACCAATCGCTGACAATGTTTTCCACGATCAGCGAAGCGATCAGTACGGCATTGATCAACAGCAGCCTGCGCTGCTTCTTTTCGACATACGGGTCGAGCAGAACGACCAGAACCAACCCCAGCAGCTGTAAAATAAGCGGGATCAGGACGATCAGATTGATTTCGGATGCAAAGTCCTTCATGCGGGTTCTCCTTATACGCACAGTATAGCATAGATACATGCGTTTTTCAAAGAAAAACAGTTAACGCAGCAGGAAACGTGCGGTTCGCGTCGATGTGTTGGACATTTGTTGGACAGAGCAGGTTATACAATATTATGTGGGATTATTTCAAAGAAAGGATTATATTAATGAAACCTGTTTCGCAGAAAACGACCCGCGGATTGCTGATCGCCGTATCGCTGCTGCTCATATGTATCCTTGTTGTACAGTGCCTGTTTTGGGCGGGCATTTTTGCGCCGAAGACACAGCAAGTGCAAACTTCGGCATTCGTCGAAGCTGTCGGCAATCTTTCTCGCGAAGGATATCAATTGGAGCAGGTTGTGATTTTGAGCCGTCACAACATCCGTTCGCCGCTGAGCGGCAGCGGCTCGGCGCTCGGCACGATCACGCCGCACGCGTGGTTTGCATGGTCGTCCAATCCAAGCGAGCTTTCGCTGCGCGGCGGTGTTCTGGAAACCGAGATGGGACAGTATTTCAGAAAATGGCTCGAATCCGAGGGGCTGTTCCCTGAAAACTATCATCCGACGGATGAGGCAGTGCGCATCTATGCAAATGCGAAGCAGCGCACGATTGCGACCGCGCAGTATTTCGTGTCCGGACTTTTGCCCACCGCGAACGCGGAAATCGAAACGCATGCGGAGTACGACACGATGGATCCGGTCTTTACGCCGCAGCTGACCTTTGTTTCGCCCCAATACAACGCTGATGCCGAAGCGCAGATCTTAGAGCTGTACGGCGACACCATCAAGGGACTTTCGGACAACTACGCTTTGATCGCCGACGTGATCGATATGGAGCAGTCCGAGGCGTACAAGGACGGAACGCAAGCTGCATTTGCAACGGACGATTCTCAGTTTGTGCTGGAGCTTTTTAAGGAGCCGTCCGTGAAGGGTTCGCTGAAGACGGCGTGCTCGGTGGCCGATGCGCTTGTGCTGCAATACTTTGAGCAGCCGGACGATGAAAAAGCGACGTTTGGACACACGTTGACGTTTGAACAGTGGAAGCAGATCTCCGAGGTCAAGGACGTCTACGGCGACGTACTGTTTACGGCGCCCCTGATCGCGGCCAACGTGGCGCATCCGCTGTTGCAGGAGATCGAATCGGAGCTTTTAACCTCCGGCAGAGAATTCACCTTCCTTTGCGGACACGATTCCAATGTGGGAAGTGTTCTTGCGGCGCTCGGTGCGGAGCCGTATGAGCTGCCCGGCGCGATCGAAAAGACGCCGATCGGATGCAAGCTTGTGTTCTGCCGCTGGATAGGTTTGGACGGGAGTCGGTATTGCACCGTCGACCTCGTCTATGAAACGACGGAACAGCTTCGAAGCGCGTCCCTTCTTGATCTCGAATCACACCCCGCGATCGTGCCGATACGGTTTTCCGGCATCACGCCGAACGCCGACGGGCTGTACACGGAACGGGATTTTATGAACCTGCTCCGCGGCAGCATCAACGAATACGGTCGCATCCTCGACGACTACGCGCTGGACGAAGCGGCATAATCCATACGGGTAAAGAAAGGCGCATCTTATGTCAGACAGCGACACTGCAAAGAAAAAAGGTTCCGTCTTTTTGCATGAGTATTTTATGGCGGCGGTATTCCTATTCCAAGCTTTGCGCGATCTATTTTACCCTCAAGCTGGATGAGCTGCTGAAGAAGCAGGGCTCGTCAATATCCGTCAACTCTTTCAATCCCGACTTTATGGCAGCGACCAACTTCTCCGGCGGACATACGGACAAGGCAAGAGCGCTGGTTGTAAAGACCACCATGCCGGATCGCTACGGAGAGCTGGGGACGTCTTCCGACGCGCTGGCGCAGATCGCCGTGGACAGCCGGTTTGACGGCGTATCCGGACAGTACTTTGACAGGAGCACGAGCATAAAGAAATCGTCCGAGCTTTCCTACAGCGAAGGGAACAGGGATGAGCTTTGGAACAAAAGTCTGGAATACTGCGGTTTGCGGTAAGCAGAATCTCCCCGTTCCGTGTCTGATCTACTTTGGATGATCATATGAAAAACAACCCCGGCATTCGGGACACGAAGTGGACACAGTTTATCTTTTTTCTATGGACATATTGGATCAAATATTCCATATGTAGTACAGAACTGAATTGCTTATAACAAGATATTGTGGTATATTACCAAAAAGAGCAATTCGATTCCGGGTGGCGCCTCCAAAAAATCAGCACTCCATCCGGAGTGCTGATTTTTTGTTGTGCTACTCCCACATTGAGACGGGCGCGAAGCGTCCGGTTCGATGAGGGTCGGTTCGGTGGTGAATGAGGCCACGATGTGGCTTCAGAGCCGAACCGTGACCGAGCCCGCAGGCGAGAAGTGCCTCCAAAGAAAGCCCCAAAAACCTCTGTGTTTTGGGGCTTTTTTCTATCTCGTCTTGTGCTCATTTGCCAAACTGGACACAAAGTGGACACAGTTTTTTCAAAACGGTTCTATAACAGAAGCCCTTTTCGGTTTGCGAATTCGCTTTTACATATGATCTATCAGCACACTGTTTTGTAAATGACCTTGTGAAAAAGACCAAATAACAATATAATACAATTATGGTATCACAGTTTAAAATAGGAGTAAGTATTATGGGAACGCTTAGAGAGCTGTTTGAACAGAGAGAAATAATCATCTCTTTGCGCAACGATAATGAAACGCATAAAAGCTACAATTGATTCATAGAGAAAAAGGGCGCCTCAATCGCGAGGCGTCCTTTTCATGTTGTTGTTCTCTACATATTCTGCCCGAACAGCGTGCGCATCAGCGTGTCGCTTGCGCGCTTCTTGCTTTGCTCCAGAACGTGCGCATACTGTCGGAGCATAAATCCCGGATCGGCGTGACCGATTTCCTCATGATCCCCGAATATCTCCTGTATCGCCTTTGCGGCGCGAAGCCGCACGAATATACCAACGCCACCACGACCGGCATGGTGAACGCATAGACCGGCGCATATGATCCGGACATCATTGCCGCATTGGGACTGCCGAAGCATCTCTTTCATCCGCTGCAAGCGCCGGGGACATGCATCGGCGAGTATCGTGGGATTAAGGTCAAACTCTGCGCCACGCACGACACCGCCTCCGCCGTCGAGGGCATTCCGATGGACGCCCCGACTTGTCATCCCGCTTCTCCCTGTCATCCTGAGGAGCGAAGCGACGAAGGATCTCAAAAGAATCTCGGAAGCCCCTATATCTCGAGCGGCACATGGTCGCTGCTTGGCGTGAAGTCGCCGCAGCCGATCACGGATGAAGCGAGCATGCAGGCGAACTGGTCCAACGAGGGCGGCGTGGGCTATACGCGCTATCAAAAGAACATCATGGGCATGTGGATCGTCAACCGCCTGCGCAACGAGCTGTGTCCCGAAAAGCCCTGGCAGGAGATCACCGCCGAAGCGGAACAGAGCGCATTTGAGGAAACGGTCGACGCCAACGCACCGGCGTTCCTTGCGCCGAAGAGCATGGTCGAGGCGTTCGACGCGGCGCTGCAAACAAAGCCTATTTCGGTCGGGGATTATTTCCGCTGCGCATACCGTTCGCTGGCACTTTCCTACAAGAACGCAATCGCGGAACTGGAACAAAACACCAACATGTGGTATGATAAACTGTACATTGTCGGCGGCGGGGCAAAGAACGGCTTTCTGAACCGCCTGACCGAAGAAGCGACCGGCAAAACCGTCGTCGCGCTGCCGATCGAAGCGACGGCGTTGGGAAATATAAAGATTCAAATGAAACGATAAACACCTCATCAGTCACTGCGCTGATCCGCTTCGTTACAGAGGAAGATCGCGCGCTTCCCGCGCGTACCATGCTTCCCCTCAAGGGGAAGCCTCCCCAAAAGCCTTCTCCTTGAGGAGAAGGTGCCGTAAGGCGGATGAGGTGTGAACTTGACCAAGATTGAAAAGGAGCGAATGTATGAGCTATACGGAAGCCAAAGAACGTTACGCCGCCTGCGGCGTGGACGTCGAACAGGCCATTGAAACACTGAAAACCGTTCCGGTCAGCTTGCACTGCTGGCAGGGCGACGACGTGCGCGGCTTCGACACCGACCCGAATAAACCTTTGACCGGCGGCATTCAGACCACCGGCAATTATCCCGGCAGAGCGAGAACGCCGGAGGAACTCATGGCTGACCTCGATAAAGTCCTTTCGCTGATTCCCGGAAAGCCCAAGATGAACCTGCATGCCAGCTATGCCATCTTCGAAAACGGCGAATTTGCGCTGCTGCAGCCGAATGACGTGCTGAAGGCGTTGCAGGACGAGGGCAATTTCACCAGACTGATGGTACTGCAGGAGGAACTCAAGACCCTTCCGTTCGGCGAGGTGTGGAACGAGTATTGCAGAAGATGCAATCGACCCGCCGACGGCGAATGGTACAGCGAGATCGAAACATACGAAAAGGAAATCCTGGAGGCAAGAGCATGAAAGACATCTTAACCGCGCCGTTTATGGCAGAAATGATCCGCACGACGACGAACATGTACAACCACGGCTGGGACGAGCGCAACGGTGGCAATATCAGTTTGCTGCTCGACGAAGCGGAGGTTCAGGAATACCTCGACATGCAGCCGATCCGCACGCTCGAAACGGGCTTTGAAACGCCGGAGCTCGACGGCAAAATCTTTCTCGTAACCGGTACCGGAAAGTATTTCAAGAACGTGCAGTACGACCCGGCGAGAAACCTCGGCATCGTCCGCCTCATTGAAAACGGCACGAAAGCGGAGGTCCTCTGGGGCTACAGTGACGGCGGCAGATTCACCAGCGAATTCCCGGCGCATATGATGAGCCACGTCGCGCGCAGGAAAGTCGATCCTAAAAACCGCGTCGTCATGCACTGCCATCCGGCGAATCTCCTTGCCATGACCTATGTGCACGATCTTGACGAACGCGCCTTTACGCGCACGCTCTGGCAGATGTGCACTGAATGCATTGTGGTATTTCCGGACGGCGTGAACGTGCTTCCCTGGATGCTCTGCGGCACGAACGAGATCGGAGAAGCGACCGCAAAGAAGATGGAAACGGCGCGTCTGGTCGTCTGGGCGCAGCACGGCATCTACGGCGCGGGCAAAGATCTCGACGAGACCTTCGGGCTCATTGAAACGGCGGAGAAAGCCGCGGAGATCTACTTAAAAATTGCGCATCTGCCGCTTAAAAACACGATCACCGACGAGCAGATGCACCTACTTGAAACCCGTTTCGGCGTCAAAGCCAGAGAAGGATATCTGGATTGATCAACGGCCGCCCGGCACTTTTCCGGGTGACCGTTCAACAAGAGATCACAAAATCCCGGGCATAATTCGGGCACATTCTATCCCTGCCGTTTGGTTACAACGGATTTGCTGATACTGCATGCAGTGCGAAAACAGGCGATATATTGTTTGCCAAAGTGGAGACGGGTTTTGAAAAGCGATCCGCATATTTGGCGCGGCCGTAGACAACGGGAGCGAATGACGTCTTCCCGTGATGAAGCAAACGAGCGAAATCTTTTCGGTAAGAATGGAATAATATCCTTGACAGAACGTGTTCCGGACCACGGTGTTCTCGCAGATGTTCGGAATGGTACGATTTACGGCCGGTCGCCGCTGGGGGCGTGACCGAAGCGCTTTTGATAGGCGCGGTAGAATGCGGAATAATCGGAAAATCCGCATGCTTCCGCGCTTTTTTGCGCGGTCTCGCCGCGCTGCAGCATGGCGCGGGCGGATAGCAGCCGCTTCATCATGACGTATTCCCAAAGCGAAGTACCGGTCGCCTCACGGAACGTGCGGCTGATCTGCGAGACGCTGTGCGCAAAGCGGCGGGCAATCATAGAAAGGGACAGTTCTTCATAGAGATGCGCGTTGACATAGGCGACCAGCTCCGAAGGGAAGCCGCCGATCGGCTGCGATTCACCGGAAATCTCCGGATAGATCGCGGAGATCTCCGTCAATAGCTGTAATAGCCGCGAGAGAACGGAAAACCGCTCCAGTCCCGGCGTCAGAGCGAGACCCGAAAAGACGGACGAAAGTGCAGGGAATCGTGCCGCAGGATAGTGATTGTGCTGTCCCAAAGCGTGTGCATAGAACGGATGCAGCAGCCTTCGATCCGGATCGATCTGCTCAAAAAACTCCGGTGAAAAATGCACCGCAATACGCCGGTACGGTTCGTCCGGTTCGATCAGCAGCTTATGGGTCTCGGCGGGACGCATGAGAAGTATATCGCCGGGAGACAGCCGGTAGTGCGTGCCTTCGACGAGGAATTCACCTTTGCCCGAAAGGAAGCAATAGACCTCCGGCATTTCATGCGCGTGGATGGGAAACAACGCCGGATCGGGAACGGTATCCAATGAGTGATGACAGTATAAACCGGGTTCGCGGTACGAGAATAACGGTTCCATAGACATACAATAACAGAAGATGCGCAGAAATGCAATATAAATATCTTCATATTGCAATTCCATTGTATTTTAAAGGATGCTACACTGTAAAAAAGAACAACAAGGAGAAGCGTCTATGGAACTCCAGAGTAAAGCCAATGCGCGCTACGCGCTTGCCGCCGTCACCAGTATGGGCGTGCGCATTTCGCCGCTCGACCGCATGCCGGTTGAGACCGCAAACACTTTTTATATGCAGGCGACCAGCGCCGAAAGCAATGTGCTGAACGTCGCCGCGTCCCTCGGCAGGGAATGTCTTGTTATGACCCGCTTTGTCGAAGGCAGCCCGATCGCCGCGTTTATCAAGGCACAGCTTCGCGCAAGAAACCTCTCGTATGCGGGCAGGGAGATCGCGCCGGACGGACCGTGGGGTGTGCGCCATCAGTTCAACATCGCGGACATGGGATTCGGGCTTCGCGCGCCGCGCGTATGGAACGATCGTGCGGGCGAAATCGGACGCACGATCATGGCGGAGGATTTCGATCTCGAACGGATCTTCGCCACGGACGGCGTCGGGATTCTGCATCTTTCCGGACTGATCGCCTCCATGAGCCCCGAAACGACGCGCTGCTGCCTTGCGGTCGCAAAGATCGCAAAGGCGCACGGCACGCTGATAAGCTTCGATCTCAATTACCGCGCAAGCTTCTGGAAAGGACGGGAAGCGGAGCTTTCCGAGGCGTTCAAGGCGATCGCAAAAGAGGCGGATATTCTGATCGGCAATGAAGAAGATTTCCAGCTTTGCCTCGGGCTTAAAGGACCGGAAGCGGGCGGCAGGGACCTTTCGGACAAGCTCGAAAGCTTCAAGACGATGATCGAAACCGTGCGTGAACAGTACCCGAATGTGCGCGTGTGCGCGACGACGCTTCGACAGGTGCTTTCCGCAAACGAGCATCTTTGGGGCGCGATCCTGTGCGCGGACGGCGAATGGTTCGCAGAAGAGCCGCGTCCAATCCCGGTCATGGACCGCATCGGCGGCGGCGACGGATTCTCCGGCGGACTGCTGTACGGCATCCTCTCGGGATGGAAACCGGAAAAGTGGCTGCAGTTCGGCTGGGCAAGCGGCGCGCTTGCGGCGTCCTCGAAGAACGACTACGCCGAGCCGGCGGATGAAAAACAGGTTTGGGACATCTATGCGGGAAACGCCCGCGTGCAGCGATAAAGGGAGGATTTTGAACATGAAACAAGCGGATATCGGATTGATCGGCCTTGCCGTCATGGGCGAAAACCTGGTCATGAACATGGAATCCAAGGGCTTTACGGTGGCGGTTTATAACCGCACGGTCGAAAAGGTCGACTGCTTCACCGAAGGCCGCGCAAAGGGTAAGAACATCATCGGCTGTCACTCGCTCGAAGAACTGAAAGATGCGCTGTCTGTGCCCCGTAAGGTCTTTCTGATGGTCAAAGCCGGTCAGGCGGTCGATGATTTCATTGAAAAGCTGCTGAACGTTTTAGAGCCCGGCGATATCATCATCGACGGCGGCAACAGTCATTTTCCAGACACGATCCGCAGAACGGCATACGTTGAGAGCAAGGGACTTTTGTATGTCGGCTGCGGCGTTTCCGGCGGCGAAGAGGGCGCATTGAAGGGACCGTCCATGATGCCCGGCGGCTCGCCCGCGGCATGGGATTATGTGAAACCGATCTTTCAGAGCATTTGCGCAAAGGTCGGGGACGGTTCGCCCTGCTGCGACTGGGTCGGTGAAAACGGTGCGGGACACTTTGTGAAAATGGTGCAC
>JAFOQN010000084.1 GCA_017393775.1 Clostridia bacterium
GACCCGGACCGATTCGCGCATAACGTTCAGGTTCTCCTGCATTTCCTTCAGGATCGCGTCGCGCATCATTTCCCCGCGGGAAACTTCACGGCGGATCATTGCTTCCGCGATCGTACAGTCCGCAGCATTACAGTATTCGCAAAGCGCCGCACCGTTCTTAAAAGCATCGATCAACTGCATATTCGTTCCTCCTTATACCGCAAACAGTTCGGTGATCCCCTTGCACAGCTGCCGGATGATCGCCTGCATTTCCTTGGTAACGGGCGTATCTGTCTCGATACACATATATGCATCGCGACCGCGCCCGTGACGAAATACGCGCATAAATGCGATGTTGACGTTGAGCTGTGCGAGCACATGCGAGACCTCTGCAATGACGCCGGGCTCATCACGGTGGCTGACAATCAGTGTCGGATATTCACCGGAAAGTTCTACGCCCTGCTCATTGATTTCGGTGATCAGGATATTGCCGCCGCCGACAGAGCGTCCGACAACCTCCATCCTGTGATCATTGACGTCCGTTAGCTCGATCTTGACTGTATTCGGGTGATCTGCGGGCTCGTCCGAATAGGTGAAATCGATCTGTATGCCCTGTTCCTTTGCAAGTTCGTATGCACGGGGAATCCGTTCATCGTCCGGCATAAAGCCCAAAATACCGCCGATCAGCGCTTTGTCCGTGCCGTGTCCGCGCCCGGTTTCGGCAAACGAGCCGTACAGCGTAAAGTGCACGCGGCTGATCTCCGCGTCCAATAGTCGCCTTGCGATATAGGCGATACGAACCGCCCCTGCCGTATGGCTGGACGACGGTCCGGTCATGCGCGGACCGATGATGTCAAATACTGAAAAATCTTCCATGCTGCCCCTTTCTGTATACAGAAAGAACCGAGCGATGTGCTCGATTCTCTGATTTATGAAACATGCACACCCGTCCTTCGACCGTTTGCTCCGAGTGGACCCTCAACCGGTGACTCCTCGCAGGTGACCCCGCGGCACATCGTACTATCCGCTTAGTGCTGCTTCCGTCAAGACCTGACACGGTTCACGGCGTGCGATTGCACGGGACCCGCGCATCAACGTTCCGTGTTGAGACCGACCTCACAACAATTGGCCTCGGGACGGGGATTCGGCCTCGCTGTAGCGGATTGCGAGTACAGGGCACCGCTAACTCCCCGCTTAGTGCAAAAGATATTATAATCGTATATCAGAGATTTTGCAAGATATTTTTTGCGTATTCCAGTTCCTGTATAAACCGGTCGCCGTATACCGCTGCGATCTCATTGAGATACGGCAGCGCATCCGTTCTTTTACGGTTTGCCGCAAGCACGATCGCCTGCCTTAAAAGCCGCTTCGGCGCCGCAAGGTTTTTGCCGATCAGCTCCCCTGCTTCCTTTCGATTGCCCCTGAGAATTGCAACGGGATCGAGCGTTTCCCGGACCTCCTCGGGGATCGGTACCGTTTCCTTCGGATTCTTCGGGCAGACCGTCTGACAGCGCATGCATCCCAGCAGCGACGGCAGCCATTCCATCGCATCTGCCGGGATCGTATCGCCCTCAAGATATGTATGAACGCAGCGCGTCCAGTCGAACGCATAATCCCCCTTGATCGCGCCGAAGCAGACCGTTTTGCAAAGCCCGCAATGGTTGCAAACCTCCATCGGTTTCCGTTTGGGTTCATATGCAACCGGTTCCGGCAAAGCCAGCATCGCGCCCTGCAGATTGATATAGGTGCCGTACGGTTCCAAATACAGCAGTTGATTATCCATGCGTGAACCGATCCCGTATGACGCAAGCTGTTCCCGATACGGCGTCTCCGCACGTTCCGCCCGGATCCCGTTTTCGTTCAGCGCCGCAAGCAGCCGCTTCATTGCGTGGTATGCGCGATTGCTTGCCGGATAGTAAGACGCGACGAGTGTTTCATCGTCATACGGCGTATACGGATACACACAAATCAGCACGGCATTCGCCCATGGATAGATCGATCTCGGATCGTCCGCAAGCGGCGCTGTGTTCGGATGAAACACGCCATCTTGTCGATGGCGTGTCCAGTTCGTATAGGGGGCTACGGGAAGTACGAAGCCTTCCGCAAAGCCCGCGTTTTTGAGAAGCGCGTGGATATCCGTCATGCTTCCTTTGCAAGCATCTCCTTGGTTTTCATGAGTCGCGAGGTGTTGCCGCGTTCGTTCTCTTCGAGCTTCATCTGAATATCATGGATCGCTGCATCGAACTGCGGGATCATGACGTATTCGAGTGCGTTGACGCGGCGTCGGGTCTTTTCGATCTCGTCCGCCAGTCTGCTCGTGGCTTTTTCAACCTCGGCAAGCTCCAGCATCAACGGAAGAATCTCCGCCAGCGCTTGCACTGCGCCGTCGAGATCGGCGCCGGTCGTCGCGAAGCCGTATGGATAAACGAATCCGTCCTGCGTATCGAGCGTGAGCTTCGGCACCGGAATGGAAAGAATGTTCTGTTTCTGCACATCCACGTTGATCGCGCGCGCCGGATACATCAGCGCTTCTTCGATCTCGTTTCCGCTCATCACGGCGCGCGCAAGAACGAAGTTCTGCATCGCCTCGCCGAGCTTCTTTTCCGTTTCCAGACGCAGCGCCTTGTTTTTGCGCGCAAGAAAGATGAAGCGACGCACAAGCTCATCGCGCTTATCCTTCATCATTTTGTGTCCGCGAATGGCGACCGTGCGACGTTTTTTCAGGTTGCTCAGTTCCATTCGCGTGGGCTTATACTGCAGCGCCACGGCTTACGCCTCCTCGTAGTATTTTTCGATATAGACGTCCTTGATGCGCTTGAGCTCGGACTTCGGCAGGATTCTAAGAAGCTCCCAGCCGAGGTTCAGCGTTTCTTCAATGGAACGGTTCGTGTAGTAGCCCTGAGAGACATACCGCGCTTCGAACTCGTCCGCAAACTTCGCATACAGCTTATCTGTATCGGACAGTGCCGCATCGCCGAGGATGACCGCAAGCTCCTTTGCGTCCTTGCCGCGGGAATACGCGGAGAAGAGCTGGTTCATCGTATCGGCGTGATCCTCGCGCGTTTTGCCCTTGCCGATGCCCTTGTCCTTCAGACGGCTCAGCGACGGCAGAACGTTGATCGGCGGGGTCAAACCCTTGCGGTACAGCTCACGGGACAGAATGATCTGTCCCTCGGTGATGTATCCGGTCAGGTCCGGGATCGGGTGCGTGACGTCGTCCTCCGGCATCGACAGAATCGGAATCATCGTGATGGAGCCCTTGTTGCCGCGGATACGACCTGCGCGCTCGTACATCGTCGCAAGGTCGGTGTACATATAGCCCGGATAGCCGCGGCGTCCGGGAACCTC
>JAFOQN010000085.1 GCA_017393775.1 Clostridia bacterium
CGAACGTCTCCAGCGGCTCGGTTTCGCCCGGTGTGAAAAACCCGTTGATAAACGCGCTTTCGTCATAGATCTCCAGGTTTCCCTCGGCAATGCTGCCGAAAAAGCGCATCTCCGAAACGTCACGGGTATCGCCGAGATCGACGATCACGGTCGTCCCCGGCTCAGCGGTCCAGACCGTATTCGGCGAGCGCAGAGACCCGAGGTTTACAAATGCGACAAGAGAATAAACCGCAAGCAGAACGAGCAGCACGATGTAATCGCGCTTCGTCATGCGGCGGCCGTCTTCCATGCCGATCTCTTTGCGAAACTTCTTAAAATCCATAGCGCTCACCTCCGTCCCCCGCGTTTTTTTCCTGTCGGTTTCTGCACCGGAAGCTTCTCACCCGTAGGATCGGACGGATCGAACGCCAATGCTTTTTGGAAACAGATCGCCGAAAGATACAGCGCCGCGCCGACCTCTAAGAGCGATATCACCGCAATCAGCTGATTGTGGATCGCGCCGCCGCGAATGACGTCCTTTGCGCCGTCGGAGACCACGAACATCGCCATCATCTCGTTCATAAACGTCGTGACGGTCAGCATCGAAAATGCCGAAAGCTTTCCGGGATCGCGGTCATACGCGTACGCGAACACGAGCAGCATGAGCGCCGGGAAGATGTAGCGCTCGTGCATATAGTGCCCGAACGTAAACACCCATACGCAGAAGCACGCGGCAAGCAGGAAGATGAGTCCGCGGTTTACATACAGCGAATACCCGGCTTTTTTATGCCGGATCCAGTATATCACGAACAGCGCGACTGTCAGCGCGCCGGCAAGCAGAATGCCGATCACGCCGAACGCGTGCCAGCGCATCGGTTCTCCGAGCAGCCGGAAGAGCACGTCAAGTATCCACGTTAGCGCAAACAGAATGAGCCCGGCAAACAGTGTCAGTGCGCCGGTCACCGTCGTGCCGCCCGCCTTGATCCATTCGCCTATGCGCTTCCCTGCGCGTTCGCGATGTACGAGATACGCAAACAGACCGAGCATCCCGATCCCGTAGAGCGGGAACGCGGCGATCGCCTGTAAAATCGAGTTGGCGCCGACGCCCTCGGCGACGAAGCTCTTTGCGACAAAACCGAAAAGATACAGCAGTCCCGAAACGATTGCGGCTATGAGAAGCTCAGAAAACGCGCGGTTCGGCTGATCGTTTTTGCGCGAACGCATCTCGTCCCACGCGCGCAGCACGAGCGTCGAAAAACCGACAAGCAACGCGATCTTTGAGAACTGTTCGTTGAGACGGAGCGTCATGCTGCCGACGCCGGTGAACATCGCGCCGCCGGCTTTCGTCCAGTTTCCGCCGAACAGCGTCATGTAGTTATACGCCTCGATCGAAGCGTAGTCGTAGCCGCCGGACGCGCTTTTGAAGCGTTCGACCATCCAAAGAAGGCTCATGCCCTCGCCGCGGAACAGCAGCGAGAAGATCAAAAGCACGCCGACCGCGCCGAACACCGCCCCAACGGACCAAACCACATGCGCTGCAAACCGCTTTGTGCCGAATTGATCGACGCCGGTCATCACATACATCAGCGCCAGCACCGGTCCGAAGATCAGCGCCTGCCACTTCATGACGATCGCAAGCCCGTATAAAAGTCCCGCAAGCAGCCGGTAATACGGCTTTTCACGGCTCATGTTCAGCAGCAGGAACGTGCCTAAGAGAAGCACGGTGAGGATCGAATCGATCTGTCCCCACGCGCCGGACAGATAGACCGCCGCGGGATTCAGCACGACCAGCGCCGCAAGCAGCAGCGCAGGCTTGTCCCCCAGCGAGAAACGCTTCGCGCGGTTCAGGATCAAAAAGCCCGACAGCACGTCGCAGAGGAACGCCGGCCACATGTACACGAACAGCCGGAACGGTCCTGCCGGAATCACGGATGCGATCCGGTAAAGCAGCGCGCACACAAGCATGTATCCCGGCGGATAGTCGCACCAGTTGTCGACATAGAACGCCGCGGGTCCGTCCGCCGCAACGCGACTGCCCCAACCCTGCCAGCAGAGCATGTCCGTCGCGTGGCCCTTCAGCACCGCACAGAGCGTAAACCGCACGATGAGCCCGATCAGCACAAGGATTGCAAAGATCGCGTATTTGTACGGCTGCTCCTCCTTCAAAAACGCGATCCGCTTTCCGTATCCGTACACGCCGAACAGCAGCACGATCGCCGCGACCGCGCCGGTCCAGAAGATTACGGTAAAGACATTTTCATAGTCCTCTTTTGTGCGGTCTTCCGCTTCGTCCGCGTACTCGTTCGGGATCAGATCCAAAAACGCGACCGGCGCGTTGTCGGTCTGCTCCAGCCGGACGGAGCGGAACTGCACGCTGCCGCTTGATTCCGCGGAATACCCGCCGAGCCGCAGCGCGAGCGTGACTGCCTCCTGCGATTTCGCGGTGCGGAACGCCAGAACGACCGGCGTCCAGTCGTTGGTGCCGAACAGTCCCT
Source organism: Clostridia bacterium (assembly GCA_017393775.1). Classification (GTDB taxonomy): domain Bacteria; phylum Bacillota; class Clostridia; order Christensenellales; family CAG-138; genus UBA3792. The sequence goes on from JAFOQN010000085.1 coordinate 2,475, forward strand.
CGGAATAGATATAGCTGCCGTCGATCGGGAAATTGTCGATCGAAAGCGTCGCGCCCTGCCCGTCCTCGACGTTTTCGGTGCGGATCTCGGCGCTGAACACATAACGTGTTTCCGGCTCGACGTCGACCGTGCGGACGAGTCGGCAGTCGTCCTCGCCCTGCGGTTCAAAGCCGAATACGCCGTCCGTCGAAAAGATGGCGTACCCGCCTTCGTACGAGTCCATGTGCCAGCCGTTCGGGATGCCGTTCGTCGTTTCGGTCAGGTCAAAATCGGTCGCCGGCGCGCCGGCGCCGGTACCGGAATCGGATCGTTTGCACGCGAATAGTCCGGCAAGCAGAACTGCCGCCAGTATGACGATCCAAAGCCGACGCAAATTTCGCAAAATCCGATCCTCCGATCTCTGTGTTTCCAATCAGTATATCACATCCGTACCATCCGGGCAACCGTTAAAACGCATTCGGGATGTGGTTCAAACGCTTTTCCGGCAGCAGCACCTCGATCACATCGAAGCGTGCCGACTGCTCGAGCCCGCCGTTTTCGATGAGCCAGCTTTCCGCGGCAAGCCTTAAAAACCGCTGCTTGTTCCGGTCCACCGCGTCCGCAGGACGACCGAAGCTGCCCGGCGTACGCGTTTTTACCTCGACAAAGACAACCGCGCCGGTGCTTCTCTCCCGCGCGATGATATCGATCTCGTGCTGATGGGAACGCCAGTTCCGTTCCAGGATGCGATATCCGTTTTGCCGGAGATAACGCGCGGCAAGCTTCTCGCCGAGTTTGCCCGTTTCCGCCGTCGTCATAGCAGGTTTTTGAGAAACGACCGCCGGTGCAGCGGGCACGGACCGTATTCTTTGATCGCGTCCATATGCGCCTTTGTGCCGTAGCCTTTGTTCTGCGCGAAGCCGTACATCGGGAAAACTCTGTCCTGTTCGCGCATGTAGCGGTCACGCTCGACCTTTGCGACGATCGAAGCCGCCGCGATCGAATAGCTCAGAGCGTCGCCGTGAATCAGCGCATGCTGCCGCGCGGGGATATCGAGCCCCTTGAGCGCGTCGATCAGCACGTCGGTAACCGGTGTTTTCATCTTGGCAAACGCTTCGTTGAACGCGCACTTTGTCGCTTCCAGAATGTTGATTTCGTCGATCACAGTCTGATCGACCCATGCGGTCTGCGCCTCGATGCAGGTGCTTAATATGCGGTCATAGAGCGCTTCGCGCCGTTTTTCGCTGACCTTCTTCGAGTCGTTGACGTATTCTAAAAGCGGCTCCGGCGGCATCACGACGCAGGCGACGACAACCGGTCCCGCCAGGGGTCCTCTTCCCACCTCGTCCATGCCCGCAAGGATCACGCCCTCTTGCGTCCAGAACGCCCGGTCGCGCTCGGAAAG
>JAFOQN010000086.1 GCA_017393775.1 Clostridia bacterium
GGATTCCGCGTGGTACGCGTTCGTCCGGTGGAGGAACTGCATGCCTCGCTTTGGGAAATGGTCCACGAAAAGACCGGCGCCGCGCTTTGCTGGATCGACCGCAAGGACGAGAACAAGGCGTTCGGGATCGCGTTCAAGACGCTGCCGGAGGATTCCACCGGCGTATTCCACATCATCGAGCATTCGGTGCTGTGCGGGTCGGACAAGTATCCGGTCAAGGAGCCGTTCGTCGAGCTGCTGAAAAGCTCGGTGCGGACGTTTTTGAACGCATTCACGTATCCGGATAAGACGGTCTATCCGGTTTCGAGCCGCAACGACCGCGACTTTTTGAACCTGATCGACGTCTATCTCGACGCCGTGCTGCATCCGCTGATCTATCATAAGCCCGAGATCTTCCGGCAGGAGGGCTGGCGCTATGAGGGCGAGGGCGAAAGTCTCTGCTATCAGGGCGTCGTGTTCAACGAGATGAAGGGCTCGTTCGCATCCCCGCAGACGCTCATGTACAACGAAATCGAGCGGCAGCTGTTCCCGGACAACTGCTACCGGCACGTGTCCGGCGGCGATCCGGAATGTATCCCCGACCTCACCTATGAGCAGTTTATCGCAAGCCACAAAAAGTATTATCACCCGAGCAACGCGCGCATCTTCCTTTCGGGCAGCGTCGACATCGAACCCGTTCTCGAAAAGATCGAATCGTTCCTTGCGCCTTATGACCGGCTGGAGGCGGACTTCACGATCCCGATGCAGAAGCCGATCGAAAGGATCGCGGAGGAAGTCCCGTTCGAGATCGGTGCGGACGAATCGGCAGAGGGCAGAGCGATCATCGCGACGGCGACGGTGCTCGGCACGTTTGAAGAGCGCGAGCGCACGTTTGCGGCGTCGGTCCTTGCCGATTATCTCGCGGGAGACAATGATGCGCCTTTGAAGCGCGCCGTCATCGACCGGGGGCTCGCGCAGGACATCTCGGTCGAGATGGACGACGGTCTGCAGCAGCCGATCTTCGGCTGGCAGGCGATGAACACCGACGCCGACAAGCGCGGGACGCTGGAAACGACGATCCGCGAAACGATCGAAAAGATCGTATCGGAAGGACTCGATCGCGAACGGCTTTCGGCGTGCTACAGAAGCTTCGCGTTCCGCATGCGCGACAAGGAGAGCGCGGGATGGCTGCCGAGAAGTCTCGGCGAAGGTCTGTCCATGCTGGACACCTGGCTGTACGGCGGCGATCCGATGGACGGACTGACGGTGGAAGCGCCGCTGAACGCGCTCAAGGAGAAGCTTTCCGGCGATTATTTTGAAAAGCTCCTCAGGGAACTGTTCCTTGAGAACACGCATACGGCGACGGTCGTGCTCGTTCCGTCGAAGACGCTCGGCGACGAGAAGCGGGCAAAGGAAGCGGCGCGCGTGAAGGCAGAGGGCGACGCATGGACGGATGCGGACCGCGCGGCGCAAAAGGAAAAGGCGGAAGCTTTGCGCGTGTTCCAGCAGACGCCGGACAGCGAGGAAGCGCTGAAGACGATCCCGATGCTGAAGCTTTCCGATCTCAACGACAAGCCCGAACCGCTGTACGTGGAGCAGACGGAAAAGAACGGCGTCACGGTTCTCCGGCATACGGTCGACACTGAGCTTGCGCTCTTTAAGACCTATTTTGCGGCGGACGATCTCACGCTTGACGAGCTTCCCGCATTGTCGGTCCTGTGCCGCGTGCTCGGGAGCATGGCGACGAAGCGGCATACCCGCACCGCGCTGCCGCTTGCGGTCAAGAACACGATCGGACGGCTCGATTTCTCTCCGACGGTGTATCCGGGAAGCGACGCGGATCATTGCCGCGTACTGCTCTGCGCATCGGTCGCCTGCCTGCGGGAGCAGACCGAAAACGCTGTTGCGCTGCTTGCCGAGCTTCTCAACGAGACCGTATTCGACGACACGGACCTGCTTCGCGAGATGGTGCAGCAGATCGCGGTCGGCGCAAAGCTCTCGCTGCCTGCGGAGGGGCACCGCTACGCTATGATGCGGTTCGGCTCGTACGTTTCCGCGTCCGGCATGGCAACCGAGCGGATCGGCGGCGTCGCGTTCGTTCAGTGGCTCAATCAGATCATCGAAGGCGGCGACGCGGCGATCAAGACGCTGCTCCAAACGATGGAACGCCTGATGAAGCGGATCGTTTCACAAAAGCGTCTGACGGTCTCCTGCGCGGAAACGGTCGGCGACAAGGTCATCGACGCGCTGATCGGCGCGTTCCCTGCGGACGGCGGCATGCCGGCCGAAGCCGCTTACGCGGCGGCGGGAAGCCATCGTGAGGGCATCGTGATCCCGGCGCAGATCGGCTTTGCGGTCAAGGGCGGAGACCTCAAGCGGTTCGGCATTCCGTATTCGGGCAGCATTCCGGTGCTTGCGAACGTGCTGAACTTCGTTTACCTCTGGAACGCGATCCGTGTGCAGGGCGGCGCGTACGGCTGCGGCTTCGTCGGCCGTGACACCGGCGAGCTGTACTTCTATACCTACCGCGATCCCAAGCCTGCGCGTTCGCTCGGCGTGATGCGTGAGGCGGCGGCGTTTATCCGCGGCTTTGTAAATGAGAATCCGGATCTGACGGGCTTTATCCTGAGCGCGATCCCGTCGGTCGATCCGCTGCGTACCGCCGACGCAAAGATCGCGGCGGGCGACAATCGCCTGTTCCGCGGCGTTACGGAGGACGAGATCGCAGACCGTTACTGCGCGCTGATCCATACGACGCCGAAGGATCTTCTGGATCTTTGCGGCATGCTCGACAGGATCGCCGAGGATCCGTCCGTCTGTGTGACTGCGGGCAAGGATCAGCTTTCTTCCTGCGGTGACGAGATCGAAGAGCTTCTCAATGTGTAAGGGAGAAACGATCGTGGACGCTTTGGAACGGCTGAAGGCGGGCAACCGCCGGTACCTCGCCGAAGGAAAAAACGCGCTTCGCGAACAGAGGGCAAGAGAAGGGCAGCACCCGTACGCGATCATAGTCTGCTGTTCGGATTCGCGCGTGATCCCGGAACGGATCTTTTCAGCAGACATCGGCGACCTGTTCGTGATCCGCGTGGCGGGAAACGTTCTGGATCGCCATCAGCTCGGCAGCATCGAATACGCGGCGGAGCATCTTCATTGCCCGCTCGTTCTGATCCTCGGGCACACAGGCTGCGGCGCAGTGGCGGCGGCGCTTTCGGGTCACGCGGAAGGGTTTGCCTCCTTTATCACCGAGGACATTCGGAAAGCGATCGGCATGGAGACCGATCCGAACGCGGCGTGCCGGAAAAACGTCCTGTACGGCGTCAAAACGGTGCGGGAAGCGTTTCATGATCTTGCAGTCCTCGGCGCGGTGTACGACATCGCGGATGGTTCAATCGAGTGGCTGTAAACAGCAATATGAGAAGGCGAAGGACATTCCTTCGCCTTTTTTCGTGTCCGCGGGCATGGAAACGGCGTTGTTTTTTTCGCGCGGGTGTATTATACTGTAAGCAATCTCGAACAGGAAGGAACGCATGAAAAGACACGCGACCGCAAAAAAAACGGATACCGCTGCGCTGAAGATCCCGACTGCGCCGCCCGAAGGCACGGTCATGACGCCGCCGGAAGGGCTCACGAGCGCGGACGCGGCGAAGCGCGCCGCCGCGGGGCAGGACAACCGGCAGACAGAACAGCCCGGCAAAAGCGTCATGCGCATCGTTGCGGACAACCTGTTCACCCTGTTCAATCTTCTGAACTTTGCTTTGGCGGCATGCCTTGCGCTCGTCGGTTCGTGGCGCAACATGCTCTTTTTGGGCGTCGTCTTCTCAAACACGCTGATCGGGACGATCCAGGAGCTGCGCGCCCGCGCCATGCTGAAAAAGCTCCGGCTGCTCAATAACAGGACCGTCCGTGTGATCCGCGACGGAAAGGAACGGAAATGCGCGCCGGAGGAGCTTGTGCTCGGCGATCTTGCGGTGTTTTCGATCGGCGATCAGATCCCCGCGGACACCGTGATCACGGAAGGCGTGTGCGCGGCGGACGAATCGCTTCTCACCGGCGAGAGCGAGCCGGTGACGCACAAGGCGGGCGAACTGCTGATGTCCGGGAGCTTTTTGACCGAAGGACGGGTCACGGCACAGCTTACAGCGGTCGGCGACGAAGCTTACGCCGCGCGGCTGATGCGGGACGCAAAGCGCATCCGCTCCCCACGCTCCGAGCTTATGAGCGAGCTTAACAAGCTCGTTTTCCTCGTCAGCAAGCTGCTCGTTCCGATCGGTGTCATCCTGTTCCTTGAAGAATACTTTCTGCTGAAAGCGCCGATCGCTGCGTCGATCCCGAAGGCGGTCGCCGCGATGATCGGCATGATCCCGGAGGGGCTGATCCTTTTGACCTCCGTTGCGCTGACCGTCGGCGTGATCCGGCTCGGACGGCGAAAAACGCTTGTGCAGGAGCTGTTCGGCATTGAGACGCTTGCGCGGGCGGACATGCTCTGCATGGACAAGACCGGCACGCTGACCACCGGCGAAATGTCATTCGGCGGAGTCGTTCCGCTGGATGCGGATGAAGCGGAGCTGAAAGAAAAGGCGGGACAGTTCGTTTCCGTGTTTGAGGCAAGCTCCGGCACACTCCGTGTGATCGCGCAGACGTTCTGCAGAAAAACGGACAAACCGGTCGCACTTTTGCCGTTTTCTTCGACGCGCAAGAAATCTGCGGCGTCGTTTTCGAACGGTACAACGCTGATCCTCGGCGCGCCGTCGTTTGTGACGGACGAGCCCATCGCGGAGGTCGAGCGCGCGACCAAAGACGGGTACCGCGTACTGCTGCTCGCCGAAGCGGACGGCGTGATCGAGGAGGAAACGCTTCCGCCGATCACAAGACGACTGGGGCTGATCCTGCTTCGTGAAACGCTTCGGGAAAGTGCAAAGGAAACGCTCGAATGGTTCGAAAAAGAGGGCGTTTCGGTGCGGATCATGAGCGGCGACGATCCGCGTACCGTTGCCGCCGTTGCGTGTGCGCTCGGGCTCAAGGGGTGCGATCGGATCGTGGACTGCGAGACGCTTTCGGACGAGGCGTTGTGTGCCGCCGCAAAGGACAACGTGATCTTCGGACGGCTGACACCGGACCGGAAGCGGATGCTTGTGGAAACGCTGAAACGGGAGGGGTATCACGTCGCCATGACGGGCGACGGCGTCAACGATATTCCGGCGCTGAAGGCCGCAGACTGCTCCGTTGCGATGGCGGGCGGCGCGGAGGCGACCGAGCACGCGGCGCAGCTGGTGCTTCTGAACAACGATTTCAATTCCCTGCCCGCCGTAGTCGCCGAGGGACGCAGGGTCATAGGCAACATCACAAGGACCGCGTCGCTGTTCTTGCAGAAGACGCTGTATTCCTTTGCACTGAGTATACTGAACATTCTCATCGCGCTGTTTCTGCCGCTGCATTATCCGTTCCAACCGATCCATCTGACGCTGATCAGCATGGTGACGGTCGGTGCGCCGTCGTTCTTCCTTGCGCTGGAGCCGAGCAGCGAACGTGCCTCGGGGCATTTTCTGAAACGTATTCTGCTGAAGGCGGTACCCGGCGCGGCGGGCGTGGTGTGCTGCGCGCTGTCCGCGATGATTGCAAACTACTTCGGCACGCCGGACGGGATCGCTTCCACGATGGCGGTGCTGTCCGCGGGCGTCATCGGGCTCGGCAACCTCATTCTGACCTGCCGTCCGTTTTCGAAGCTGCGCGTTGCTGTTTGCGCAGTGATGTGCGTTGCCTTTACGGCGGCGGTCGCATTCCTGCCGGGCGTGTTTGCGCTTTCCGTGTATGAAATGACCGCGCGGCACTGGATCATGCTGTCCGCGATCACGGCGGCGGGGATCTTCGTGTTGATTCTCGGGACACTTTTTGTGCAGCCGATCCTGGATAAACTGGAAACAAAACGCTGAGGAGAGTTCATATGGCTTCGTCAAAGGAATTTCTGCAATTTGTGCTCGAACAGCTTTCCAGGCTCGAGGACGTGTCGGCCCGCCCGATGATGGGCGAATATGTGCTGTATCACCGCGGACGGGTCGTGGGCGGGATTTACGATGACCGGCTGTTGTTGAAGCCGACGCCGTCCGCGCGGCTTTTGATGCCGGACGCGGAGACGGATCTCCCTTATGAAGGGGCGAAGGAAATGCTGGTGGCGGATGCGGACAATGCGGCGCTGACCTGCCGCGTGATCGAAGCAGTTGCCATGGATCTGCCCGAATCGAAGCCGAAACGAAAGAAGGGAAACGCATGACGGAAACGAAGGAACTGCTTTGGGAATACAGGGATACGGAATGGCCCTTTACCGATACCGATCACGACCGATTGATCGCGCGGGCGATCGTGTTCGACAAAGAGGGATATTTCTATTTTGTGCGCGCGGTGCGCAACGACGAGTTTGGACCTGCGACGCTGATCGAAACGTCCGGCGGCGGGGTGGAGCCCGGCGAGGACCTCGTATCCGCGATTCGGCGCGAGCTCAAAGAGGAGCTCGGCGCGGACGCGGATGTGATCGCAAAGATCGGCACGGTCAGCGATTATTACAATCTGATCCGCCGGCATAACATCAACAATTATTACCTTTGCCGCGTACGCTCCTTCGGCGACAAACACATGACACAGGACGAGATCGAGCGTTTCCATCTGTCCACGCTGCGCCTGCGCTTTGAAGAAGCCGTCGCGGAATATGAACGCTGCACCGATTCCCGGCTCGGACGGCTCGTCAAACAACGTGAACTGCCGGTGCTGATCCGCGCAAAGGAGCTAATGGATACGCTTTCCGAAACCGAATAACCGCAATCAAACTGATAGGGATGGATCCTTTTGATCCGTCCCTTTTCCTGTTTAAAGAGCTCGGTTATTCGGAGGAAAAAGCAAATGCGCGGAAAAACTCTTGTAGCGGTTACAGAAATATGATAATATAATATAAATACCGTGAAAAAGAAGGAGACCGGCATGCTCACTGAACGAAAAATCCTGCGATCGGACATGATTCGCTGCGCGCTGTGCCAGGATGCCCCGTGTACCGCTGCCTGCGGCAGGTGCGACCCTGCGGCAGCTCTGCGAAGCATTTGGTTCGACAACGAAATGACGGCGGCGCTGCGGTTCCCGGGATCCAACCCCTGCGCCTGTTGCGACGCGCCGTGCGAGGCGGCGTGCGTAAGACCGCATGAGGTACCGATCCAAACGCTTTTGACCCGGCTGCACGACGAGGTTCGGCCGATGCTCGAAACCGGATTGCCGCAGGACGATTCACTCTTAAAAACAGACCTTTGCGGTATACCGCTCGAAAACCCGTTTTTGCTGTCCTCCTCGGTCGTGGCGAGTACTTACGACATGTGTGCGCGCGCGTTCGAAGCCGGCTGGGCAGGCGCGGCGTTCAAAACAATTTGCTCCTTCGACATTCATGAAGCGTCGCCGCGTTTTTCCGCGATCAAGGGTGACAACGGAAGCATCATCGGCTTTAAAAACATCGAACAGCTTTCCGATCACAGCGTCACGGAGAACATGGAGATCTTCCGCCGCCTGAAACAGAACTATCCGACAAAGGTCATTCTTGCGTCGATCATGGGTCAGAATGACGCCGAATGGGATGATCTTGCTCGGCTTTGCGAGGAGAACGGCGCGGACGCGATTGAACTGAACTTCTCCTGCCCGAACATGACGGAAGAAGGGCTCGGATCGGACATCGGACAGGTGCCGGAGCTCGTCGAGCGGTTCACCGCGGCGGCGCGTCGCGGAACGAAGCTTCCGATCCTTGCAAAGCTGACGCCGAACGTCATGAAGATGAGCCCTGCCGCGGAGGCGGCGAAGCGCGGCGGCGCGGACGGCATCGCCGCGATCAACACGATCAAGAGCGTTACGGACGTCAATCCGCATACCTATGTTTCCGAACCGTCGGTGCACGGCATGTCCGCTGTCGGCGGATACAGCGGCAACGTCGTACGGCCGATTGCGCTCCGCTTTATTACCGAGCTCGGACAGAATCCGAGCTTAACCGGCATGCACATTTCCGGCATGGGCGGCGTTGAAACATGGCTGGACGCGCTGGACTTTATTCTGCTCGGCGCAGGCAGCATCCAGGTCACTACGGCAGTCATGCAGTACGGTTACCGCATCATCGACGATCTCAAATCGGGTCTTGCGTATTATCTCAAGGAAAAAGGCCGTTCGAATGTGCACGAATGCGAGGGGCTTGCGCTGGATTTCGTCAGCGAAACGACGGACGCTTTGGAGCGCGGCACAGTGCTTTTTCCGAAATTCCGGCCGGAAAAGTGCATCGGCTGCAGACGCTGCGAAATCTCGTGCGCGGACGGCGGACATCAGGCGATCCGGTTCGACAAAAACCGGAAACCGGTGCTGGACGGCAAAAAGTGCGTCGGCTGTCATCTGTGCATTCTGGTCTGTCCGAACCGCGCGATCGTACCCGCAGGCAGGAGGATCATACGCGGATGAAGACGGCATATCATAATGATCCGGCGATGGATCCGAAGGGTTTCGTGCTCCTGGCGGATTATGTTCCGCAAATCGTACAGGAGATCCGGTATTATTCGACCTATAACTTTATCGGGGAGCGGGTTGACGGCTACGAAGAGCCGGTTGCGCTTCTGACGGCGGAGGCGGCAAGAGCATTGAAAACGGTTGCGAACGAAATGCTCGTGACGGGATACCAGCTGAAGGTGTTCGACGCGTATCGCCCGGTTGCGGCAGTCAAGCAGTTTATCCTGTGGGGGATAGAGGATCAGGACGTGCGGATGAAACCGTATTTCTATCCGGACCTCGAAAAGCAGGAGCTGTTCAGCCGCGGATACATCGCAAAGCAGTCAAGCCACAGCCGCGGCAGCGCGATCGATCTGACGCTTTTGGACATGCGCACCGGCAAAGAGGTCGATATGGGCAGTCCGTTCGATCTGTTCAGCGAGGTGTCGCATCCGGATTACCGCGGAATCACAGAGGAGCAGTATGAAAACCGTATGCTGCTCAGGAAGGCGATGGTGCGGAACGGCTTTGTCCCGTTCGACTGCGAATGGTGGCATTTCGTTCTGCGGGACGAACCGTATCCGGATACCTATTTTGCGTTTCCGGTCTCCGGAAACTATCTGAGAAAATGAACTGTTTTTCCGGATCGCGCCGCAGTGCGGGGGCCGGAACGGCAATAAGGCCTGCATTTCAGAAAGGAACAAACATATGCATATCAGAATGACCCAAAACGGCAATGCGCTGACGGTTGCTTTGGAAGGAAGACTGGACACGCTGACCGCGCCGGAGCTGGAAACGGCGCTGAAGGATGCGCTGGAAGGCGTCGGGGAACTGACCTTCGATCTTGAAAAGCTCGACTACATCTCTTCCGCGGGGCTGCGCGTGCTGCTTTCGGCACAGAAGGCGATGAACCGGCAGGGCGGCATGAAGGTTCTGCACGCAAACGAGGTTGTGATGGAGATATTTGAGATCACGGCCTTTACGGATATTCTGACGATCGAGTAAGGGACTGCAAAGGAGGTACGGCATTATGGCGGAAGAAAAGCGGTTTACAAAGGCGACATGGCAGATCATGGAGCAGCTTCTGGAGGTGGACAATCTTGATGACGCGCTGTCGGGAAGCTTGGAGATCATCGTCAAAACGCTGAACAGCGAAGCGGGCGCGATCTGGCTTCTGGATCCTAAAACGGACCGGCTGAGCCCGATGTTCCATATCGGTCCCGCCGATATATCCAATATTTCGGTTGAGAACGGGATCGGCGTTGCGGGCGTCGTGACGAAAACCGGCAAGTCCGTGATCGTGGAGGACGCGGCGACCGATACGCGCTTCGAAGGCTCGGTGTTCGACGACAACGGTCTTGTTACCAAGACGATGATCTGCGTACCGCTGAACAATCTCCATGACGTGATCGGCTGTGTGCAGATCGTCAACAAAAAGGACGGCAGTCTCTACGATGCGGAGGAACTCAGGCTCTGCGAGCGCATGGCGTCGCTCGCAGCGATCACGATCGACGAAAAGGGGCTGATCGTCGACCTCGGCGAACAGAAGGAAATCCTTGCGACGCTCCGGAACGTCACGAAGGAGTTCCCCTCCGGTGACGGCGTGCTGAAGGTTTTAAAGGGGATCAACCTCGACGTTTACAAGAACGAGTTTGTGGTCGTGCTCGGTGAATCCGGCTGCGGCAAGTCCACGATGATGAACATTGTCGGCGGCATGGACTTTCTGACGGACGGCGAGCTGACGGTCGAGGGCAAGGATTTTTCGCATCCCTCCGACGCCGAGCTCACGCAGTACCGCCGCGAATATATCGGCTTTATTTTCCAGTCCTACAACCTGATGCCGAATCTGACCGCGCTTGAGAACGTGCAGTTTATCTCCGAGCTCGTGAAGGAGCCGATGGACGCTGCGGACGCGATCGCGAAGGTCGGGCTTGCGGAACGCGCGAACAACTATCCGGGGCAGATGTCCGGCGGTCAGCAGCAGCGCGTTTCCATTGCGCGCGCAATCGTGAAAAAACCGAAGCTGATTCTTGCCGACGAGCCGACCGCGGCGTTGGACTACACGACGAGCATCGAGGTCCTTTCCGTCATTGAGGATATTGTTCGAAATCAGGGCGCGACCGTCATGATGGTCACGCACAACCCGGAAATTGCAAAGATGGCGGACCGCGTGGTCAAGGTGCGCAACGGCAGGATCGCCAGCATCAAAAAGAACCTGCATCCGGTGCATGCGGAAGAACTGGTCTGGTAATCCGGCATGAAGAGAACGCAGCTTAAGGATGCACTGCGGAATATCCGGAAACAAAAGGTATCCTATCTGTCGATCATTGTGATCGCGCTCTTGGGTGTAACCACCTTCCTGGGCATCGGCTATTCCGCGGCGGCATTGCGAAAAAACGCATCCGAGGCGTATAACGCACAGAACTACCGCGACATCGAGATCATCTCCACGCGTCTTTTGACGGCGGAGGATCTCGACTGCCTTCGCGCGCTTGACGGCGTCACGGACGTGGAGCCCGTCTGGCAGACCGCCGCGAACGCGTATGTCGGACAAGAAAAACAAGTCATCAACATCATTACGGCAACCGACCGGATCAACAAAATCGCGCTGATCGAGGGACGTCTGCCGAATACCGCGTCGGAGTGCGCGATCGAAAGGAAGATCGCCGAAAAGGCGGGCTGGAAGGTCGGCGACACCATCGAGTGGGCGGAAATGACCGACGCAACGGGGCAGTTCTTCCTCGGCGGTGAGGCGTTTACGATCGTCGGGATCGCGGAGCACCCGGATCATGCAAGCCTCAACGTACCGGAAACGCCGTATATGATCGTTACGGCGGACCGGTTTGATCACGATGCACTGAACAACTGCTGCATGAAAGCGGAGGTCACCGTTGTCAGGACAGAAAATGTCGACCGGTTCTCCGCAGCGTATGATGAAACGGTCGCTTCCGTTCAGCATCGGATCGAGCAGATCTCCGGCGAACGCATTGCGATCCGGGACGCGCAGGTAAAGGAACAGATGCTTGAGGGGATCGCGGAAGCAGAGAAGGCGCTTGCGGAGAACAAAGACGCGCTGATGAACGATCCGGATTTTTTGAACAACCTGTATGACCTGCTCGACCGGTCGGAGCAATTTACGCAGGACGCGGCGGGACTGGACGGCGTATCCGCATATATCGACGAGCTTCGGAAGACGCTGGACGAAAAAAGCGAAGAAGCGGACAACGCAAAAGCCGTGATCGAGCAGACGGAAAAGCTGCTCAAAGAACAGCGCGAAACGATCGAGAATTCGGAGCCCGGCCGCTGGTATATCTTTGACGGGCACGGCAACGCGAGTTTTGTGCAGCTGATCATCGGCAGCAGCAATCTGAAGAGCCTTGAAATGACGTTCTCCCTGCTGTTCGTTCTGGTCGGCGCGCTCGTGATTTACGCTACGATCAGCAAGATGATCGACGAACAGCGAACCCTGGTCGGCACGACGAAAGCGCTCGGCTTCTTTAACCGCGAGATCTTTATGAAGTATCTGCTGTTCGGGCTGTCCGCAACATTGATCGGCGCGGTGCTCGGCGTGCTGCTTGCGCGGTTCTGGATGGAGCCTTTCGTGCTGAAGGGATACAATGCATACTATACCTACGACACGTCTGTACCGACGATGACCCTTTGGCCGACGCTGATTGTATGCATTGCCGGCGCGCTGCTTGCCGTCGGCGCAGTCGTGCTTGCCTGTTACCGGCTTTTGCGCACACCCGCGATTCGGCTGATGCAGCAGCAGGTTCCGCACGGTGCAAACCGGAGCGCCAAAAACGGAAAGCATCTCCTGCCGCTGTATTCGCGGCTGATTCTTCTGAACATCCGTACGGATCTCAAGCGTGTGATCGTGACGGTCGTGAGCGTTGCGGGCTGCTGTGCGCTTGTCGTCATCGGCTTTACGTTGAAGGCGGCGGCAGACGGCGCGGTGAAGAACCAGTATTCCTCCGTCGTGCACTACGACGCAAAGGTGCAGTACGACTTCGGCGACGAGATCGCGCAGGAGCTGACGGCAGCGGGCGCGGAATATGTGCCGCTGTACGACGCGTATATCACCTACCGCGTGACGGACAATCAGATCGGCGAGCTGCTCTGCGGCAACATTGAAGCAATCGAGTCCATGTACCGCCTGAACGACTGGAAAACCGGGAATCCGATCGTGCCGACCGACGAAGGGATTCTGATCCAGCGGCGGCTTGCGGAGATCCACGGTCTCGGCGTCGGCAGCGAGTTTCAGATTACGGTGGGCGGCGTGAACAGCGCAATGGTCCGCGTGGCGGGCATTTTTGAAAACTACATCGGGCGGTCCATGGTTATGAGTCCCGGCAGCTATGCGGCGCTGTTCGGCAGCGAGCCCGTGCCCAATTCGTACCTCATCCGGTTGAACGGCGCGGATGAAGCGGCGCTTTTGGCGCGGCTCAAGAAGCTTTACGGCTTTACGAACTACACGCCGGCGTCGGAGGACCGCGCCATGTTCGACTCCGCAACATCGGTCATCAATGCGATCGTCATCCTGTTCATCGTGATGGCGGCGGTCATGGCGGGCGTGGTGCTGGCAAACCTCACCAATATCTACATCATGCAGAAAAAGCGCGAGCTTGTGATCATGCGAATCAACGGCTTTACGGTAAAGGAGGTCATCGGCTACTGCACACGCGAAACGGTGCTGACCACGATAGCGGGCATCCTGCTCGGCATTGCGATGGGCTCCGGAATCGCTTATCGCATCGTGCGGTCGATGGAGCAGGCGTTCATCCGGTTTGACCGCGGCGTTAGTCTTACGGCATGGCTGTACGGCGCGGCGATTACGGTTTTGTTCACGGTCATCATTCATGTGATCGTTTTGAGAAAGGTCAGGAATTTAAAGCTTACGGACGCCGCATAAGGCGACGGCAGACGATTTTTGGCAGTCTGCATGGAGAAACGCATGAAGAGAACACAGATCAAAGACGCATTGCGCAATATCTGGAAGCAGAAGATCTCATTTCTGTCGATTGTCGTGATCGCGGCGCTCGGCGTGACGATGTTTCTCGGCATCGATTATGCCGCAACCGCAATCCGGAAGACCGGATCCGCGTTCTACAACGGGGCGCAGTACCGTGATATCGAGCTCGTTTCCACGCTGCTGCTCTCCGAACAGGACATTGAAGCGATCCGCGAAACGGAGGGCGTTACGGACGCGGAAGGCATTCTCGCCACGAATGCAAAGGTCAGGGCAAACGACCTTAAGGAGGACATTCAGGTCCTTTCGCTGACGGAACGCATCAATCTGCCGGTCCTCTATGAGGGCAGACTGCCCGAGCGGAACGGGGAATGCGCGGTGGAACAGCAGCTGCTTCAGAAGATGGGCTGGCAGATCGGCGACCGCATTCTGCTCTGCAACGCAAAGGACGAACCCGCGGCGTATCTCATGCAGGCGGCGTTCACTGTCTGCGGAACGGTCATGCACCCCGACCACGTCTGCGGCAACGTGCCGGAGACGCCGTATGTGCTGGTCACCCGGGATGCCTTTGATGAAGAGCAGCTGAACGGATGCTTCATGAAGGCGGAAATCGTGACGGTGTACAACGAAAACGCCGCACGCTATGAACCGGCATATCGCAGCAGCGTCGGAACGGTCAGCGCGCGGATCGAAGCGCTTGCCGAAACGCGCACGGTGCTCCGTGACGCGGAGGCAAAAAACACGCTTGCGGAGAACCGGGCGAAGTTGGACGACGCCGAACAGCAGCTTCGGGACGGACGCGCGGAACTCGACAGGGGACAGGCGGAGCTTCGGGACGGCGAACAGGCGTTTGCCGACGGAGAAGCGAAGCTTCGGGACGCGCGGGCGGAGCTGGACGACGCAAAAGCACAGCTTCTGGACGGCGAACAAAAACTGAAGGACTCGCGCGCCGAGCTGGATGACGCAAAGGCGCAGCTCGAGGCGGGGAAAGCGGAGCTGGATGCGGCAAAGGCAAAGCTGGATGACGGAAGAAGACAGCTGGTTTCGGGCTGGAATCAGATCGAGGACGCCAAGGACACGATCCGCGGGAAGATCCGCGAAAAGATCGAGCAGGCGTTCGGCGGTGACACTTCCGCGCTGATCCGCTGGGCGTCGAGACAGGGCGCAAATCCGGACAGCGGGAGCATGACGGCAAGCGATTTCAGAATCACGGATCATATTACATTCAACTTCGGCGTATCGCTGCAGGATAAGATCAACGGTTTTCTGCAGTCCGCGGACATTCCGGAAAGAATCCTGCGCACCGTGTTTGAAAACCTGGGCGGCGAGGGCGAATACTCCGAGGAAGTCGCGCGCTCGCTGCTTGCGGGAGAGCTTGCCTCCGTTGCGGGGGAATACCAGGAGCAGTATGATCAGATGGCAGGCGCCTGCAGCCAATGGGATGCGGGGCATGCGACCTATCTGTACGGCAAAGCGCAGTACGACGCGGGACTGCAGAAATACAACGACGCGCTTACGCTGTATGAGAACGGCGAAGCGCAGTATGCCGAAGGACTGCACCGGTATGAGGACGCGCTCGCTAAATACAACGACGGCGAAGCACAGTACGCACAGGGCGTACTGGACCTCGAAGAGGCGCGCAAACAGCTGGAGGAAGGCCGGGAAAAGCTTTCGGACGGCGAAGCGCAGTATGCGGACGCTCTTGCGCAATATGAGAACGGCAGGACAAAGCTTCAGGATGCGGAGAAGCAGCTTGAAACGCTCGGACCCTGTAAATGGATCCTGATGGACGTCTACGGGAACGCGAGCTTCGTGCAGCTCGGCACATCGAGCAACAATCTGAAGAGCATGGAGATGACCTTCTCGCTGCTGTTCGTGCTGGTCGGCGCGCTCGTCATCTATGCGACGATCAGCAAGATGGTCGATGAACAGCGCCCGCTGGTTGGCACGACCAAAGCGCTCGGGTTCTTCAGCCGTGAGATCTTCTCGAAATATCTGCTGTTCGGCGTGAGCGCGACCGTGCTCGGCGCGGCATTGGGACTGCTGATTGCGCGGTTCTGGATACAGAGCTTCGTGCTCAACGGATATAACGCATATTTCAATATCGATCTCAACCAACCGCTCATGATCGCACTGCCGACGGTGCTCGTATTTCTGGCGGGGATTGCGCTTGCGGTCGCTGCGATCTGGTTCGCCTGCCGGAAGCTGTTGAGACAGCCCGCCATTCAGCTGATGGCGCAGGCGGTCCCAAAGATCGCGAGGAAGCCCGCCGCAGAAGCGAAAGAAAGCTTGCCGCTCTATTCCAGGCTGATTGTGCGAAACATCAAAACGGATTGGAAGCGTGTGCTGGTAACGATCGTCAGCATTGCGGGCTGCTGTTCACTGGTGGTGATCGGCGTTACGCTCCGGCAGGCGGTGAGCGGCGCAACAAGGCTGCAGTACGGCAAGATCATCCGTTTCGACAGCATGGTCCGGGCGGATCCCGACACGGATTCGCATGCGATGGACAACATCGCAGATGTGCTCGAAGAAAATGGCGTCGATGGATGTCCGCTGTTTTACAGCTATGTGACGGTCCGCATCAACGATCTTGACGTTTTGGAACTTTACAGCGGTGATCTTGCCGCCATAGAGGATATGATCGCGCTGGACGACGCCGTAACCGGCGAACCCATTGCGCCGACGGACGACGGGATCCTGATTTCGAAACGGTTCTCGGAGAATTACAAGGTAAAGCAGGGAGATTCATTCGAGATCGCGCTGAACGGTACGGAATCCGCTACGGTGCACATTGCGGGGATCTTCAACAGCTACATGGGACGCGGAATGTATATGAGCGACGCATGTTATCAACGCGTGTTCGGGAAGGAGGCAGTGCATAACGCGTATCTGGTTCGGCTGAACGGCGTCAGCGCGGATATGCTCACCGAAGCGCTGCGGTCGGTCAACGGTTATGAGTCTTATAACCCCGCCGATACCAACAAAAAACTGTTTGATACGGCGACGTCCGTTTTGGACGCGGTCGTACTGCTGTTCATCCTCATGGCGGCGGTCATGGCGGGCGTGGTGCTGATGAACCTGACCAACATCTACATCATGCAGAAAAAGCGCGAGCTCACGGTTATGCGCATCAACGGCTTCACCGTGAAGGAAGTCATCGGCTACGTCCTGCGCGAGACCGCGGTCGACACGGTGCTCGGCATCGTGCTTGGGATCGGCGTCGGCACACTGATCGGCTACCGCATCGTGCGGTCCCTGGAGCAGTCCTTCCTGCAGCTGGACCGCACCGTCCAGCCTTTGGCGTGGCTGATCGGCGCGGTGATGACGGTTGTGTTCACGGTCATCATCAACGTGATTGTTCTGAGAAAAGTGAAAAACCTGAAGCTCACGGACGTTGCGTAAGCAAATGCCGGGTATTTCAATCAAAAAAACTTCCGTGCAGATCGATGCACGGAAGTTTTTTGCTGTTTTGGGTTTGTCTCTGTCCGGTCATTCGATCGTCAGAATATCCGAAAATCCCGTGACTTCGAAGATTTCCGCGATGACCTCGTTCGGATGCAGTACCTTCATGCTGCCCTGGCGGTTCATGACCTTTTGCGCGGAAAGCAGCACGCGAAGTCCTGCGGAAGAGATGTAGTCGAGCTTTTCCAGGTCAAAGGTCAGTTCCCCGACGCCTTCGAGCGCGTCCTTGAGCTCCGCTTCGAGGTCCGGTGCGGTCATCGTGTCCAGTCTGCCGGAAAGCGCAATCATAAGAGCGCTGCCGTTTTTTGTCTTCTCAATTGTCATGTTTGTATCCCCCTTCCGAAATCAGAATGCTTTTTCGATTACCATTTCCACAGAGTTGCCGCGAATGAAGATCTTGACCTCGTCCGCCAGCTTTGCCGTGATCGATTTTTCCAGTTCGTCCCACTTTTCCGGCTCTTCGGACTGGTGCTCCGTGATCGCGTCCCGATATGCGGACATCGACCAGCCGTACAGCACGGCGTTCGGCGACATATCCACCGAAGCGTCATAACCGACAACGCCGACGTAGCCGTAGCCGTACTCTGTGGCGAAGGCGTTGGCGTCGGTCGCCTCTGTAAGCCGCAGGAAAATATCCTTGAGCCGTCCCATAAAGCCCTTCGCAGCGGCATTTTTGCCGGAGGTTGAAGCTTTGAGAAGCGTTTCGCGCATTTCGGGATCCACCTGCGTCTTTGTCATCAGGTGCAGCGAAAAGAGCTTTTCTTCCGATTCCACCCAATAGCAATATTCCGTCTGCCCGGTGATCGTTTTCAGCATGCCCGTCATTTCCTCGGCAAGCAGCTGAAGCCTCAACGCCTGCTTTGAACTGAGTCCGCGAAACGCGGCGGCTTTTTCGGTCTCCGCAAGCGCTTTTTCAATGCCTGTGCCGTTCGGTTCGATTTGAATGACGTCCGTTTTCATGTGATATCCTTTCCCGTCCGCCGTTGTACGGCAAACGTTCATGCATCGCTCTGCACATAATCATTTATTATATTGTACACGCAAAAACGGCGCATTTCAAGAAGTTCTTTTGATATTTGTTGAAATAGTCCATGCTTTTGGTGAAAAACTGTGTTATAATCAAATATCATATGTCAATCGGAACGGCAAAGGAGACTCCAAATGCAAATTACATTAAGCGGACGAATCGATTCACAGAACGCTGCAGCGGTGGAAGCGGAAATACTGCGAAAGCTTCCTCCCGAAGGCGCGCCGGTCGTTCTGGATGCGGAGCACCTCGAATATATCTCCTCCGCGGGACTTCGCGTGCTGCTGCGCATCCGAAAAACGCATCCCGACATGCGGATTATAAACGTGGGCTCCGAGGTCTATGAGATTCTCGACATGACAGGCTTTACCGAGATGATGACGGTGGAGAAGGCGTACCGCGTCGTTTCGATCGACGGCTGCGAGGAGATCGGTCACGGCGCAAACGGCACGCTGTATCGCATCGACCGCGACAACGTGGTGAAGGTCTATAAAAATGCCGATGCGCTCGAAGACATTCAGCACGAGCGCGAGATGGCAAAACTGGCGCTGATCCTCGGCATTCCGACCGCGATTTCCTATGACGTCGTGCAGGTCGGCAAAAGCTACGGTTCGGTCTTCGAACTTTTGAACGCGCAATCGTTTGCAAAGATCATCCATCAGCAGCCGGAGAAGTTTGACTGGTGCGTGAAGGAGTTTTCACAGATGCTTCTGAAGATCCACAGCACCGAGGTTCCCGAAGGAAAGCTGCGCGATATGAAGGAGATCGTGCTTTCCTGGGCGCGGTTCCTGCAGGATTATCTGCCGGAGAAAGCCGCTAAGAAGCTGCTTGCGCTGATCGAAGCGGTTCCGTATGACAAACACATGATCCACGGCGATTACCACACCAAGAATCTGGAGCTGCAGAACGACGAGGTTTTGCTGATCGATATGGATACGCTCGCCATGGGCTATCCGATCTTTGAGCTCGGCAGCATGTACAACGCGTTTCTCGGCTTCTCCGAGGTGGATCACGAAACGGTCATGCGCTTCCAGGGCTTTGATCTGGAAACGTCGAAACGGTTCTGGCATGAGACACTCGCCGCTTATCTCGGCACGACCTCCGAAACCAAGATCCGGGAGGTCGAGAACAAAGCCCGCATCGTCGGGTATACGCGTCTCATCCGACGCGGGATCCGCCGCGGGGAAACGGAGACCGAACAGGGACGTGCCGAGAACGCACTTTGGATGCGTGAACTCATCGAGCTTCTGGAAACCGTCGACACGCTGACATTCTCCCGGGACGAGCTCACCATCGAAGCCGCGGCGGAGAATCTGAACGAGGTGCAGACCTTTCTCGAGGAACGCCTTTCAAAAACCGCCTGTCCGATGAAATCCCGGATGCAGATCGGTCTCGCCGCGGAGGAGGTCTTCATCAACATCGCAAGCTACGCCTACGCGCCGGGGAAGGGACAGGCGACCGTGCGGGTCGGGATCGGGGACGGCGACGTTCGGATCACTTTCATCGATCGCGGCATACCTTACGATCCGCTCAAAAAGCAGGATCCGGATGTAACGCTTTCCGCGGAGGAACGGAACATCGGCGGGCTCGGCGTGTTCCTCGCGAAGAAACTCATGGACGATGTGTATTACGAATACCGCGACGGCCAGAACATACTGACGCTTATAAAGCGATTTTAAGAAACGGCTATGATCAAAACGCATCCTGTGATCGATCTGCATCTGCATACGGCGATCTCCGACGGTACCGATACGCCTGAGGAGCTCCTTTTGCATGTGCGCGAGGCGGGGATCGACGTGTTTTCCGTCACCGATCACGATGCAATCGCGGGATGCGAGCAGATCCGCTCGCTTTTACGTCCGGACGATCCGCGCTTTCTGTTCGGCGTGGAGTTTTCCTGCAAGGACGATAAGGGAAAGTATCACATTCTGGGCTACGGGTACGACCCGCAGTCTCCCGTGATTCGCTCCGTTGTGGAAAAGGGTCATGCAAACCGAATGAAAAAACTCGATCTCCGGCTGGAACGGCTCAGAGAGGAGCATACGATCCGCTTTCCGGACGCGGACATCAAAGCGCTGCATGCGCTCTCCAACCCGGGCAAGCCGCATCTTGCCGGTCTGATGGTGCGGTACGGTTACGCCGCAACGATGCGGCAGGCGTTTTCCGAAGTGTTGAACCGTCTGCACGTTCCCGATTTTTATACGCGCCCGGATACGGCGATCACAGCGATCCTCGCCGCAGGCGGCGTGCCGGTGCTGGCGCATCCCTGCTTCGGCGACGGAGATCAGATGATCCTCGGCAAGGAGCTCGAAGAACGCGTCCGGCGCCTGATGCATTTCGGTCTCAAAGGACTGGAAGGCTGCTACTCCGGCTATACCGAAACACTGAGCAAACAGGTTATTGCGCTTGCGGAAGCATTCGATTTGTATGTCACCGCGGGCAGCGACTATCACGGAAGCAATAAACTGATTCGCCTTGCGGACGTCGGATATGATACCGATATGCCGCTCCCGAACGGGATGCAGCGCTTTTTAAGGCGCATGTTTCCCGATGAACCCTTCCGATAAGGGTACCGGCATTCTCAAACCGGCTGTTTTTACACTGCGCGGGCAACGCCCCGTGCTTTTTTGATGCTTTCTTTTCAAAGGATTTCCAAATTCGTCAAATTGTTCGAATCATCGTTGCATCACGGCTGCGTTCGTGACACAATATACAGTATGCATACAGGAAAATTGTATATACAGTATTATATTATGATAGATTCTTGACAGCATACGAGAACAGGGGATATAATGTCAATAATTGAATAAAGCAGTCGGTGCCTTTGTTTCGAAAGAGACAGAGGTTAAAAGGGAAACAGGTGAAATGCCTGTGCGAACTCGTCACCGTATGCGGGTCGATGCTGTCAAGCGCAAGCTGCCACTGAGAGATCGGGAAGGCGACAGCGTCCAATGCCGCGAGCCGGGAAACCTGCCGAGTGCCTGGTACGGGAAAAGCTTTTTTTCCAAATCACGAGGGATTGATTGTGTACCATGCCCCGCTTTTCGGGGTTCTCTGTACGCAGTCTCTTTACCGTCCGGTAAGGAGCTTTTTTCGTGCCGTGGATTTTGCTGATGGAGGCATCACATACATCAGACGGACGAAATGCGTCCGAAAAAGTCATAAGGAGGAAACAGAAATGAAAAAGACAATCGCTTTGCTTTTGGCGATCGCAATGTTTGCAATGGTCGCGGCGGCATGCGCAGGAACGCCGAACACGCCGGCAGAGCCGACGGCAGAACCTGCTGCAGAGCCGACGGCGGAGCCCGAAGCGCCCGTTGACACCGCAGCTGCTGATCAGGAAGCGGCGGACAAGGTCGCAGCTCTGATCGACGCGATCTATGTGCAGGAGCGCAACGAAAACACCGACGAACAGTGCGCCGCGGCAAAGGCGGCATGGGATGCGCTGACCGACGCACAGAAGGAACTCGTATCCGGTGAGGAAGCCGATCCCGATTACTTCGGCAGAGACACCGGCGACGCATCCTTGGATAATCCGAGAAACGCGGACGGGATCGGCGAAAAGGAACTGCTGGTCGTAAGCTTCGGCACGTCGTTCAACGACAGCCGTGTGTATGATATCGGCGGCATCGAAGCGGCACTCGAAAAAGCGTTTCCCGATTGGTCGGTGCGCAGAGCGTTTACTGCGCAGATCATCATCAATCATGTGCAGGCGCGCGACGGCGAGAAGATCGACAACGTGGAGCAGGCATTGGAACGTGCAGTCGCTAACGGCGTTAAGATCCTTGTGATCCAGCCGACGCATCTGATGCACGGCGCGGAATACGATGAGCTTTGCGCGGCGGTCGAAGCGTACGCGGACAAGTTCGATTCCGTGAAGATCGCGGAGCCGCTTCTGGGCGAAGTCGGCAAAGATGAGACGGAAGTCAACACCGACAAGGAGCGGGTTGCAAAGGCAGTCGTTGCGGATGCGGTGATGAGCGAAGGCTATGAGACGCTTGAAGCGGCAGAAGCAGACGGCGTTGCGTTCGTGTTCATGGGACACGGCACCTCGCACAAGGCGAAGGTCACCTATTCCCAGATGCAGACCATGATGAACGAACTCGGCTACAAAAACGTGTTTATCGGCACCGTCGAAGGCGAGCCGGAGTCCACCTCCTGCGAAAACGTCATCAACGCGGTGCACGAGGCGGGCTATACCAAGGTCGTGCTGCAGCCGCTGATGGTCGTTGCGGGCGATCACGCAAACAACGATATGGCGGATATGGAGGATCCGGAATCCTGGTTCTCCCAGTTTGATGCAAGCGGATACTTTGATGCC
>JAFOQN010000087.1 GCA_017393775.1 Clostridia bacterium
AGGATGGCGATGTTTTGCTTTTGGACAACGTACGATTTGTCGCCGAGGAACAGACGCTGTTTGAAAAGAACCTGCGGCTCACGCACGAGCAGCAGGCAAAAACGCTGCTTGTAGAGAAGCTTGCGCCGCTGGCGGACCTGTATGTATGCGACGCCTTTGCCGCAGCGCACCGCGATCAGCCGAGTCTGTGCGGGTTCGAGCAGGTGCTTCCCTCTGCGATGGGGCGGCTGTTTGAGAAGGAATACTGCACCGTATCGTCGGTCATGGAAAACCCGGAACGTCCGTGCGTGTTTGCGCTGGGCGGCGCGAAGATCGCCGACGCATTTCAGATGATGCAGACGGTTCTCGAACGCGGGATCGCCGACACGATCCTCACCGGCGGTCTGGTGGCGAACATCTTTTTGATCGCGCTCGGACACGAGATCGGCCGCGGCAGCCGCGCGTTCATTGTGAAATCGAACTATACGGAGTTTTTTGATCGCGCAAAGGAGCTGTACCGGCAATTCGGCAACAAGATCAGACTGCCGGAGGACCTTGCGTGGGTCGAGAACGGCGAACGGCGCGAGGCGTCGGTTTTCCTGATGCCGGAGGACGTATCCGCCGTCGACGTCGGGCATGCGACCGCCGAGGCATACCGGACCTGCATCCTTTCCGCCAAGACGGTGTTTGTCAACGGTCCCATGGGCGTCTTTGAACAGGAGCCGAGCGAATACGGCACGAAAGCGCTGTGGCAGGCGCTTGCCGATACCGAGGGCTTTACGGTGCTCGGCGGCGGCGACAGCATCACCGCGACCGAGAAATACCGCCTGACCGACCGGATCGGCTATATCTGCACCGGCGGCGGCGCACTGATCCGTTTTCTGAGCGGCGAGGAACTGCCGGTCGTCAAGGCGCTCCGGCACGGTTCCCTGCTGCCGCAACGATAAGGAGGAGAGTTTATGGAATACCAGGAACAAAAGGATCTCCGGGCGTTTGCGATCCGCATCCGCATGGCGGCGCTTGAGGCGATCCATTCGATCGGGTCCGGTCACGTCGGCGGCGCGATGAGCATCGCCGATACGCTGGCCGTGCTCTACGGGCGCGAAATGAACGTCCGCCCCGAGGATCCGAAATGGGCGGATCGCGACTGTCTCGTCGTTTCAAAGGGACACGCGGGTCCGGCGGTTTATGCGACGCTCGCTTTGAAAGGGTTCTTCCCCTATGAGGAACTCAGGACCCTGAACCGCGGCGGAACACGGCTTCCGAGCCACTGCGACCGGAACAAAACGCCCGGCGTCGACGTCACGACCGGCTCTCTCGGACAGGGCACGTCGCAGGCGGCGGGTCTTGCGCTCGGAAACCGGATCAAGGGGCGGAAGAACCGCGTCTTTCTGATCGTCGGGGACGGCGAAGCGGAAGAGGGTCAGTGCTGGGAGTCCTTCCTGTTCGCGAGCGCGAAAAAGCTTTCGAACCTCGTCGTGCTGATCGACTGGAACAAGCGCCAGCTGGACGGCTATCTCGACGACGTTCTGCCGATGGGCGATTTTGTCGCCAAGATGGAGGCGTTCGGCTTTGATACCGTCATGGTCGACGGCGGCGACGTGGCGCAGATCGCCGCCGCGCTCGAACGTACGCGCGCGGGCGGCGACAAGCCGTATGCAATCGTGCTTGACACCGTCAAGGGTCACGGTGTGGACGAGGTCGAACAGACCGCCATGAACCACAGTATGCCGGTGACCGACGAACGCTTTGAACGATGGACCGCCGAGCTCAGGCAGAAACTCGAAGCACTGGAGGGCTGAACCATGAAGATCGTTTATAACGGAGAACTGAATCCGCGCCTTTGCAAGGACGTGCTGGGTGAAACGATCGCCGAAATCGTGAATGCGGACGAAAATGCGATCTATCTCGACGCCGACCTGATGAGCTGCATCAGCACGCTGAAATGGGCGAAGGCAAACCCGGAGCGCGCTGTCGACTGCGGCATCGCCGAAGCCAACATGGCGGGCGTCGCGGCCGGACTTGCGGTCGCAGGGTTCAAGCCGATCATCCACAGCTTCGGCACATTTGCATCGCGCCGCATCTATGACCAGATCTTCCTGTCCGGCGGCTACGCGAAGAACGACATCACCGTTATCGGCACCGATCCCGGCGTCACCGCCACAATGAACGGCGGCACACATATGCCGTTCGAGGACGTTGCGCTTTATAACGCGCTTCCCGGTGCGACCGTCATCGACGCGTCCGATCCTGTATGTCTTATCAGCGTTCTCAAACAGTGTCAGAACCGTCCGGGCATCAAGTACATCCGCGTCGGCAGAAAACAGCTTGCGCGCATCTATGCGGACGGAAGCGAACTTGAGATCGGCAAGGCCGTCACGCTCAGAGAAGGGACCGACGCCGTCATTTTCGCCGCGGGGCTGATGCTGCACGAAGCGCTGCAGGCCGCCGCTTCGCTGGAGGCGCAGGGCGTTTCCGCCGCCGTCGTGGACTGCTTCACGATCAAGCCGATCGATGCGGACGCGATCGAAGCATGGGCGAAGAAATGCGGCGCCGTCGTCGTCGCGGAAAACGCCAACCGTCACGGCGGTCTGTACGATATGATCCTTGAAGTGCTGGCGGAGCGCTGCCCCGTCCCCGCCGCCGTCGTCGCGGTCGAGGACGAGTTCGGCGAAGTCGGCACGCAGGGATACCTTCAGGAGCGGTTCGGTCTGACCGCCGCGCATATCGAAGAACAGGTCGGGGCCGTCCTCGCAAGGAAATAGTATGAAACTGCGATTCGGGTTCGGCACCGGCTTTCAGGAAGTCGACGTGCCGGATGAAAATCTGATCGGCGAGCTGCACGCAAACGAGGTTCCCGTCGGACTGACCGGCGAGGCGGAGGTCGAACGCGCGCTCAAAACCCCCATAGGATCGCCGCGGCTTCGGGACATTGTGCACAGGGGCGAGACGGTTGCGATCGTCACCAGCGACATCACGCGTCCGATGCCGACCGCAAAAGTCATGCCCGCGCTGCTCGACGAACTGTACGCAGGCGGCGTGCGTCCCGAAGACATCACGCTCGTCTTTGCGCTCGGCAGTCACCGCAGACAGACCGACGAGGAAAAGCGCCGGCTCGCGGGCGAACGCGCCTGGAACGAGATCCGCTGCGCGGACAGCGATCCGGAGGATTGCGTGCCGTTCGGTACGACCTCGCGCGGAACGCCGGTGGACATCACGCGCGTTGTGGCAGAGGCCGACCGCAGGATCTGTCTCGGCAACATCGAGTACCACTATTTCGCCGGCTATTCCGGCGGCGCAAAGGCGATCATGCCCGGCGTATCCACGCGCGCGGCGATCCAGGCGAATCACAGCCGGATGGTACAGCCCGAATGCTGCGCCGGCGCGTTGGAAACGAATCCGCTGCGCATGGACATCGAGGAGGCCGGCGCGATGGTCGGCATCGACTTCATTCTCAACGTCGTGCTCTCGGAACACAAGGAGATCCTCTGCGCCGTTGCGGGCGACGCCGTCAAGGCGCATCGCGAGGGCTGCCGGTTCCTTGACCGGCTTTATCGGAAGGAGCTCGCAGCCGCGGCGGACATCGTGCTCGTTTCGCAGGGCGGCGCGCCGAAGGACCTTAATCTGTACCAGACGCAGAAAGCGCTGGACAACGCGAAGCATGCGGTCAAAGACGGCGGC
>JAFOQN010000088.1 GCA_017393775.1 Clostridia bacterium
ATGTGGTAAAAATGTTGGAATTTTGGAGTTCACCCTCGTTTTTGGCACTTTGTGCGTATTGGAAATGCCTTTCATGAAAAAGCGCGGTCACGCTTCGATAAAGCGGAGGATCTCTTCATACACGGCGGAATCCTGCGCGGTCATGCGTGCGATGGGTTTGTCGGCAAAATATGCTTTCCGCGCTTCCGGCGTTTCAAGCTGCTTTTCCCGGAGCAGGCGCTCATATCCACCGATCCACGTGTTCATCGTTTCCAGCGCCTCCGCGCTGTACTGCGGATTGTGCTTTTTGTGTTCCACCGTGATGACGCGCACGTTCGGATTCCCTATCTTCCGCACCTGTCCTGCGTTATACTTGTAATTCACCATGGGATCGTCCATCGAATGGATCCACAGCAGCCTGTCCGCAGTTGTCTTCAGATACGCCCGGTTGTCGAGCGCGCCGTACTGCGGATCGAGTTTCTTTTCAAAACGCTTCACGCGGTCGGCAAGGATTCGCAGCTTGACAAAGCCCATCATCTCGTCGGAAATGCTCACAAAGCCTGATAGAATGACCGCCCGGGTCACGGTCGGCAGAAGATGTGCAAGGTTCAGCGCAGTGTAGCCGCCCAGCGAATGCCCGACTGGGATGATCTCCTCTTCGGGATGCAGAAGATCGAGCAATTCCATGGCGTCGCGCGTCGGCACGTTCGCGGATGGTAGACGGTCTCCGCCCGATTCGCCGCAGCCGGTATAATCGAGCGTCAGAACACGGCGCCTCGCACGGCAAAGGGTTTCGATCTCCGCAAGGTACGCGGTGTGCCCCGGACCGATCCCCGGGCAGAACAGGATCAGCCTGTCCGGATCGTATCCTACATAATAATATGTGAAGTATCGGATCGTCACGCCCGCCGTGTTCCGGAACGAACCGCGTTCGCACACAAGCCCCGGAAAATCGTCGGCGCTGTAATACGGGATCGCCCCATCCTTATCGAATCGCAGCAAAAAGTTCTTTTTATACAGATCAGTGATCAGTCACATATTTTCCTCCGTTCATAGGTCAAATCCAAGCCAAGGGGAATTATAACGACATTCAATTAAGGGGCTTCTCGGAGTGTGGCAACTTCCCGGTCACACTCAGAAACAATATAATGGGGAATTGTATTAAACACTAACGGATTAAGTTGGAACAGATAATCATTCCCGTATATGTTCGTACGTCTGCGATTTTGTTTCTCTCTGCAAAAACTGTATGCCTGCGATGCGAACCTGCGCCATGCAAACCCTCCGCTCTGATGATACCGCTATTGTATCAGCTTTTTTCGCAAAAGAAAAGTGTCCGCATTCCTTGTAATTCAGGTGTATATGTGCTATATTATAAAATTAATAAAATTGATCGAAGTGAAGGGAGAAAACTATGGAAGAAGTCGGAAGGGAAATTTTGGAAGGCGTAATGAATCACGACGCGCTTTCGATCGCGTATTTGGTCGTATCGTTGCTCGTCGTTATCATGGCGATCGTTGCTCTCGTAATGAAGATTCTCATCGCGGTTCGCTACTGGAAAGCAAACAAGATGCCGATCTCTTCTCACATGACCGGCGCGGAAGCAGCGCGGTTCGTGCTTGACAGGGACGGGCTCACGCACATCAAGGTCAAGAAGGCGGGCGTCATCCGCGGCGTGCTGTTCGGAAATTATTACAACGTCTTTACCAAGACGATCTATCTGCGCAGCATTCTCTTCAAGATTGACGATAAGAAGTCCGTTACTGCAACGGCGCTCGCCGTGCAGAAGGCGGGTCTTGCAAAGCTGTGCGAACAGGGCGACAGAGCAACGCTTCTGCGCAACCGCCTGTCTGTGATCGGTATTTTCGGACCGTTCCTGTTCCTCCCGGTGATCCTGCTCAGCGTTGTGATCGATCTGTTCCTGATGAAAACGAGCGGCGTGTTCACAATGATCGGCATGGCGCTCGGCGGTCTGCTGCTGATTGCCGGCTTCATCGTGACGATGCTGAACATCCCGGTCGAAAAGAAGGCGAACGAGCTTGCGCTTGAAATGATCCGCGAATACGGTCTCGCAAACGAGTCCGAAATGGCGGTCATGAAAAAGGTGTTCGACACCTACATCATTTCGTATATCTGCGACTTCATTCTTGAAGTCCTGCGCGTCATCCAGTGGGTACTGGAGATTCTGATCAAGGTGCGCGGCGGCTCAAAGAGCTGAGGATGCAGTAATATAAAAGCAGTAAACAGAAGGAGAAAGAACAAATGAAGAAACTGGTTGTATTGTTACTCGTCATCGCGATGTCCCTTGCGGTCTTTGCATGCACGAAGATCGAAGAAACGCGCGTAGAACCCATTGATCCGAACGGAAGCGGAAACGCTGCCGCCGTTCAGGAGGATACGAAGTTCGTCGACAAACTGTCCTTTGTGAAGGACGGCGAAATCTACTTCGACCTGCACGTGACGGATTCAATCAAGGGTTTTAAGGTCACGGTCGACGGCAAGGAAGCAAACAAGGCTGTGCCGTTTACCGCGAACAGTGTTGTCGCGTTCGAGGGTGAAGGCGATCCGGAAAAATCCGTTTATGCCTATATTGTCTACGCAAAGAAGGACGGCAAGGAATACACCTACAATATGCAGATCCTGAACGGTCTCGACGCGGATAAGGGCCCCGAGATGTTCGGCAAAAGGCTCAGCAATGTGATCGGCGGCAATGATAAGCTCTTCGTTTCGATCTGCGATACGGCAGAAGGCTGGGATCACTCTCTCAGCGAGTCGCTGAACACTTTGCTGCTCGGAAACAGCACCGGCAAATAATTTTCGTGTAAAGCGAAAGGGACTGTTAAAATGTCCCGGCAGCAACAGCGGGACTCCCAAGCAGAACGCCGCGCGTTTGTACAGGCGGCGAAGCCGACTGCTCGGCGCTGCTTCCCTGTCCTTCAAATCCAAAGCAGCGCCGTAACGCGCTGAGGACGCCATCCCCCGAAAACACTGCGTTTTCGGGGGTATTCTTATCTCTGTGTTTTTTGTTTTCTTTTACTGCACACGCGGAGTATTGCCTGCTGTCGAAATGCATGGTCAATTACAATATGCACCGGCAGATTGTCCCTGTCTCTGTTCTAAACTACGGATTTACTACATTTTTAGAAACACATTGAACAAGCAGTGCTGTATTTCTCCTTTGGCGGTCTCGTAATCGGGAGACGCACCAGAGAATAAACTCTTCCGGGAAGAGGCGATTATCCCTATTAGAGATGTTTACGGAAATGATGCTTTCTATGAGAATTCGAATGAACATGCCATTGATGAGTTTAGCGGTATTGCTTTTGATGATGATTAAACGTCTGGTTTTTTGGACTTTTCCAGACGCCGTCCAGGTTTGTTGATCATCGCCGAAAAGCGAACTTCTAAGAGCACTTTCCGGAATAATGCATATTGGTTTGCATTTCAAAACCGGAATTACCTACCGGATATGTGCACGGAGTGTGCTAAAAGGATCTATGTGATGGTGGATGTCGCGAACTAGCTCATGTTATGCTTGGAAAGATTATTGACATAGATCCGATAGTATTCTGTCCTTCAATACCGCAGAATATGGCGTCCGGTGAGAGGTGCCGGACGCCGCATTCGATCTGGCAGGAGATCGGGTGATACCGGTTGTCGCGCTCGTCTGCGCGCTTCAGAAAAGCGCGGATCTTACGCTTGTGTTTCATTTGAAAAACTGTGATCCGGATCTCCGCCCCTTGATCGTGCGGCGAGGGCCTGATCGTGATCTTGTCATGCCGAAGCGGTGGAATCCGCTTCCAATGAATCTTTGCCGAATGTGGTTCTGTACGATCCGTGCTTATAAAATGCCCTCCTTTTTCTCACAAATCCGTCCTTTGCAATTCACCGTTTTGCATAAAACTTCTTTATGCAGTGCGGCATACAGCTGATCAATCCTGCAGCAAATGTGCCGAAAATCCCGATAAGTTGCTGTGTTTTCCGGATGCTTCATCCATGGTGATAGTATAATACAGGGTGGGCAGGCAGCGGCGCATCCCGCGCCGGCGGGGGGATTTATTACAATATTATATTGATTTCCGGCAGTATTTCTGTTATAATATAAAATTAGGATATATATAATTCAACAGCACGTTTCCGGATACGGCAAAACGGGCATAAGACGCATCACAGGACAGGATCCTGTCCTGTTTGGAATGTTTGCGCGAAGAACGCGCCCGGCGGCGGAACCAAACGGAAACCGGCATACGGGTCCGGACGAACCGGATTCCCGGAAAAAAGCGAGGAAGAAACATGGCGGAGAACGATCAAACATTATTCCGAAAAAAAGCGATGGACAAGATTTCCTCACCGGAGCAGCTTACGGATTATCTCAGGGTTACGTCGCCGCGGATGTGGATCATCATTGCGGCTGTGGCGCTGCTTCTGGCTGCCGGTATCGTGTGGAGCGCGATCGGATCGATCGAGATCGTGAAGGACGTGCACATCGTCGTTTCGGACGGCGAGGCGCGGATCGTCACGCTGATCCCGTCCGACGTCGAAGCGGGAATGATCGTGCGGATCGACGGAGAAGAGTATCTTGTCAGCAAAACGGAAGAGGACGAATTCGGCATCAAGACCGGGCTTGCGTACGTTGAGCTGCCGGACGGTCAATATCTGGGGAAGATCGTAACGGGCGAAATCAAACCGATCCGGTATATTCTCGGAGACAGATAAACGACGATGGTAAGACGGAACGGAAAACAAACGCTCACAAAGGGCGTTGCCAGAGTCCCGGTTATGATGCAGCTTGAATGGCTGGAGTGCGGCGCTGCATCTCTGGCTATGATTTTGGCTTATTACGGGAAATGGGTTCCGATCGAACAGGTGCGTACGGACTGCAGCGTCTCGCGGGACGGCGTCAACGCGGAGAAGATCTATCTTGCGGCAAAGTCGTACGGGCTTGACGTGAAGGTCTTTAAGATGTCGCCGGAAGAGCTTCGCGAAAAAGGACGGTTTCCGTGCATCATCCACTGGAATATGAACCATTTCGTCGTGCTGAAAGGGTTCCGGGGAAAATACGTCTATCTGAACGACTCGGCGCGCGGAGCGGTCCGTGTCACGAAGAAGGAGTTCGACGAATCCTTCACCGGCATTGTGATGATCATGAAGCCGACGGAACGGTTTCGGCGGGACGGAAAGCCCGCGAGCATCTACGCGTTCGCAAAGAAGCGGCTGTCCGGCATGGGCGGGGCGATCGCGTTCATTGCCGCTGTGATGCTGATCTTCTACATATTCAATATCGTAAACTTTGTCGCGTCGCGGTTTTTTGTCGACCACCTGCTTCTGGAACAGAACGAGCAGTGGGCGGAACCGTTCCTTGCCGTTCTGCTCGTGCTCAGCGTCGTACAGATCGCCGCAGAATGGGCGCGCGCGGTCTATTCGCTTCGGATAAACGGCAAGATGGCGGCGATCGGCAGCACGTCCTATATGTGGAAAGTGCTCAGGATGCCTATGGACTTTTTCGTGCAGCGCCGTCCGGGCGACATTCAGGCCCGCGAGGCGATGAACGCTTCCATTGCGGGCGTGTTCGTGAATTCGCTCGCGCCGCTGGCGATGAATACGGTGGCGGTCGGGCTGTATCTCGTCCTGATGCTGCGAAGAAGCGTTATCCTTTCCCTGTTCGGAATTGCGGTCCTTACGGCGAACGTCTTCCTGTCCGGATGCGTCTCGCGGCGGCGGATCAATATCACGCGCGTACGCCTGCGGGACGAAAGCAAACGGGATTCGACTGCGCTTGCCGGCATCGACTTGATCGAATCCATTAAGGCAAACGGCGCCGAAAGCAGCTTTTTCCGCCGCTGGGCCGGTTATCAGGCGCTCGTCAATCTGCAGACGGTGGAAGAGAAAAAGGTCGAGCAGTACCTCGGTCAGCTTCCGCTGTTCCTGGTCACGCTCGCAAACTATGCAGTTCTGGCGATCGGTGTGTATCTGACGATCCGCGGTGAGTTCACGCTCGGTGCGGTACTGATGTTTCAGGGCTTTATGAGCTCGTTCCTGTCGCCGGCGATGTCATTTGTAAACGCCGGTCAGACGATGCAGGAGATGCGGGCGCAGATGGAACGCGTGGAGGACGTCATGCAGTATCGGGACGACGAAGCGTTCCGGGAAGCGGAGGAAAGCGCGGAAGACGTGATCGGAAAGATCCGTGGAGGGATCGAACTGAAAAACGTGACGTTCGGCTACTCCAAAGCGAGCGCGCCGATCATCGAGAACTTTTCGCTTTCCGTGAAGCCCGGGCAATGGATCGCGCTGGTCGGACCGTCCGGCTGCGGGAAATCCACGATCGCAGGCATGGTCGCGGGGCTGTATCAGCCGTGGTCGGGCGAGATCCTGTACGACGGCAAGCCGCGGAGCGCGTACCCGCGGGAGGCGCTTTCGAGCTCGCTCACGGTCATCGATCAGGAGCCGTCGCTGTTTGAAGGCACGGTGAGCAACAATATCCGGATGTGGGACAGCTCGATCATGGATTTCGAGGTTGTCTGCGCGGCGCGCGACGCGGCGATTCACAAGGACGTTTCCGAGATGGTAAACGGGTATCAGCATAAGCTTCGCAGCGGCGGACGGAATCTGTCCGGCGGACAGCGTCAGCGGCTGGAGATCGCGCGAGCGCTTGCGATGGATCCCTCCGTTCTGATTCTGGATGAGGCGACGTCCGCGCTGGACGCGGCGACGGAATACGAGGTCTTCAGCGCCATACGCAACAGGGGCATTACCTGCATCGTTATCACGCACAGGCTCTCCGTAGCGAGAGACTGCGATGAAATTGTCGTTCTGGATCACGGGAAGGCGGTCGAACACGGCACGCACGGTTCCCTCATGGAAAAGAACGGCGCATACGCAAAACTGATCGCAAGCGAATCGTGAGGCACCGTCATGAGCTTGTTTAAGGAACAACTGAATGAACGGAATAATACGGACCAGCGGCTTCTGGAGAATTCTTTCGACGAGATCGCGGGCGTCGTTCTCGGGTCACGCCCGATCATCCGGAACGAGGACAAGCGGGACGTCGCGAAGCATGCGATCGACGAGATCCTGCAGTTTTTCGAATTGAGACCGCTCGACATACCGGAGAGCTTCGTCGGCATTTCCGATCTCACGGAGTACTATCAGCAGGCGTACGGCATGATGTACCGCGAGGTCGAGCTGAAAGACAGCTGGTACCTCGACGCATTCGGACCGATCCTCGCGTTCACGAAGGACAATCAGACGCCCGTCGCGTTGATCCCCGGACACTTCGGCGGATACAGTTTCAACGATCCGGTGACGAAAAAACGGTTGCGGGTCACACGACGCAGCGCGGCGAGGTTCGAAACGGCGGCGTTGAGCTTCTGCCGTCCGTTCCCGCAAAAGGAAATTGAGCCGATCGAACTGATCCGCTTTATCCGGAAATCGGTTCCCTTGGGCGAACGGCTCCTGCTCAACGCGTCACAGCTCCTCGTCCTGGCGATCGGGCTGATCCTGCCGTATCTCGTCAAGCTGCTGACGGGACCTGTGGCCGGCTCCGGAAGCGCCGAACCGCTGATCGGGGTTTCCGTCTGCATGATTTGTATTCTGGTCTCCATGCATCTGTTCAGCGTCGTGAAAGGGCTTCTCACCGGGAGACAGATGCAGAAAACGCTCACCGCAGTACGCACTGCGGTGATGACGCGCCTGCTGTCGCTCCCCGTCGGGTTCTTTCAGCGTTTCGGCGCGGGCGAGATGAAAACGCGCGCGGACGCCGTCGTAAGTTTTGCGGAGCAGTATCTGAACGTCACGACGACGATGGGATTAACGCTGATTACGTCTCTTCTGTACTTTTTCGTGATCTACCGTCAGGCACGCGCACTGCTGCCGGCGGCGGTCGCGTACGTTCTGGTGATGCTTCTCTTGTCGCTGATCATGATCCGCATGGAACGGAAATTTTATGAGCGGAGCATGGAGATCCAGGCAGAAGAGGCGGGTTTCAGCTATTCCCTGATTACCGGCGTCCGGAAGATCCGGCTCGTCGGCGCGGAAAAGCGGATGTTCGCACGGTGGATGAAGCTGTATTCGGAAAAGGCAGGACTGGTCTACCGTCCTCCGCTGCTGATCAAGATCAGCAGCGCCGTAACCTCGGGGATCGGTCTCCTTTCCATGATTCTTGTTTACCGGCTCGCGCTCAAACACGAAGTGGACGCGCCCTCGTTCTTTGCGTTTTCCGCGGCGTACGGTTCCATCGTCAGCATGGTGACCGCCGCGTTCGGCGTCACGTTTACGGCGTATCAGATCCGTCCGCTGCTGAAGATCGCGGAGCCGATCCTGAAAACGGCTCCGGAGGAAACGAAGGACAAGGAGATCATAACGAAGCTGACCGGCAGGATCGACCTCGACCGCGTTTCGTTCCGCTACGACAAGGATGCTCCGTACGTCTTTCAGAACGTGTCTTTGAGGATCAATCCGAAAGAATACGTCGCGGTTGTCGGAAAGAGCGGCTGCGGCAAATCCACGCTGATGCGGCTGATCCTCGGTTTTGAGAAGCCGGAAACCGGCGCTGTTTTCTTCGACGGTAAAAATCTCCGCAATCTGAATCTTTCCTGTCTTCATAAGATGATCGGGACCGTGCTGCAGAACAACGATCTGTTTCCCGGCGATATCTACAGCAACATCGCAGCCATGAAGCCGGGGCTTTCCGTGGAGGAAGCGTGGGACGCCGCGGAGAAGGCGGGCATCGCTGACGACATCCGCGAAATGCCGATGGGCATGCGTACGTTCGTTTCAGAGGGGCGCGGCACGCTGTCCGGCGGACAGAAGCAGCGGATTCTGATCGCGCGGGTGATCGCGGCGAAGCCGAAGGTGCTGGTGTTCGACGAGGCGACGTCGGCGCTGGACAACGTTGCGCAGAAGAAAGTATCCGACGCGCTGGATGCGATGCGCTGCACGCGCATCGTGATCGCGCACAGGATCTCCACCGTCAGGCACTGCGACCGGATCATCGTGATCGACGGAGGAAGAATCGTTGAGGAAGGAAGCTTCGACGAGCTGATCGCAAAGAACGGCTTCTTTGCCGACCTGGTGAAACGGCAGATGGCGGAATAAAAAGGGAAAAACCGGTTTCGGTTGATTCATAGAAACAGAGAGGAAAACATACAAGGAGGAACCCACATGACAAACAGATGGACCAAAATCCTGAGCACGGCGATCGCGCTTCTCATGCTGGTCGGCATTCTGCCGATGAGAACGATCGCGGATGCCGTGAAGGACGAGCGGCAGGATGTTTTCATCCCCGAGATCGAGCTCGGGGAAGACGTCCTTATGCACGACGTCTTCTATCTGACCGCTCCGGCGGCGGAGATCGAAGAAAACGCCAAAGCGATCTATCTGCTGCGCATCGGACGCGGCGGAAACGCGGAAAGCGAATCCACGGCGCTTGTCAGGATCTCCGACATGACGGCGAAATACGGCGAGGACTATATCGTCCGTGTGCGCGGTACTGCGGAGGAGGTCGTAAACCCGGATTACAACATGTCCCTGGCGGAGATGATGGAAGATTCCGAGTACGGCCAGATGCCGCTCGAGGATTACGAGGCTGCAGTCGAGGAGATCATGAACGATCCCGAGGCGCTGGAAGCATATCAGGAGGGTGTCAATGAAGCGCTGGAGTTCCTGGAGGAACAGAGCGGTCTTGGCGAGAAATACGACGGCGATAATCCCTATGCCGAAGCGGTAGAGGAAATGTACGGCGAACCCGAGGAAGAACCGGCAAAAGAGCCCGCCGAGGAACCTGCGGAAGAACCGGCAGAGGAACCGGCGGAAGAACCTGCGGAGGAACCCGCAGAAGAACCGGCGGAGGAACCC
>JAFOQN010000089.1 GCA_017393775.1 Clostridia bacterium
GGCGCATTCGGAGGAGTCCTGAAGTTTGAGCGAACCGCTGGCAGCGTTGCGGGGGTTGGCAAAGGGGGGTTCGCCCTCGGACTCGGTGACCAGCGCGAGGTCCATGACTTCCTGTACGGAAGCGGATGCGAGGAACGCAAAGCCCGTCTGACGGCATGCCATCACGTCGCTGTGATCGCCGAAGATGGAGAGTGCATGTGCCGCGAGCGCACGGGCGGATACGTGGAACACGCCGGGAAGCAGCTCGCCGCTGATCTTGTACATGTTGGGGATCATGAGAAGAAGGCCCTGCGAAGCAGTAAAGGTCGTCGTAAGCGCGCCTGCCTTCAAAGAGCCGTGCACCGCGCCCGCCGCGCCTGCTTCGGACTGCATCTCAGCGATGCGTACCTTCTGTCCGAACAGGTTCAGTCTTCCGTTCGCTGCCCACTCGTCCGCGACTTCCGCCATCGGAGAGGACGGGGTGATCGGATAAATTGCGGCAACGTCGGAAAATGCATACGCAACATGCGCAGCAGCGGTATTGCCGTCGATCGTCATGGTTTTTGCCATTCTGTTTCCTCCTACTATTATTGGGGTTTCCCCCTTTTCTACCAATCTGAATTATAACAAAAAAGCATGCGAACTGTCAACGCCTTCTCGCCCTAAATTGCGGCCAGCCGTGCGGAAAGTTTTTTATTGCCAAGCAAAAGAAAAACCGTTATAATATACGGCATGAATACGTTTACACAATTTCTTTGGGAGCATGTACTGACTTACTCGGTCATGGCGGCGATCGGTATTGTCGCCGTGTTCGGCGTTGCGCTGCTTTTATGCATCCGACGCGAGCAGAACTGGGTACGCCAGCTCTTTCTGATGATCGCTTCACTCATCGGGCTTTTGGGCGGAGCAAAGCTGTTCGGCGCGATCTCCTATGCGACGCACCTATATGAACGCGGCGAGCAGATCACGCTCGTCCGCTGCTTCACGGAATCCGGCATCGTGTTTTACGGCGGTTTGCTCGGCTACTTTCTGACATTTTGGATTCTCTCGAAATTCTTCCTTCCGAAGCGTCGACTCGGGCGCGACATCGTTGCGGTCACAACGCCGCTGTTCCACGGGATCGCGCGTATCGGCTGCTATCTCGGACGTGACTACAACGACTTCGGCGAGGTCGTCTGGCATCCCTGCTGCTACGGCATCAAAATGGAAGACAGCGCGTTTTGCTCACATTTCTGGGACCATCGGCTTCCGGTGCAGCTCTTTGAATCGGCGTTCAACTTCCTGCTGTTCGCCGTGCTGCTGATCCTTTTC
Organism: Clostridia bacterium; assembly: GCA_017393775.1. Taxonomy (GTDB): domain Bacteria; phylum Bacillota; class Clostridia; order Christensenellales; family CAG-138; genus UBA3792. The sequence continues at coordinate 1,291 of JAFOQN010000089.1, forward strand.
CTGCGCGAAACGAAGGACGAGCGCCGAGGGCGTATGGTGTATCTCTACCTGATCCCGTATGCGATCTTCCGCTTCATCATCGAGTTCTTCCGCGGCGACGCGGTGCGCGGCGGTTTCGGCCCGCTGTCGTTCTCGCAGGTCGTCAGCATCCTGATCCTTGTCTGGGTCATTGTCGTGCTGATCCTCAAAAAGACAGGCGTACTGAAGCCCCTTCCGATCGACCCCTACGATCCCGGCGTGGATCTCTACCGTCTCGGCAAGCAGCCGATTCGGGAGCCGATCGTCTTCTACGAGGGCGACGAGGAAGAAAACGAACAGGACAAATAAAGCGAAAAGCAAGCCGCGCATGGCTTGCTTTTTATTACCGTTCCATCCAAATGAAGAACTCGTTCGTGTCGTCCACGCGCTGTTTGCGATCTGTACGGTGAAAACCGTGCCGTTCATAAAAACGGATCGCGCGCAGATTCTTTTCGAGCACCAGAAGGCGCTTGCCGCCGAGTGCTTCAACCGCGTAGGAAAGGAGCGCACCGCCGATTCCGCTGTTTTGCAGGACCGGCTCGACAAACAGCTTTTCGATCTCGTCACCGTTCACGCGGACAAAGCCCTTTACAACGCCGTCGTCATAAACGGCGGTATGCAAGATCCGTTCCGGCTCACGCCGGTATTCCTCCGTCATTGCCGGCACCGATAGTTCCTCAAAATAGAATGGATCGTACCGAAAGATCGGATAAAAGTTCAGCCGGTAGTTGAAGATCTCGATCTCCGCAAGCCGCGCCGCATCCGTAATACGCGCTGGGCGAATATGAGTAAAATCGTTTGGCATGTGTTCACCTCGTGAAAATGACAGCGGCATTCCAATAAAATGATCTTGCCGGAATAATCATTCAGACGGACTTTTGTCCTGATGAAGTTCCAGCTGACGCCGAAATGATGCTGCTCCCGCAGGTCGCAATGATGCGATGTTTGCCCATGTACGGCAGGCACACATCATGCGCGCAGCGCACATCATCAGCGAAGCGACATCATTTGTCCGAACGGGCAAACATCATTGAAAAAACCTCGTCTTGCGACGAGGTTTTTTCCTGGTACCCCCTCAGGGATTCGAACCCTGGACACCCTGATTAAGAGTCAGGTGCTCTAGCCAGCTGAGCTAAGGAGGCATATGGTGGAGCGGGAAACGGGGCTCGAACCCGCCACCTCAGCCTTGGCAAGGCTGCGCTCTA
>JAFOQN010000090.1 GCA_017393775.1 Clostridia bacterium
GCCGAGATCGTCAAATGCGACGCCCGCTTCGGTCAAATATGCCTTGATCGCTTCCTTTACGGCAAAGCCGGATTTATCGCTTCCGATTGCAAGTTTCATAAGAATGTTCCTCCTGTATTATTTGAGCGCGACCGCTTCCTTTGCGGTCTTAATGATGTTTTCCTTGGTGAGCCCTGTGACCTCTCGGAGATACGGCAGCTTGCCGACCTCGCCGAACCGATCCATGACGCCGACCGCTTTGACCGGGATCTTTTCCTCGGCAAGCGCTTCGAGCACGGCGGAGTGCAGTCCGCCGATGATGTTGTGGTTTTCGACCGTCAGCACCGCACGGGTCTTTCCTGCCGACGCGATCACCGCTTCACGGTCGATCGGCTTGATCGTATGGATGTTCAGAACATCGCAGGAAATGCCTTCTTTTTCGAGCGCTTCCGCCGCGTCCAGAACGTCCTTTGTCAGCATGCCGGATACGAAAATCGAAAGGTCCGCGCCTTCCTTGAGTGTGTCCGCCTTGAACAGGTCGAACTTGTAATCTTCGGGGAACACGTCCGGAAGCTCCTTTCGGAACAAGCGCACATAAACCGCGCCGGGGTACTCGTTCAGCACCGGCATGGCTGCGCGAAGCTGTACGCCGTCGACCGGCTCAAAGATCACGAGCTCGGGAATCGAGCGCAGCACGCCGATATCCTCCATGCTCATGTGTGTGCCGCCGTTCAGCTCCGCCGAGATGCCCGGGTCGGTGCCGACGATCTTCACATTCTGCTTGGCGTACGCGATCGAGATCGCGACCTGATCGCAGATGCGGCGGCTGGCAAACGGCGTAAAGCTTTCGATCCACGGCCTGAACCCGTAGCTCGATAATCCAGCCGCGATCGACGCCATGTTTTGCTCCGCAACGCCGCAGTCAAAGATCTGATCCTTGAAGCGTTCGCGAAGCTTGATCGTTCCGCTCGCCTTTGCAAGGTCCGCGTCCAGAAGCACAACGTGCTTGTCTGCTTCCATGAGTTTTGCGAGACATTCCGCATAAATCGCTCTCATTTCCATGTTCATGCCTCCCCTCTGATCTCCAGGATCGCGGCTTTCGCCTGTTCCTCGGTGACATTCGTGTTGTGGTTTGCAGTGCCGAGATCCTCGATCCACTTGACGCCGCAGCCCTTCTTCGTGTTCAGGATGACCATCGTGGGCTTTCCGGAACCGATGCCGAGCTTTGCGTGCTTGACCGCTGCGGAAACCTCGTCGATGTCGTTGCCGTCCTCTACGTCGATCACGTTCCAGCCGAACGCTCTCCATTTTTCGTCTAAAGGCGCAATGCCGTTGACCTCTTCGACCGTGCCGTCGATCTGCAGCTTGTTGTAATCGGTGAAGGCGATGAGGTTGTCAAGCTTCTTGCTCGCCGCGAACATCGCCGCTTCCCAGATCTGCCCCTCCTGGCTCTCGCCGTCGCCGATCAGCGTGTAAATCGTTGCGCCGTCGTTTTCAAGCTTCGAACCCAGCGCGACGCCGACCGCGCAGGAAAAGCCCTGACCCAGTGAACCCGTCGTCATGTCGATGCCGATTGTGCGGTTCATGTCGCAGTGGCTCGGAAGATTCGTGCCGCCCTGATTCAGCGTCAGAAGCTCCTTTTTGTCGAAATAGCCGCGATTCGCAAGCGTCGCATAGACCGCCGGACCCGCATGGCCCTTCGAACAGATGAAGCGGTCGCGTCCAGCCTTTTTCGGCTCCTTCGGATCGATGTTCATTTCTTCAAAATACAGTACCGTTAACAGCTCGACGACCGAAAGACAGCCGCCGATGTGCCCTACGCCCAGGTGTCCGATGCACGTCAAAACGTCGCAGCGGATATCCTTTGCGATCTCTCTGAGATTCTCGTTCAATTCTCTGTTCTCCTTCATTAATTAATTATGTTAACCAAATGTATTTTATCCTTAAATATAAGTGTTGTCAAGAGAAAAAGCATTGACTTTCTTTGGCCGGAGGATTATGATTGTTCAAAAGAATGAATCAATTCGGAGGATGTTATGAAGGCATTTACCCCTGTTTACGTTCCGGTCGGCGTACCGACATTTCATATGGAAAGCGCAGAGGACGCGTTCGTCCGTTCCTGCAACGCATTGAAGGCGCTTGACGAGCGCTTCGTCTGCCCCGCAGAAAAGCTTCTTTCGATCGACGCGCTGAAAGCGTATCTTGAGGACCTTTCTCCGGACCTCGTCGTGTTCCAGAACCTGACCTTTGCAAACGCCGCGTACATGAGCGAAGTGCTGCGCAAGTTCGACTGCCCGGTCGTACTCTGGACGCTTCGCGAGCCGGTCATCGACGGCGGCAGGCTGCGTCTCAATTCGCTGACCGGCGCGTATTCGGCGGCAAACACGCTGCGCGCGTTCGGCGACCGTCCGTTTATCTATGTGTTCGGCGCGCCGGAAGAGGACCGAGTCATTGAAGAGCTCAAAGCGGCGATTCAAGCTGCTGCCGTAAAGCACGCGATGCGCGATCTCAAGGTTGCAGCGATCGGACACACACCGCAGGGCTTCGGATTCGGCAGGGCATTGGATTCCGAAATGATGGACACGTTCGGCGCGGAGCTTGTCTCGATCGAAGCGCGTGAGCTCATCGACCGCGCGAAGGGCTATACAGATGAAGAATGCGCGCCGTATCTTGAAAAGACGGCCTGCGCGACCTGCGGACTTGACTGTACGCCCGAAAAGAACCGTCTCGACCACGCGCGGCTCTATAAGGCATACAGCGATTATGTAACCGAAAACGGCGTCGGCGCGCTTGCTTCGCGCTGCTGGCCGGATTTTTTCACCGCGTTCGGCACGCCGGTGTGCACGGTGCTTTCCATGCTGAACGACGACGGCACAGCCAGCGCCTGTGAAGCGGATATCTACGGCGCGCTGTCCATGTGGGTCGGTATGCGGCTTTCCGGCTCCCCCGTCTTTTTCGGCGATCCGGTCTCTTTGGATGAAGGCGAAAACACGATCACCTTCTGGCACTGCGGCGCGGCGGCGTGCTCGCTCGCAAGGAAGGACACCGGCGCGGTCATCGGCGTGCATCCGAACCGCAAGATCGGTCCCGCGATGGACTTCGGCTGTGAAGCGTTTACGGACGCGACGGTCTTCCGCATCGGCAGAGAGCCGGACGGCAGCTTCCGCTTCTTCCTCACCGAAGGCGCGGCGCTCGACAAGCCGAAGCAGTTCATCGGCACAAGCATCGTGATCAAGACCGACAGCCCGGCCCGCGAGATCGTCGAAGACAGTGTACAGGACGGCTTTGAACCGCACTTTGCGGTCATCAAGGGGCGCCATGCAAAGGCGCTGGAAGCGCTTGCAAGGTTCTTTGACTTACCGGTATATCGGTATTGAGAATGATTACGGATTCCTTTGATCCCAAATCCGAGCCGCTGATGACGCCGGAATCGTTTATCGGTCCGAAGCGGCACTTATGCGAAGTCTGCATCCTGACCTTTTCAAATGTGATATTAGAGGAGCTGCAGACACGGTTTGCCATGCGCCGGGTCGGAGACAGAAAGAACGTAAACGGCGACCGTCCGATTTATCTGTTCGAATACGGCGGAAAAACGCTTGCGGTCACACTCTGCGGGATCGGCGCAACGCTTGCGGGCGGGGATATCGAGGAGCTCAGCTGGTTCACCGGCGCGACAAAATACGTCATGTTCGGTTCGGCGGGAAGTCTGAACCGCGAAGCGACCAGGGGCAGGTATGTGATCCCGACCGAGGCGTACCGCGACGAGGGCATGTCCTACCACTACGCGCCGCCCGCGGATTATATCAAGGTCAAGCAGGCAGATCGCACGGAAGCAATCTTTCGGGAGCTGAACCTTCCCTATGTCGCGGGTCGCGTATGGACGACCGACGCGTTCTACCGTGAAACGCGGAATCAGTTTGAAAAACGCAGAGGCGAGGGCTGTCTTGCGGTCGAGATGGAGGTCGCAGGCGTTCAGGCGGTGTGCGATTTTTACGGCTTTGAGCTTTACGATTTCCTTGTGACCGGCGACGTGCTCGACGCGCCGATCTACGAAAACGGCGAACTCCACAGCGCAAACCATGATCTCGACAAGCTTTGGATCGCGCTTGAGATCGCGAAGCGGATCTGAGGATCTTTCGGCTTCGGCACAGAATGACAGAAATGAAAAACGGCACGGTATGAAACCGTGCCGTTTTTTTGACCGGATTTATGCGTCCTGTTCTTTGAGATACGCTTCCTTTTCGACCTGAAGCGCATCGATACGCTTCTTGCCCAGCGGATAGACAAACCGCAGAATGATGAACACAAGCAGGAACAGCACGGCGGGGATCATGACCGAGTAATTGTACATGGTCTTTAATGCCGCGTCATTCAGTCCCTCTGTTTTCAGCTGACTGCCGTTGTAACCGATGATCAGCAGCGGAACATTGATGAGGATCGTCGCAACGGTCTGACCGAGCTTGCGCATGAAGGAATAGAACGCATAGCTTGTCGCGTCGTCGTTCAGCTTGTAGGTGACCTTGTTGTAGTCGATCGCGTCGGACGCAAGCGCCCAGATGAGCAGGAAAATGAACGCGGTACCGATGCCGGCAACAAGGTTCGCGGCGAGGTACAGCCAGACGTTCGTGATGCCGAACAGCGCAAGCACGAACAGCACAATATAGAACACCGCGGCAGCAAGCACGCCGTAGGCGCAGACCTCACGGCGGCCGAACTTGTTGCCCATGCGGGTCGCGAAGAACATGATGACGGCGACCGGCAGATACTGGAACACGGTCGGCAGCATGGTCAGCCCCTGCTTATTGAAGAACTTGTCGAACAGGTATGCGTTGTAGCCCTGTCCGAACATCTGCGCGGCAAGGAACAGCATGGATGCGATGGAAACCGCCATAAACGGACGGCTCTTCAAAAGCGTCTTGACGACCTTCCAAGTCTGCCCCTTCGTCTTCGGATCGGGATGCGACGCAACGCGCTCCTTGCTCCAGCCGTAGCAGAGGAAGTAGAACACAACGGAGAGCACCGCAATGGCGACGACGCCGATCAGCGTGATCGTCGGGCTCATGACCTTCATTGCTTTGCCGTTCGCGTCAAGGATCTTGTTGCCGTTGCTGTCGACCATCGCAACATAGCAGAAGGACGCGAGCGCCATTGCGGGCATGGCGCCGAACGTGGAACCGATCGAGCGGAACACAGACAGCGACGAGCGTTCCTTATCGTCCGAGGTGATGACCTGCGCCATCGAACCGTACGGGATATTGATGCAGGTATAGAGCATGCCGAACAGGATGTAGGTGACGTAGATCCAAACGATACGCCACGTCATCGCAAAGCCCCTGACGTTCAGGAACATCAGCACCGCGGCGATCGCCACGGGCAGCGCGAAGATCTTGAGCCAGTGACGGTAGCGTCCGTCCGGATACACGCGCGAACCGTCGATCAGTCTGCCCCAGATCGGGTCGTTGATCGCGTCCCAGACGCGCGCGATGATCGTCATGATCATAACGCTCAAAACGCTGATCTCGAGTACGTCCGTGTAGAACTTGTTCAGAACGCTCTGCGTCAGTCCGAACACCAGACAGCTCGCAAGATCGCCGAACGCGTATCCGAGCTTGTCCTTCATCCTGATCCCGCTGGTGCGGGAAATGTAAGACTCCATGATTTTACCCTCCGTTGTTATTTATCCAAATCCGCAGCCCTGCGGAACAGATCCGAATACTTGCTCTCCTTTTTATAGAACACGGGCGTCGTTCCGAGCGGTGCCGGCACAGTGTACTCCGCTTCGCCCGCAAATTCTTTGCCGGTCCAGAAATCGATCCATTCGCCCTTCGGCAAGAAGACCTTGCGCGTCTTTGCGCGCCGCTCGATCACCGGGCAGACAAAGAGATCTTCGCCGAGGAAGTAGCTGTACATGTCATGGCTTGCGCAGTAGTCCATTGCGTCGTAGAAGTCCGGACGCATGGCGGGAAGCCCCGCCTTTGCCAGTTCTTCGCAATGCCTGATGTACGGTTTCAGCGCAACATGGATGTTCGTGAGCCGGACCGTATGCGCCTTGACCTTTTCGGCGTCGAACTGCGCGTTCGCCCACGGACGGATCGATTCATGGCTGCGCATCAGAAGCGAGAACGTGCACATCTCCATCCAGCGTGTGAACAGCTCTTCGTTGCGCTTCAGTTTCAAAAACGAGAAGAACCCGCCGATATCGCAGTGCACCATCGGCACGCCCGAAAAGCCCAGGGAGAAGCTTGCGGGCATCACGCACGGCATGCCGTAATCCTTGGTCGTATCGGTATGCTGATCGCCGTTCCACAGCACCGGCGCGTACGTCTGCACGCCGACATAGCCCGAGCGCATAAAGAACATGACGTCGTCACGACCGTACTCCTCCACCGCCTCGCGGTTGAGCTTTGCCCACAGCACCGGCCAAAGATTATGCAGCTTTTTCGGATCGCCGTCATGCAGCACACAGTCGATCGGCAGATATTCGCCGAAGTCCGCCATCCAGCCGGACACGCCGAGATCGAGCATGTTTTGCTTGATCAAAACGTCCTTTGTGAAGCGGACCGCTTCGGGGTTCGTAAGGTCGATCATGCCCGCGTCAAACGTTGTGGACTTGATATGATAGACGCTGCCGTCGGTGTGCGTGATGAGATACCCCTTCTCTTTGCACGCCGTATACAGGCGGCTGTCCTTCACGAGATACGGATTGATGTAAGCAAGGAAGCGCACGCCGCGCGCATTGAGCTTTTCGATCGCGCCTTTTAAATCGGGGTAGAGGTTTTCATCGGCCTCCCAGTTCCACCAGACCTGCTTGCCCATGACCGTGCGGTTTTCGCCGGACCAGTCCTGGCTCCACACACCCGAGACCTTCGCGCCCGCATCGAGCATGGCGAACGTCTTATCGAGGATCGTCTGCGTGCCGCCCTGGATCCCGAGAATCATGCCGTCGAAGCACCAGTCGGGAAGGTACTGCCGGTTTTCAATGCGTTCCGCAAGGCTCTTTGCAAGCGCGTCAAACGAATCGCCGAAGAGCACGGTCATCGACTTCAGGCAGGCGTCGAACACGAAGGTATAGCAGTCCTCGCCGAAGGTCGACTTGCCGTCCGACGGCGTGTCAAACAGGAACAGCCGTCCGGAATCGGTCATGAAAACCGGCATCGGCGCATAGCTGCCGATTGCGGAATGCGGCTTTTCACGGTACAGAAACCGCGGCAGAAACGCCTTTTCGAGCACGGTCTTTGCCTTGATGTGTTCGGAGACGAAGTTCACGACCGTTTCGCCGCGAAGGTTCGTCTTGCGGTACTGCTCGCCACCGCCGAACACGGCTTCGTTTGCAATCGCCGGAAGCGCAAATTCGTACGCCCAGCCCTCTTCGCCTAAGAACCCGAGCTGCACGCCGTTCGACAGCCCGGTCACCGTGACCGAAAGGCAGTGTCCGTCCTTTTTGAACACAAGGGTGTCGCCGCTTTCCGATACGTCTGTCAGCGGAACGCGCGCGACCTCCGTCACCGTTTCCTTCACGGTGCCGCGGTCTGTTTCATACGTTTTTTCACGGCGGATCGCCGTTGCAAAGGGATGTTCGGGTGAATGGGAAAAGACCTGCCGCCCGCCGAAGCTGAGCGTCCGTCTGCCGGATTGATTCTGAAATGACAGCATGAAAAAGCCCCTTTTGATTCCTTTTTTATAAGATACAGGAAAAGCCCGTTCCGTGTCAAGCGCGGACGGGCTTTCGTTCTCAATAACCGAACGTTATACCGAGCGCAAGGAACGCTGTCACCAGCGCAAGGTTCAGAAGGAACAGCGGCACGCTCTTTTTGATCCACTTGAAGTAATCGACGCCGATCATCGAAAGCGAGATCAGAAGCACCGGCGACGTCGGGAACAGCACGTTCGTGTAGCCGTCGGCAAAGGTATAGATCAAAACCAGCATCTGTTTCGAGAGAGGCACGGAAACCACCGCGAGCATGCCCATCACGAGGATCGCCTTTGCCGTCGAGGATGAGATGAAAAATTCCAGCACCAGAATGATCGCGTACAGCACGAGCGCCACGACGAACGGGCTGTGCCCGGAAACGGCAGTGTTGACCGAATGCACGATCGTCGGCATGATCGCACCCTCGTCGAAGATATACTTGACCGAGGACGCAAGCGCGATGAACACGATCGTCGGCAGCGCGCCGAGAACCCCGTTTAAAAAGCTTTTCAAAACCGGCTTGACCTTCCGTGCGGAAAGGAAGCCCGAGAGAAGTCCGAAAACCAAGAAGTATGCGATCAGCGCGACGACGGTATAGTCGCGAAGCGCCGGCGTCGCCGAGCACAGAATGATCAGCCCGAGACAGACGAGCAGGAACGCAATATAGGTCACGCGGATGCGCTTTTCATCCTGCGGCACGGGTGCGTTCTGCCCTTCCGCCTTCCCTGCCGCGCGCAGCGCTTCGTCATGCGCAAGCGTGAGACTCTTCGCCGGATCCTTACAAAGCCGCTTCACATACAGGAAGATAAAGCCCAGAAGCAGTAGATACATCACCGCGAAGATGATGATGCGGTACCAGATGTGTTCCATCGGGTTTGCGCCGATGATCTCACTTGCCAAAAGCACCGTGAACGGGTTCGTGATCGCGCTTGCAAAGCCGAAGCCGCAGGCGATGATGCAGACGAGAAAGCCCGTAAACGAGTCATAGCCCAGCAGCACACACAGTGCGGTCACGATCGGCAGCATGGAGAGCATCTCTTCAAAGAGCCCCAAAAAGGCGCCGAACGCCATGAATACCAGTGCGATCATGGCAAGCAAAAGCGCGCGGCGCTTTTGGAACCGCGCGGCGACGGCGCCGACCAGCGCACGGATGCCGCCGACGTCGCTCATCACCTGGAACGCTGCAAAAACCGTGACGAGGAACAACGAAAGCATGATGAGCGTCAATCCGTTCGAAGAGCCGAACACAAGGATCGGGGCAAGGAGCCCTTTCCAGATCGGAATGCCCTTTGCGCCTTCGATCGGGCGGTAGTCCGTATAATCGTTTGTGCCGTCCGCCTTCAAGCCGAATGCGCCCTTCGGGATGACGTAGGTCAAAACGATCGCCGCAAGCATCAGTACGAACAGCAGCACCGTGACCTGAATGAACGTTTTGGCCGATAGATTAACGAGCGTCTTTTGTTTCTCCGTTTTCTTCATCACGCAGCTCCTTGATGATGTCGACGATCAGCGCCCAGCGCACGACCTGCCGACGGTTTTCGGTCGGGTAGAAATAGTAAAGGTCTCCGTTGTGATAGGTCTCAAACTCGGCGTTGACGGAAAACGGCAGCGCCGGCAGCATGTCAAAGCCGACCGTGAAGGATTCGCGCGCCGAGCGATAAGAGAATCCTTCCGGGGTCAGTATGCAGCGTCCCGTCTCTTTGGTTTTGTACTTTCCGGTATCGCGGAAGATCGCGGTCTTCACGTCCGTTTCGAGATGCAGGTCTTTGAGCTCCGCTTTTTCAAGGTCCTTGATGCGCTGATAGTACGCGCCGATCGAAAACGGCTCTTCATCAAAGAGATACCGTTCGTTGAGCCGGTGCGTCTTGCCGCACGCGGAGCAGGTCAGCACGCTGCCGACGCCCTTTGTTGTATACAGCGCGCCGCAGTCGATACAGCGGTACAGGATGTTTTCGAGTCCTTTCGCCTTGTCCTTTTGCGGATAAGTGCCGACCGGATCAAGGGAAGCGTCGAGCGCGAGCGCTTCGTCGATCAGCCGGTTCAGTTCGTCGTCGGTCATCGCCGCGATCTCTTCTTTCGTGATCATGCGCTCGGCGGAAACATAAACATCGGAGCGGAAATAACGTTTGCGCCACTTGGGCTTTGCAAAATACGAACCGCGGATCTTGATGATCACAAGATCGGTACGAAGCCTGCGGTAGAACGCCGCGCTTCTGTCGAGGATCGGATAGGACCGCCCGTCGACCGAAAGCCGCGCCTCCGGAAAAATGATGACCGGATACCCTTTTTTCAGCATGCGCATGATGTGCACCGGTGTGGAAAGATCGGGACAAAAAAGTTTTTTCGGGATCACGCCGGATTTTGCAGCAGCCTTTCTGATCAGCGGATGCGAAACGAAATGTCTGTTCACGACATACGAAGGGCTTGCCTTCGCATTCTGAAACAGGCGGTCCGTGCAGTACATATCAAAGAAGGATCCGTGGTTGGAAAGCGCAATATACGGCGCGGGATGGTCCTGTATCAGCGTATCGTCGACATGCAGCCGCTGACGGCGACGGCAAAGCCGGTGCAATACGCTGAAAAAGACGTTCAGATACATGGAATCCGGCGTGCCCTCATTCCCCCGGAAAAAGACCTTGTTGAGAAACAGGGCGAGGATCGCAAGCAGCACAACGGCAAGCAGCACGATGATGAGGATCAAAAGCCACAGCGGAAGATCGTTGCTGATGAAGTACCGCGCCGCCAAGCCCATGAGGTTGGAGGTAACGATCGACGGAATAACGCCCGTCGCAACGGTGAAAAGGTAGCGCCCGTATTTCATCTTGCGGTAGCTGCCGTAATAGCAGATTGCGCCGAACGGGATCAGCGGCATGATGAACAGCAGGTACAGAAGCATCTGCGTGCCGCGTTCCTTCTTGATGCCTGCGGATATCTTTTCGATCTTCCTCTCGTTCTTTTCAAAGGATCCGCTGGAAAACCGGAACATCGTGACCAGCACATAGATGATCGTCGCTCCGAGGCAGGCGCCGATGTCGCAAAGGATCAGCGCGATATAAAAGGGATAGCTCAAACCCGCCGAGATCTGAATAAATTCCGCCGGAATAAAGATAACGACCTCCTGCAGCGCTTCGACCAGAATGACGGTCAATACGCCCAGGATCCCCTTTGACCGCAGCAGCGCCTGTGCGCCGTCGACATCGTTCTTGATCTCCAGGCGGATAAACGGCACGAGAATGTCGGAAAGGAACAATGCAAACAGGGCAACCGTGATGAGCACGGACGCCGCTATGATGATCCTTTGCGTTGATTTTTTCATACCCTTCCGGTCCTTTCATTCGCATGCCGAACAGCGGTAATATTTTATAATAGAAAGGTATTCCTGTCAACCGAACGCGGGTTTTGCTCTTTTCTTTTTGATTTGGATATGATATGATAAAATGAACGAATCGATACGAAAGGGTATTCGGATGCAGGCGGCTCTGCTGAAAAGCATTGACAGTGTGAAAACCCTGTCCATCGTGGGCATGTGCAAAAACGCGGGCAAAACAACCGTGCTGAACTGGCTTCTCGGCCGTTCGCGCGATCGTGTGCTCGGGTTGACCTCGATCGGGCGGGACGGCGAATCCACGGACGTCGTCACCGGCACGGAAAAGCCCGGCATCTTTGTTTCCGAAGGCACGCTGATCGCAACCGCAAAGGACATGCTGCCGCTTTCCGACGTCACGCAGGAGATCGTGCATACGACCGGCATCCCGACGCCTTTGGGCGAGGTCGTGCTTGTCCGCGCAAGAAGCGCCGGAAACGTGCAGCTTGCGGGACCTTCGATCACCTCGCAGTTAAAGACCGTATCGGACCTGTTCTTTTCGCTGGGCGCGGAGCAGTCGATCATCGACGGCGCGCTCGGCAGAAAATCGCTCGGCGCGCGGTCGGTTGCGGAGGGCGTGATCCTCTGCACCGGCGCAAGCTATGACATGCGCATGGAAAAGGTCGTTTCCGATACCGCGAACATCTTCCGCATCATGAACCTTAAAAGAGCAGAAACCGTTCCGGCGGAAAGCGAAAAGCCGCTTGCCGACACGCTGAAAGAGACCGGCGAAGCGCTGATCCCCGGCGCGCTCACCGATACCGCGGTCGTGCCGCTTTTGAAAAACGGCGTGCTGAAAAATGTGCGTCTCGTGGTTCAGGATCCGAGCAAGATCCTTCTCTCGCCGGATACGCTCGACAAGCTTAAAATCCGAAACGTCGCGCTCGAAACGGTCGAAGCCGCAAAGGTGTTGTGCGTAACGGTCAATCCCGTGTCCGCCTACGGCTGGAAATTCGACGCGGACGCGTTTTCAGAAGCGATGGCGGCAGCGGTCAACATCCCTGTCATCAATGTAAAGGAGGAAGCGCTGTGATCTCGATCGGCTTTGAAGATCAGGTAAAGATCGGTTTACGGTACATTCTGGACAGTCTGCACACGTCGAGCCCGTTCGGGACCGAACGCGTACGAAAGCTGCGCTTTTATGCGCCGGACGAACGCGAAGCGCTCGAAGCGGAGTTATCCTGCACCGAACGCGCGGCAAACGCCATCGGTACGCTTCGACCGCTGTATGAAAAGATCATGCTCGTGCTGTGTCAATTGAAGGATGTCCGCGGTTCGCTCCGTCGGCTTTCGGAAGGCGCGGTGCTCGATCATGTGGAGCTGTTTGAGATCAAAGGCTTTCTTCTGCGCATTGCGGACCTCATCCCGCTGTTCGACCGCATGAACGAAACGGTGCAGGCGGAAACGATCGCTTTCACCGACCCGACGGACGCTTTGAACGTGCTCGATCCGGAAGGGACGCGCTCGCGCGGGTTCTACATTCCGGACGGCGCGACGGAGAAGCTCCGCGCGATCCGTGCGGAAAAGAAGCGGCAGGAGGCGCGGCTCTATGCTGCGCCGGACGCTGAAAAAGACGCGATCAGATCGGAACGCACGCGCGTATGCGCCGAGGAGGAAACCGAGGAACGCGCGATCCGCGGGACGATGTGCGGGCGTCTTCTCCCCCATGTTTCCGAAATGCTTTCCGATGCGGACGCGGCGGGACACCTGGATCTTCTCATCCAGAAAGCACTGTTTGCCGCGGCGTACGGCGGCGTTCGCCCCGAGATCACGGAAGGCGCTTTGGAACTTCGGGATATGGTAAATCCGGAGCTTGCCGATCTTCTGAAGGCAAAGGGACGCGCGTTCGTGCCCGTATCGATTGCAATCGACCGCGGCGCGACCGTCATCACCGGCGCGAATATGGGCGGCAAAAGCGTCGCCATGAAAACGATCGCGTTGAACGTGCTGCTCTTCCACGCAGGCTTTCTCGTCTGCGCAGGATCGGCAAGGCTTCCGATGCTCGAATGCGTCCGCATGCTCTTTGACGACGCGCAGTCGATGCAATCGGGTCTTTCCGGCTTCGGCTCGGAGATCGTGCGGTTCAACGATGCACTCAAAGAAGTCGAAAATGGCTTTTCGCTGCTTCTGCTCGACGAGCTTGCCCGCGGGACGAACCCGGACGAAGGCGCTTTGATCGTGCAGGCGGTAACGCAATACCTGAACGGGCTGAACGCGATCTCGATCCTTGCGACGCACTACGACGGCGTCGCCGAGCACGCGCGCTTCCACTATCAGATCATCGGGCTTCGGGACGTCGATCCGGACGCGATCCGCTCCGAGCTTTCCGCTGTGCATGAGGACGGCGTTGCGGTCATCGCGCGGCATATGAACTACGGGCTGTACCGCGTCGAGGGAAAAGCCGACTGTCCGAAGGATGCGCTGCACATCTGCCGCATGCTGTCTTTGAAGCCGGAGATTCTCGAACGTATTGAGCGCGAATACCGGTAACGAATGAACTTTGTTCTTTACGAACGCTGCGTTTTACGATATACTGAAATACGATCATACAGCGTGATCGGCAAATAACGAGCATGGACAAAGAAAGGAAAGGTTACAGGGACATGAAGCAGGAGTTCTATTATCCGTCAAAAGACGGTCTGACACAGATCCACGCCATCGAATGGATCCCGGACGGAGAAGTGCGCGGGATTCTGCAGCTTGCGCACGGCATGGTTGAGTTCATTGACCGCTACGACCGGTTCGCCTCGTTTATGGCTTCCAAGGGATTTTATGTGGTCGGCAACGATCATCTCGGGCACGGAAAATCCGTCACGGACGAATCGAAATACGGCTATTTCGCCAAGCACGACGGCAACTTCACCGTTCTCGGCGATATGCAGCAGCTCCGCGAAGACGCAAGAAAGAAATACCCGGACGTCCCGTACTTCATTCTCGGTCACAGCATGGGCTCGTTTTTGACCCGGCAGTTCATCGAAAAATACGGCGAAGGGCTGAAAGGCGCGATCATTATGGGAACCGGCTATCAGCCGACTGCGACGCTGGACATGGGAATCGCGCTGACCGCCGTTCTGCAGCAGACCAGAGGCGGGTTTTACCGCAGCAGCACCATCAACAACACGGCGCTGGGCTCCTACAACAAGAAATTTGAACCCGGCCGGACGAAGAACGACTGGCTGACCAAGGATGAAGCGATCGTCGACGCGTACGAAGCGAACCCGCTCAATCAGTTCATGTTTACGGTCAACGGGTATTATAATCTGTTCCGCGGCATCCGCTATGCGCAGCGTCAGGTCAACCTTGACAAGATCCCGAAGGATCTGCCCATTCTCGTCGTGTCCGGCGAGGATGATCCGGTCGGCGATTTCGGAAAAGGTCCTAAGACCGTTGCGGAAACGTATCGGGAGACCGGCATCAAGGACGTCACCCTGAAGCTGTTCCCCGGCGACCGCCACGAGATCCTGAACGAACTCGACAAAGAGACCGTGGATCAATACCTGCTGGAATGGATCGAAGCACGCATGTAAGCCGGATCTTCCGACCGACGACCTGCCCGTATTGTTGGGGCAGGTCCTGTTTTTATCGGTCGCCGGATCTGTTCCGACATATAGATAATAGGAAAACTCCTTGACAACAGACTGCGGAATCGGGTATAATTTTTGTACAGAATTTCATTTGGTCTTCAATAGAGGTGCGGCAGCAGGGTACCCGTCCGACCGGCTTGGGCAGTCGGAACCGTCGTGCGGGAAAGGGGCTGTCCGCCGAAGGAATCGGAACCGCCCGATCCGGTTTCTGGCATTGCGGTGTAAGCGGCAATGCTGTCATGTTCAGCGAGCATGGAGCGCTATTGGTCGATCGATCGACCGGCAGCGCTTTTTTTCGTGAGATCCGCTGTGAAGTCCACCGGAAACGCTGTGTTCCCATTCAAAATGCAATTCGACGAAGGAGAATGACACATGGAAAAAATCTCATCCCTGATCCGGCTCCGCATGAGCGCGAAGGATGCGCACTACGGCGGAAACTTAGTTGACGGCGCGCACATGGTGCACCTGTTCGGCGACGTTGCGACCGAGCTTTTGATCAAATGCGACGGCGACGAAGGGCTCTTTTGCGCCTATGACAACATCGAGTTTTTAGCACCCGTCTATGCGGGCGACTACATCGAAGCGTACGGCGAGATCGAGCGCATCGGGAATACCTCCCGCGGCATGACGTTCGAAGCGCGCAAGGTCATCGTTGCGCGTCCGGACATCTCCCCGTCCGCGGCGGACGTTCTGCCGGAGCCGATCGTGGTCTGCCGCGCGCACGGCACCTGCGTAACGCCGAAAAACTGCCAGCGCATCGATCACAGTCAGGACAAATAATCGGAGGGACGATATGGAAAAGCTGATCATCACCGCTGCTATCTGCGGCGCAGAAGTCACCAAGGCAAACAACCCCGCCGTCCCCTACACCGTAGAGGAAATGGTCCGCGAAGCAAAGCTCGCCTACGAAGCGGGCGCGGCGATCATCCATGTGCACGTCCGTGAGGACGACGGCACACCCACGCAGGACCGCGAACGCTTCCGTGTGGTTATGGACGCGATCCGGGCGGAGCTTCCCGACGTCATTATGATCCCGTCGACCGGCGGCGCGACCGGCATGACGCCCGAGGAGCGTCTGCAGCCCACCGAGCTGTTCCCGGAGATGGCGACGCTCGACTGCGGCACCTGCAACTTCGGCGACGATGTGTTCGAAAACACCATGCCCACCATGCGCGCGTTCGGCAAGCGTATGATCGAGAACAACATCAAGCCTGAATACGAGTGCTTTGAGCTCGGTCATCTCGACACCGTTTTGAACATGGCGAAGAAGGGCGAAGTTCCCGGCGCACCGATGCAGTTCAACTTTGTGCTCGGCGTGGCCGGCTGCGCGCCGGCAACCGTCGACAACCTTGCATTCATGGTCTCTAAGATCCCCGCGGGCTCGACCTGGACGGTCACCGGCGTCGGCAGATCTGCCTGGACGATGGCTGCGGCAGGCATCATCATGGGCGGCAACGTCCGCGTGGGCTTCGAGGACAACGTTTACCTCGGAAAAGGGCACAAGGCGGCTTCTAACGGCGAGCTCGTCGAAAAAGTCGTCCGTCTTGCAAAAGAGCTCGGCAGAGAAATCGCAACGCCGGACGAAGCGCGCGCGATCCTCGGTCTTCCCGCACGTCAGTAATCAAACATATCAAAATACATTTCAGGAGGAATCAAAATGGAACAGTTAAAGGGCAATAAGTACGGCACCCACCGCGTCATCGAGCCGAAGGGCGTTCTCACGCAGGCGGCATGGAAGATCGACAACGACATGACCAAGCACTACAGCAACGAAATCATCTGCGACGTCATCTCCCTGAACATCGACTCCGCGTCCTTCACGCAGATCGAAGAAGCGTGCGGCGGCGACGAGCAGAAGATCGGCGAAATGATCCTCGGCATCGTTGCGGAACGCGGCAAGCAGCAGAACCCGGTCAC
>JAFOQN010000091.1 GCA_017393775.1 Clostridia bacterium
CGCTTTTTTCAACCGTCTGTGCGGCGACGTTCCGATGTACGAATACCCGACCGAGACGCCGAAGTATGCGATCCGAGACCAAATGGAACAGAACATGCGGGAGATCGAAGCCCTGCGGGAAAAGGGCGTCCCGGACGACGACGGAGAGCTTGCATGGCGGCTGCGGGACATGGAGAACCTGCAAAAAGCGCTCGTCGATGCGCCGGACGAGGTGGAGTTGATCTCCTCGGACGGCACGCTGCACAAAGCCGAGATGACCTTTCAGGGCAAGCAGCGCGGTACGACGGATGCGTTGAGCGTATTAAGCGAGCCGTTTACCTCCAATGGCGGCAGGCATTTTTCGGTATACAACGACGCCGATTATACGAACGACGGCGTGGACACCTTCGTGGACGAACAGGGAAACGTGCAGGGCTTCAATCCGCAAAGCGGTTCGCGGCTGACCTACGTGCGTGAGGGCGGAGAACTGCTCGGAAGCTACGCAAGCGGGACACCGATCTGGGAAGTAACGCGCGAGAGCGAAAGCGATGAGCCGGCGGTATTCCCCGATATCACGATCCCCGGCTGGAACGAGCCGGAAACGCTGCTGCTTTCCGTGACGCCGAAGTCTGCGCGGAAGCAGGCGGAAGCGCTTTTACAGGACTGCGGCGTGACCGATATGCGGTTCGATTCGATCGCGCTTTATACCAACCGACAGCCGGTATCTCCGGAATGGCAGGACGCCGAGGAAGCGTATGCATCGTATTCGCCGGAACAGCAGGCGTATTCCGTGCGCTTTTTGCGCGAGGTGAAAGGCGTACCCGTGGAGGGCTATTTCGGATCGTCGCAGAGCGCGATCGACGGTATGGAATACGGACGTGAGTGGAGCTATGAAGTGTTGGAAATCGCCGTGGACGACGGCGGGATCCGGTCGGTTGAATGGGTGGGACCGCTGAAGTCTGCCGAGATCGAGACTGAACGCGCGGCGCTGCTGCCGTTTTCCGAGATCGATGCGATCTTTCGGAAAATGCTTCCGATCAAGTATTTCAACATCAACAGCGAAACCGATTTTTTGATCCGCATCGACCGCGTGCGGCTGTGCCTGTGGCGCATTATCGACAAAGATTCCTATACGCGCGGCATTCTTGCACCGGTCTGGTGCTTCTACGGTTCCGTCAATTCACGCGAAACCGAACGGCAGCCGCTTCTGATCATCAACGCAGTCGACGGCAGCGTCATCGATCCACAGCAGGGGTATTGATCGGGAAAGGAACTTGTCATGAAAAAGCATATTTTGATAATGATCCTTGCTGCACTGCTGCTTTTCGTCGCCTGTCAGCCCACGCCGGAGAATCCGATCGTAGTCGGGAAGGATCAGACGGAAATGCTCAATAAAGCAAAGGAAACGCTCGCACCGGAAAAACTGGAACAAAGCTTGCGGGAACGGCTGAACGTCCCGGATCGGTATACATATTCTTATCACAAAGGCGACTTGACGATCGACGCAGACGCGGAGATCGTGGTGCCGGATGGAGAACTTCCGATCGTCCGCGTGTTTCCGAGGGAGTTTGATCAGGCGACCGTGACGACGCTTTGGAACGTGCTGATTGGCGACACGCCGATGCAGATTCAGCAGGAAGGAATGACGAAAGCCGAGATCGCGGAGGAACTCGAAGCGATGCTCGCCGCGCTCGACGCAAACGAGCCGCAGGCGTTCGGATTTGAAACCGTCGAGCAATTGGAGAAGCGGATCACCCTGTATCAGAAAAAGTATAACGAGGCGCCGGATGTTTTGGATGGCGAACCGGCGGACGGTACGCTGTATACGGAATCGGAGTATGACAACAGCGGCAACGTCACAGCATCGCATACCTGCGTCCGCGCAGTATCCAAAGAGACAGGCGTTCGCTTCATTGTGAGCAACGGGTATGACAACGATGCGCCGATCAAAACAATCCTGTATGACGATATCGGCAGGGAGATCGGCTATTCCGTTCGCAGCGTCGAGCGCAGATCGTCCTTTGTGTTCATAAAGGACAATGATCCGCATGTCGGCTGCTATGTGTGGGATGACGAACTGCGGCCTTCGGACGGCATTCCCGAAAAAGCCGCGCATTCGATCGGCATCCTTCCGCAAAATGCGTGGGATACGGCGCAAAAGCTGTTGGAGGATATGGACCTTTCCGACGCGTACCGACTGCAGCGCATCTTTCTGATCACCGACGTCGGTCCGGATAATATCCCGCGCGAGTACGCATACCGCATCGTTTGTACGCATGTTGTAAACGGTGTGCAGACGCTGATGATCGGCAACATCAGCGACGAGGGGGCGGATGACCCATTTGTGCCGTCGTGGCAGTTTGAACGGTTTTATATCGATGTCAGCGATGACGGCGTATATTGCATACAGCATCAAACACCGCTTGCCGTCGGCGAAACGATATTGGCACAGACGAACCTTTTGCCTTTTTCGGAGATACAGGCGATCATCAATAAGATGCTGCCGATCATGTACGAGAACGAAACGGACGATTACGACGGAAAGTCATTTGAGAAGCACATCGACTGCGTGGAACTCGGTCTTTGGCGCGTGCGCGAACAGAATCGAATCGACCGCGGACTGCTGGTTCCCGTTTGGGCGATTTATGCCGTTACCGCGGAAATCGATTCGTACATCAATTTTGCGTGGAGAAGCTATGAACCGATCCTGCTGATCAACGCGGTCGACGGCAGCGTCATCGATCCGCAGAACGGATACTGAGCAAGGCTGTTTACGGATCTCCCGCATCGTAATCCAAACGGTGCGGGAGTTTTGTATATTTTCAGGTTCGATGTCACAGAAACGGGGGCTTGTACGTCTTTATATATTAGGGAAAGAAATAAAGATTGATCGGGCTGAATCGATTCTTTTTGCGTTAAGCCGATATCTTTATCCAAGATTTTACAACTCTGCAACAACTATGTGACAACTTTGTGACATCACGATTTTATAATAAAAGTGTAAAAGGAAGAGCATGCCGATGATTACAAATCCATTACAAATCGGCAACAACTTTCCGGGCGAAAACCGGTACAATACAGGAGGAGAAAACGGTATGAAACGGATCGCGGTTTTGATGATTCTTGTGATGTTGCTCTGCGCCTGTCAGCCGACGCCGGAACAGGACGCCGTGAAACAGAAGGACACGAACGTGCTGATCGATACGGTGCTTTCGGAACAGTCGGAACAGCAGAATGCGGAAGCGACGCTGCCGCCGGTAAAAGAGCAGTTTCCTGATCGCTTTCAATGCAATTTCAACACGGCACAAAAGAATGTTCACGTCTTGTCGGACGTGCCGATCGAGATTCTGACGGAAACAGGCTCGTTTCCGATGCTCCGCGTGGAGCATCGTTATCTTTCCGACGCCGAGCGGCTGACGATCGTAAAGCGGCTATTAAAGAGCGACGATCTTTACATTTACGAATACCGACCGACGCGGGAAGCGTTGGAGAGAATGATTCGAGACCTGATGCAGGAGCCGACGCCCGAGGACAAGGCGGAATATATGGCGGATTTCGGCACCGAGGAAGAGTGGCAGGAGATGCTGGAGCGCCGAAAGGAAACGCTCGCGCAGTATCAGAAGCAGTACAACGAAATGACCGACGACGCCCCTGCGCCGCTGCTGCGCTGGTCCGGCGCCGCGCCTGTGTACAGCAAGGATTTTGAACACAATTCCAATCAGATCATGATCGTGAACAGCGAATCGGTTTCCGGATTCTTTGATTATGCAAATGTGTGGGCTAATGAATGTGATCGTCCGGTCGAGTTCGAGGTCGCGCGACGCGAAATGTATGACACCACCACGGTCTGGTTTTTCAACAATCCCAACAAGTTCGGAACTGAGCGCATCGATCCGGAAGAGTACGACACGCCGCATGAGGGCGCGAATCTGACGCCGAACGACGCGATTAAAATCGTGCAGGCATATTTCGACGGATTCGGTTCCTTTGCCGCTTCGGATGTATACTGGGCGAACAATGCCGCAACCGACGGCGACGTGAAGGGCATTCAGTCCAATACGCGCTGGGCGTATCTTATCCATCTGTCGCCGGTGACAAACGGCGCGTATCAGGTGTATTGCAGCGGCTCGGCGGGAGATGACGATCCGGACACGCAGTTTGTAGGCTATTGGGATTATGAATCGTTGATGGCGGCAGTGGACGGCGAGGGCACGCTGCTTTCGGTTGTTTGGGTTGCGCCGCTGAAGGTAACCGACGTGATCGCCGAGTCCACGCCGCTTCTGCCGTATGAAGAGATCGAAAAGACCTTTGAAACGCAGATGGATCGCGTGTTCTTCTGGGAACAACATCAGGACGGCACGTTGAACGTGGACAACGTGCAGCTCGGACTGTTCCGCATTCGTGAAAAGGGCAATATCAATACTGGACTTTTGGTTCCGGCATGGTTCTTTACAGGCACGTTTACGTACAGCGAGGAGCAGAGAGCCAACAATATTGCGGAAGGGCAAAGTGAACCAGATGCCTCAAAAAGTTACTATGACAATCTGAACCCGCTTTGTATCATCAACGCAATCGACGGCACGATCATCGATCCGTACAAGGGATATTGAGGAGA
>JAFOQN010000092.1 GCA_017393775.1 Clostridia bacterium
ACAGGCGCAGGGATTTACGCGTCCCAGCCCGCGCGACTACGTCGGCACACGGCCTTTGGAAGCGCCGGAAAACCGTGCGATGTACGAGCTTTCGATCCGCGAGCGTTACGACCGCGCGATCGCATATCACACGCAGGGCGGCGAGATCTACTGGGAATTTCAGGGCTTTGCGCCGCAGGGATCGCTTGCGCTTGCGGAAGCGTTTTCGGCTGCTTCCGGATATACGGTAGCAAACGTTCCGTACGGGAGCAGCTTTGCGGGCTACAAGGACTGGATGATCGATTCACTGCGCGCAAACGCGTTCACGGTCGAAGCGGGAAGGGGCGTGAATCCGCTTCCGATTGGGGATCTGCCTGCGCTCTATGCGGAAAACGAAGGCATTTTCACCGCGCTGCTTTCCACTTGAAAATAGACTTCACATCTGCTATACTGAACGCATGGAAGTCAATAAGAAAACGTCATTTGTCAAAGGCGCCGCGATCCTTGCGGCGGCCGGTCTTATATGCAAGCTCATCGGCGTGCTGTTCCGCATCTTTGCGGTGCGCATCGTCGGCGAGCCCGGCATGAAATACTATGAGCTCATCTATCCGACGTACTCATGGCTGCTGATCATTTCAAGCTCAGGCATTCCGACGGCGATCTCGCGCATGGTCGCGGAGCGCGCGGCGGTCGGCAACCACGACGGCGCGCGTCGCGTTTTCCGGCGTTCGCTTTTGCTGCTTCTTCTGATCGGCGCGATCACTTCGGCGCTGATGTTCTTCGGCGCGGGCTGGCTCGGCGGAACGGTGCTGAACGGCGGGGAAGGCGCGAAATATTCGATGATGGCGCTTGCGCCGGCACTGCTGTTCGTTTCCCTGCTGTGTGCGTACCGCGGCTATCTGCAGGGGCTGCAGCGCATGACCGGAACGAGTGTTTCGCAGTTTGCCGAACAGGTTTTTAAGTTCATATTCGGGCTTCTGATTGCGGGATATCTGTATAAACGATATGAAGGCACAGATTTCAGCAGCGCCGCGGGCGCGGCGGGACTGCTGCTCGGCGTTACGATCTCCGAGATCCTTGCGCTCGTCGTGATGATCCTTTTCTATGCGCGGACAAAGGGACAGTATCCGTCCCTGATCGAGGATCCGAACCCGCATGAACGTGTGATCGGGCCGATGCTCATGATCGCGATCCCGATCACGCTCGGCGCGTCGATTCTGCCTATCGCAAACTTCCTCGATTCCGTGATGATCACGCGGCTTCTCCAAGGGATCGGCGCTCCGTATACAACGGTGCTCGAGCCCGATTTCACCTTTGCCGACCTGAATTACCAGGCGCTCTGCACCTATGTCCGCTCCATCATCAACCTTCCCGCAACGCTGACCGTCGGCATTGCCATGTCGATCGTACCGGCGATCTCCGCGGCGCGCGTGCGCAGCGATAAGACCGGCGTACAGAATCTTTCGCTTCTGAGTCTGAAGATATCCATGGCGATCGGCATGCCCTGCGCGGTCGGGCTTTCCGTACTCGCGGGACCCATCATCAGGCTTCTGTATTCGCGCATCACGCCCGAAGCGTATGCGATCGCCGTACCGCTGATGCGGGTTGCGGCGTTTACCGTTATTTTCATTTCCCTGGTACAGACGGCGACCGGCGCGCTGCAGGGTGCCGGTCGTCACCGCCTTCCGATGTGGTTCCTTCTGATCGGCGGGCTGACAAAAATCGCGGTCAATTTCATCTGTATCCCGATGAAGGAGATCAACATTCTCGGCGCGGTCATATCCAATCTCACCTGCTACGGCATCGCCGGCATTCTCGATACCGCCGCGATTCTGAAGGTCACAAAGGCAAGGCTCAACGTGCTCGATACCTTCTTAAAGCCAGCGCTGGCGTCCGCGTTGATGGGCGCCGCCGCATGGGGCGCACACAGGCTGCTTTCGGGACTCACGATCTTCCAAAACGGATGGATGGCGCATGCCGCAACCGTGATCGCGATCCTTGCAGCAGTTGTGGCTTACGTCGTCTTTACACTCCTGTTCGCCATGTTCACCAAGGAAGAACTCGCCTATATTCCGGGCGGCAGAAAGCTTGCCCGCTTTGCAAGGAGATAATATGAAAACCATCACCATTGCGCCGCTTTCCACGCCGAAAACGCTGACACGCGCTGCGTGGGACGCGGTTTTGCACGCGGAAACACTGTATCTGCAGACGACGGAGCACCCCTCTGCAAAGCCGGTGAAAGATGCCGGCCTTGCGTTCATTTCGATGGATGATCTCTATGAATCCGCCGAAGATTTCGACGCGCTGAACGACGCGATCGCGGCGCGGCTCGTTTCGGGCGGCGACTGCGTGTATGCAGTCATGGGCGACGGCTGCTTTGCGCAGCTTCCGGCGATCGAAACCGCGGCGAAGAGGAAGGGCTTCCGCGTCGACGTTCTGCCCGGCGTCTCGTACGCAAAGGCGGCGTTTCCCGCGGTGCAGGACGCGTTGGCTTTTACGGCGCGGACGCTTCCGAAGCGTGTCGATCCCTCTGTACCGCTTTGCGTACAGGAGCTTGACAACCCGATCATAGCCGGTGAAGTGAAGCTTGCGCTTTCCGAGATCTATCCGGACGAATGGCCGGTCACGCTCGCGACACTGCAGCCGGACGGGCATTACGCGTTCCGCACGTTTCCGCTTTCGGAACTCGACCGCAGACGCACGCTGTTTGCGGGCTCGGTACTGTACGTAAAACCTGCGTCGTTCGAGGAACGTACACGCTACGGATACTACGATCTCGTCGCCGTCATGCAGCGCCTTCGCGCCCCGGGCGGGTGTCCGTGGGACCGTGAGCAGACGCATGAAAGTCTGAAAGCGGATCTCATCGAGGAATGCTACGAACTGAACGACGCGATCGACGAGCAGGACGACGCGCATATCGTTGAGGAGCTCGGCGACGTGCTGATGGACGTTGTATTTCATTCGACGATCGCGGACGAGCAGGGGCGGTTCAATGAAACGGACGTTGCGGACGGCATCGTCAAAAAGATGATCTATCGCCATCCGCACGTGTTCGGCACGGAAAAGGCGGAATCGAGCGCCGACGTGCTGAAGCGCTGGGACGAGCTCAAGCAGAAGGAAAAGAACCAGAAGACGCAGAAGGAGGTCCTTTGCGCGGTCCCGAAACGCTTCCCGGCGCTGATGAGAAGCAGCAAGGTGCAGAAGCGCGCGCGCAAGGTCGGTTTCGACTGGAACGACGCCGAAGAGGCGATGCCGAAGGTATACGAGGAACTGGATGAACTGAAGGCTGCCATGCGCGGCGACGGAGACGTTTCCGAGGAGGCGGGGGATCTCCTGTTCGCGATCGTCAATGTTGTACGGCTTTTGGGGCTTGACGGTGAACTGTTGTTGCACGATGCGACAGATAAATTCATCACACGGTTCGGGAAGATGGAGGAGCTTGCGGCGGACGACGGAAAGAATCTCAGGGATCTCCCGTTGTCTGAACAAGACAAGTACTGGGAAAAGGCGAAAAAATCCCTGTTTTCCGAATAAAGTGGCAATTTAGGACTTGACGAACTCGGATTTGATTGATAAAATAAGCACTGCTCGTCAAGAGTATCATCACTTTTGAATATCATTTATGGAGGAATAATCATGAACAAGACTGAACTTATCGCGGCAGTTGCAGAGAAGAGCGAGCTGTCCAAGAAGGACGCAGAAAAGGCGATCAACGCGGTCGTTTCCACCATCGTCGACGCGCTCAAGGCGGACGAGAAGGTTTCCATCGTCGGTTTCGGTGCATTCGAAGCAAAGACCCGTCCGGCACGCAAGGGCCACAACCCGGCAACCGGTAAGGAGATCGAGATCGCTGCGACCAAGGCGGCTGCGTTCAAGGCAGGCAAAGCTCTGAAGGACGCTCTCAACTAATCGTTTTTTATAGCAGAAAGAGGACCGCATGGCGGTCCTTTTTTCTGTTTATTGTATCTCCCTGCATTGACAGTCACCAAGTATTTTGATATTATCAATATATAGTGGGAAAATGGGGGGAGAGAATGATATGCAGAAAACCTGGTACAAGATCCTTGCGGCGCTGCTTTGCATCGTGATGCTCGTTGCTTTCGCGCCGAGCGTAAATGAAGCGCCGTCGGCAGACAGTGAGCACGCGCACAGCCATGTGCATACGGAAACACGGCAGTCCGAAGCGCAGGAAGGCGAAATACCCAAAGCCGGTTTGATGAAAGGTACGGAAACGCATTCCGACGAACCGCTTGTCGTCGGCGAAAACACATTTGTGATCTCCGAAGCCAACGAGCAGGTCTACCGCCCGTTTAGGGCGCCGGTCACGACGCGTTATCGGATTTATTCGGTTTCCAATTATGACACTTTGGCCGTCATGTACAACGATGAAATGAACGAGATCGGCGGAGACGACGACAGCGGCGATCAGAGTAATTTCCGATTCAGCATATCGCTTGTCGCCGGACAAACGTATTATCTTCGCGTTTCCTGCCCGTTCGACCACAAGACCGGCAATGTCACCGTCATGATCTCGCAGCTGCCCGAGAATGCCTGCGGCGATCAGCTGACATCGACGTTCCATGCGGATACCGGGGAACTGGAGATCCTTGGTTCCGGCGATATGTGGAACTTCGCGGAAGGCTCGTCGCCGTGGTATTCCTTTGCAGGCGAGATCCTCACGCTCACGCTGCCGGAAGATCTGAAATCGATCGGCGAATGTGCGTTCAGCGATTGTACCGCGCTCCGGACTGTCGAGATCCCGGACGGCACCATTTATGCATTCAAAAAATGCTTCAGCGGATGTACGTCCCTGACGAGCGTGACGATCCCGATCAGCCTGAATACGATCTATGAGAGCGCCTTCAGCGGATGCGTCAATATCTCCGACGTGTTTTACAAAGGCACTGCGGAACAGAGGGACAATTCTCTTTATATCCACAGCTTCAACGACTGTCTCGAAACTGCCCTGTGGCATTATCTCGGACTTCCGTGCCCGCATAAAAACACATACACCTTCCAAAAATACGGCACCACCACCTATGAAGAATTGGAAGACGATCTGTGGCACCGCGCTACCTATATGATCATGCCGTATACCCAGTGTCTTGACTGCGACGAGGTCATTTCCGAAGAAACACCGTATCCCGTTACCTACATGTATTATCATTATTATGATGAATCCGGTATATGCGGCGGATGCGGTCACGTCAATCAGTGCAAGCATTTGAACCGTGAGACCTACGGCTGGTGGTCATGGGATGATCGGACATATACGGATATCGGCAGCGATTCGGAACATCAGGTGAGCGGACAGTATTGCACCGAAGAAAGATGCCTCGACTGCGGCGTCTACATGAACGAACAGACCATGGAGATGACGGGAAAAGCACCGCATGACTACTACGATAAGGCAGTCGACGAAGAGCGGGACACCTGCAGTTTGTGCGGACATAAGAACACCTGCAAACACACCGCAACGCCTGCAGTACGTTTCATCTGGGATAAATACGAATGCGAAATCTTTGACGCGAGGAAGCACAGGATCTTCGGCGAGCGTGAAGTAGAACGGTATTGCCCGACCTGCGGCAAGGTGCTGCAGACCGAATGGGAATACGGAGAGGAGTTTGAAGATCACGATTACGATCCGTACGGCTACTGCCGTATGTGCGGATACAAGGCGGAAGGAACGGTGATTGACGCCGAGATCGTATGGAACGAAAACGACGTCCAGTTCAAGGGGACGACGGCGTATGTGATCGCAAACGGCAAGGTGCAGACGCCGCGGTTCACGGTGAAGAACCGGGCGGACGGCAGCACGATCCCCGCAGCGAACTACGATTTCGTGTATAAAGAAAACACAAATCCGGGCACGGGCTATCTGTATGTAACGTTAAAGAACGGCTATTTCGGCGAATGCCGCGGTATATTCAAGATCTATCTGCCCGCCACGACGGAAACGACGGTCGCGAACGTCAAGGAAGGCATCAAGATCACGTGGAAGAAGGTCGCCGGCGCAGCGGGCTATGTCATCTACCGTCGCGCATGGAGCAGCACCACGAACGGCTGGACAGACTTCGTGCGCTGGAACAACACGACGGCAACGACCTGGACCGACGGTTCCGATGCGAACCACAAGGTCTTCGCGGGAACGCGCTACCAGTACGGCATTAAAGCATACTTTACGCGCCGCACGGATCCCGAGACGGGCACGCAGATCGGCGGCAATGTCGGCGACAACTATAACCTCGGCATGGTCGGTCCTTTGAAGACCACGGTGCGAATCACCACCCGCAAGCTGATCAGCGTTACCTCGGGCAGGAAGCAGATGACGGTCAAGTGGGAACCCTCGAGCGTATTCACCGGCTATCAGATCCAGTACGCGACAAACAGCACGTTCACGCAGAATGCGAATGCGACCAAGATCGCCGATCCGAAGACCGTGCAGACCGTGATCAAAAATCTGACCTCGGGCAGAACCTATTACATCCGCCTGCGTTCGTATCACGTGTTTAACGGAATGACGTACTTCGGCGAATGGTCCAACGTCATGAACTGCAAAGTCAAATAAACCCAACCGAAACGGGAAGGACCGCAAGCCGGTCCTTCTTTTTATTCACAGATACTTTTCATTTGAACGTTTACGGAAGGGGAAAATCATGGTAAAATAACAACGATGTAAAATACGTCCGTACGGACCGAACCGGGAGAGAGGACAATGGTAAAAAAGCTTTGCGCGATGATGCTGTCTTTGCTGATGCTGGGGATGACGTTTCCGCTTGGCGAAACAAAGTCAAAGACGGTCGGCATCGCCACGCGCGAGGATCTTATGCGGATTGCGGACGATCCGGACGGAAGCTATGTCCTGACAGCGGACATCGACATGGGCAGCGACCCTTGGACGCCGGTCGCGTTTTCCGGCACCCTTGACGGCGCCGGTCACACGATCGCAAACCTTGCCGTGATCGAGACCTCCGAGCAGACTGCCGTCACGACAGACGGCAACAGCCTTGCATACGACAGTGTATTTGCGGGGCTGTTCTCAATTGTCGAGAATGCGGAAATCAAAAATCTTCGTCTTTTGAACACAAAGATTACGATCGAAACGGAGCAGTGCTGCTTTATCGGCGCGATCGCGGGATACGCGGAGAACACCACGTTCAGCGGCTGCAGCGTCACAATGCGCGGATCGCTGACGGTTTCCGCGCAGGATGCCGGCGTCGGCGGCATGATCGGCTATCTGAAGGCGGGCGAGATCAGCGACAGCACGGTTGAAGCGGAACTGCAGTTTATCGACATCAATGAAACTGTCGCGTGCGAGGAGTTCCTCGGCGGCGTCTATGCCTGCGGATACGGCGAAGTCGCAAGATGCACCGTCTTTACGCGCGGATATGCCGAAATCTACGGCTATGCGCACAACGGCGGCGTTGCCGGCATGTTCAAGCTGCCGCACCGTTATCAGGGCAAGTATCTTGCCGTGCGGGATACAGCCATCGACGCGGAGATTCGCTTCTTTGAAGTCACGAAATCCAAGCGCGCGTACTGCGATCCGGTCATCGGCGAAAACAAAGCAAACGACTGCTATCTTACGCACAATCAGATCAAGCACTTTGATTTCACATACGACGCAAAAGCGGTCCCGAAACGTCCGGATCCATGCGGGAATCCGTCTTATACAACGGTCGTGACAGAACCCTCCTGCAGCGAATGGGGTTACACAACCTACACCTGCACGACCTGCGGATACAGCTACCGAGACGATTACACAATGCCCGCGCACAAGTACCGCCAGGACGGCGAGTCCGCGACCTGCACGCAGGAAGGACACGCGCTCTTTGTCTGCGAGCTGTGCGGCGACTCCTATTCTGCAATCGTACCCGCAACCGGTCATACGCCCGGCGAATGGACCGTTACGAAGGAACCCGGCCCGGGCACGGAGGGAGAGGAAACGCTGACGTGCGCAGAATGCGGGGAGGTTTTGGAAACACGCGTGATCGCGGCAGAAGCAACCGCCGCGCCTGTCGTCACGCCTGTGATCGTTCGTGAGGAGCCGAAGAGCATCCGGATCGATGAATCTGCGATAGAAGTTCTTGTCGGCGAGTATTACACGCTGCATGTAACAGCCGTACCGCTTGAAGCACTCGAAAACCTGCGCTTTGAAAGCTCCGATCCGAGCGTTGCGAAGGTGGATTACACCGGCGTCATCAAAGGGTTGTATCCCGGCGCGGCAACGATCCGCGCATTCAGTGCAGACGGCACCGTTGAGGCGACCTGCTCCGTGCTCGTCTCGCCGGTTCCGCAAAAGGAAGAGGAGACGCATTCGCTGTTCTCGTGGCTGCGCTGCGGCTGAAAATCCGAGACATCACAAAAGGGACTGCTCCGTGCGGACAGTCCCTTTTCACATTCATTTGATTGCGTTTTCAATCGCCTCCGCGATCGATCGCATCGCTTCCGCATCTGTCTTGACCGATGAACGGTCATAGGTCATGATTCCGTTTTCTTCGTTTTCCACATCCGTGAGCTGTGTATAGATCGCGCCGCAAAGTCCTTTCGGGATCGCGGGCAGGATCTCCTCCCGGTAAAGCTTTTCTATCGCTTTCTGATACGCGTCCCGCTCCGTAAAGAACCGGTATCCGTATTTTTGCTTTTTATCATCCGTGAGCACATACCCGCCGAACTCGGACAACAGCAGCGGCTTTTCGACACGCTTCGCTTTGAATGCGCGGAAGTATACATGTTCGCTTTTCACGTCGCTTTCCTTCTGCGAAAACCATCCGGATGTCGCGTCGAAGAAACGCGTCCGGTCCAGTGCTTTCAGCGCCCTGTAAATCGAATCCGCCGAGAACTGTCCCCAGCCCTCGTTAAAAATCGTCCAGCCGGCAATACACGGTGCGTTCATTAAATGTGAGATTGTTTTTTGAGCGGTATCGAGAAAGACGGCTCGCGCCTTTTGATCCCGGTTTGCAAACCGATCGGGCAGGTGTTTGAAACCGATCGTAGGCAGAACCGTATCGTGAAAGAACCGATAGCTTCCGTTGTTCACAAAATCCTGAATCACCAGCATGCCGAGCCGATCACACGCTTCATAAAACGGCAGAGGCTCGATCTTGATATGCTTGCGAAGTGTATTAAAGCCCTGCGCCTTTGCGGCGAGGATATCGCGTTCATAGCCTTGATCATCCGGCGGCAGACAGAGCCCTTCCGGGTGATACCCCTGATCCAAAAGCCCGTGGAAGAAATACGGCTTTCCGTTCAGAAGCAGGCGCGGGATGCCGTTTATAACGCCCTCAGTGACCGTACGAAGCGCAAAATACGAACGGACAAGATCGTTGCAGCACTGCACGGTGAACGGGTACAGATGCGGCTTTTGCGGTGACCAGAGAACGGGATCGGGGATCGGCACAGTCAATTGCGGCGAACGCATTTCGATGGAGAGCGGTCCGCCCGGCGTTTCGATCGTAAGGACCGCGCCGGGAAACGGGACATTCGTTTCCACGGTGATCGTAACAGCGTCGAGCGCGGGCTCAATGCGCAGTCCCGTGAGATGGGTATCCGGTACAACCTCCATCCAGACCGTCCCAAAGATACCGGAAAACGGCGTGTACCACATGCCGCCGGGCTTCATTTTTTGCTTGCCCCACGGATAGGTGTGATCGAGCGTATCGACCGCGTTCACGATAAGCTCGTTCTCTTCGCGTAAAAGCCCGGTGATATCGAATGAAAAGGGCAGATATCCGCCCGCATGCCGTCCGGCAAGTGCGCCGTTTACAAGAACCTCGGTGATCTGATCGACTGCGCTGAAATGCAGGATGACCCGCTCATCCGGTCTGTGCGAAGGCATGGGAAAGCGCTTCCGGTACCACATTGCTTCGTCCGGCCCGATCCGCCGTTCGACGCCGGACAACGGCGCCTCGGGAGGGTAGGGGACGTTGATCTGCTCCGAAAAGAGCGCGGGAGGCTCGCCGCCTGTTACGGCAAAGTCCCATGCGCCGTTGAGGTTGATGAAGCTGTCGCGCCTGAGCTGCGGACGCGGATAGGCGTTAAGCATGCTTCCGTTCCTTTCCGGCACGCACCCGTTCGATCACGATCAAAGCCGCGATCGGCAAAAGTATGATTCCTGCCCAAAAGAAGATATTCGCGTTCGGAATGAAGGAGAAGGTGCCGTCGCTGTTTTGCAGTTTATCCGCGTTTTTCAAAACCAGCTTACCGATCTCGGGACCGATCACGCCGGGGATCAACACCTGTCCGATGATGCGAAGCCCCTGGAAGCGTCCTGCCATGCCGGTCGGCGTACAGTCACGGATGCGTGCGCCGAACACCGCCATACCGGAAAGATACCCGCACATCATGAGAAGCGAGCCGATAAACACGAGCGCCGTATGCCGGAAGAGATACAGGACCACATATCCGGCAAGCAGAACGAGCAGCGCAGGCACAAGTGATTTCCCGTATCCGATCCTGTCGTACAGGCGTCCGTAGAACGCCGTCGCGACGGCGGCAAGCACGATTGCAGGCGCCATGATGAGGACGTAGTTGCTGAGGTGCAGCGCTTCGGTATAGTACAGGATCAGATACGGCATAAAGACCTGGATCGAGATCCCGAAAACGGTGAAGCACAGAAGAGACAGATACAGATCGGGATTGCTGCGGATGACCTTCGGACGGAACCCGAAAAACAGCGTTTTGAAATATCCGTCGGGCGCGGGATCCGGCTGCTTTTTTTCATCGATCAGGAAGAAGCCGAGTATCCCGGAAACAAGCACAATCCCGCCGATGATGAGAAACAGGATCGTCCAGTGCGCGGCGTTGTCCTGCTCCGCCCACATTGT
Organism: Clostridia bacterium; assembly: GCA_017393775.1. Lineage (GTDB taxonomy): Bacteria > Bacillota > Clostridia > Christensenellales > CAG-138 > UBA3792. Next base: position 10,806 of record JAFOQN010000092.1, read on the forward strand.
ACCGCCAAAGACGACCAGGATCGCGACAAGCGGCATCATGGCGTTGATGCCCTCCGCTTTGCCGCGGTTCGTTTCGTCAGTGCTGTCGGTCAGCCAGGCGTTGAAGCAGGCATCGTTCGCGGTCGAACCGAAGAACGTCATAATGCAGTCGAACACAATGACGAGCGTCACGCCGATTGATGCGGCTTTTGCGGCGCTTTCGGCGGCAGCGGGGAAGAGCTTTGCGATCCAGTCCACACGCAGCGCGGCAAAGCACAGGATCGAAACACCCCAAAGGATATAGCCGACTGTGATGAATGCCTTGCGTCTGCCGAGCCGGTCGGAAAGCGCGCCGATAAACATCGTCGTCAGCGTCGCGGCAACGGCACTGAATTGAACCATCAGCGCGATATCGCGTTCCGAGGCCTGGAACATGTGATAGATAAAGACGTTGAAATACATGTTTTCAACGACCCACGCGATCTGTCCGATCAGGCTGAATATGAACAGCGCGATCCAAAAGCGCCTGCGGCTCATGCGTCAGTCCTCCAGAGGCAGCTCATAGACACCGCGCTTGCGGACGTTCAGCGGCAGCGACGCACC
>JAFOQN010000093.1 GCA_017393775.1 Clostridia bacterium
GTGTAACGGACGAAAATCCCCCCGCAACCATGATAGAAACCTCTTTTGTCTACTATAGGCAAATGAGGTTTTCTATTGTAATGAGTCCGTATGTTATGGTATAATCATCTTGTAAAACCGGGTTTTGACAAGGGAAATGTATGGTGAAGCTTATAAAAAGATGTCCCGAACATGTCATGGGATACAAAGAGTTTTGTCAGGAATTGTATGATAACCATGTCACCTATTTCAGACCCACGAATCCAAAGTACATTGATGATGACTGGTTTTCTCGTACAAAATCATGGTATGAAAAGAAAGAACGGGGATTAGTAGAAGGGTCGCCTGTCAGTTTTCATTATTGGGCAATTGATAATGGCAGATTCATAGGTGAATTTCAACTCCGAACCGATTTCCCCGAAAAGGTAATGATGGAAATTGGAAGCATCGGTTATGCAGTCAGAGTTTCGGAGCAAGGAAAAGGATATGGATCAGAGATACTCCGCCTCGGGTTGCAACTCGCAAAGCAACACGGCATGAGAAAGGTACTGCTGACGATTAACGAAAAAAACAAAGTTTCTATTCATATATGTGAAAAGCTGGGCGGCATATGGCAGGACACCATAGAAGCATATAACGATGCAGAAGGCCATCATTTGTTGAGACGATATTGGATAACCTTGCTGAGGTGATAAATGAAGGAAGAATGTCTGATCTGTAAAGCTCCTCTGGAGTATCTGGAAACAGATATACTGATGGAGTGTGAAATCTGTCATAAAAAGGAAAACAGCAAAATAAGATGCATCAACGGGCATTATGTATGCAGCGAATGCCATACACAGGGATTGGACAGCATTATTGGATCCTGCATGAATGAAACATCAAAAGATCCTGTTGATATCATAGAAAAAATGATGTCGATGCCATTCTGTCATATGCATGGACCTGAGCATCATGTGATGGTTGGGGCGGCGCTGTTGACTGCGTACAGGAATGCGGGGGGAGAGATCGACCTTAAGAAGGCTCTCGTCGAGATGATGAATCGTGGGAAGAGAGTTCCCGGCGGTGCATGTGGTTTTTGGGGTGCGTGCGGGGCCGGAATCAGCACGGGAATGTTCGTGTCGATTATCTCCTCTTCTACGCCGTTATCAGTCGAGCCTTTCGCTCTGTCGCATAAAATGACCGCGAAGTCGTTAAGTGCTATTGGAGAAATTGGCGGGCCGCGTTGTTGTAAACGGGATTCTTATCTATCCATCCTGTCCGCTATTGACTTTGTGGTAGAACACTTCGATATCCAGATGGACAAGCCGGAAATCATTTGTCAGCATGCATCTCAGAACAACCAGTGTATTGGCAAACGCTGCCCGTTCAGTAAAGCGAACCATAAGTAAGAAGGGAGAACATTATTACGTTTTTTCCACCTATTCCTCTCATTCGGAGGAATCTCATCATTAAAAAGCTTAGGGAGTGCGGAGCCACTTCACCTGAAACAGCAAAGACTCTTTCCGAGGCCGGCGTTATAAACCCTAACGGATTAAGCTGATTACAGAGAGACTCGTTAAACCGGGGAAATTCAAAAGGCCGGAGAAAACAAATACTATATCTGCACAACAGCTTCCGGTTTATTGATCACATTTGAGCAATGAAGCAGCACAATGTCACCATCTTGCTGTGTTTTATTTTGAGGAAATCATAGATATCATCGCAGTTCTCGGCCCGGCAGAAACGGGAAGTTTTCATCGGTGTACCGGATGAAAACCTCCCCCGCAGCCAGAAAAAAACGGCGCCCGGATGTTGATCCGAAGCGCCGTGATCTATACATGAAGCAGTTTGTACCCTGCCGTCACGCCTCTTGTTTTTTCCGATCAAAGAGCTTGCCGGTTGCCTTGAAGAGCATTGGATATACGCCGATGACCGTAAAGATGACCAAAGCATAACGCAGCGTGCGGATCAGATAGGAAACGATCGTGCCCGCTTCCAGAAGTTCCTTCGGGAAAGGCAGCTTCAAAAGCTCGTTCAGTCCGAAGTACAGAATGCCGCCGCCGATGGTGCGCAGAATGCAGCGGAAGATATTGGAGGTATTCTCGAACTTGACAAACTTCTCCTCAAACGGCTCGGCAAGCAGGAATCCCAGAAGCATACCGAACGAGGTGAAATAGTCGTTGCTCTTGCAATAGAAGAACCCGGGCACGGCGGTAAGCAGCAAGACCGCGTAGAACACCCAGCGGTTCTTGATCTTTTTGCGAAGCCAGGGTATGAGTGCAACGATGATCACGCCTAAAATCCAGCCTGCAAACACGTCCGTCGGGAAATGCGCGCCGACGAACACGCGGGAAAAGCCGACCAGCAGCGGCAGCACGACGGCAAGCGCCCACAGAAGCTTGCGTTTCTTTTCGTGCGCCGCCAGAGAACCGTATAACGTGGCGGCGTTGGCGGAATGCCCGCTCGGGAAAGAATAGCCCTGCGCCGCGACATCCATGGCGTCTGCTTTGTCATCGATCAACCGGAGCAGTTTGACATTAGAGCCCTCCACCATATACGGACGCAGACGCAGGGCGATATTTTTGATCATCGGATTCCACACGTTTGCCATCAGCACATTGAGCCCGACATACTTGCCGAACTCCTTGTTGAGCCCCCAGTACAAAAAGCCCATAACAGCCACGAGCAGCAGTTGCTCGCCGAACGCGGACAGATTGGACAGCACCCAACAGAGGGCACCGCTGTTTCCGATCTGCGCCTGCAGCCACTCCATGAACCGCATTTCCCAGTCAAAAAAGAAAGTTGCACCGATCGTCAAATCCATATAAGAACCTCCCCATTCATATCCTTGCGCTGATTATAGCGCTTTTTGAGCCGATTTGCAAGAACAGTCTGCCGTAAAGCGCAAATCAAAAATGCCGGTTGAAACGGAAAGCGATTCATAGTATGATACAAATATAGACGGATATAATCGGAGACAAACGATGCTTGCAAACTATCATACGCACACTGCTCGCTGCGGGCATGCGGCAGGTTCGGACCGCGCCTATGTAGAGAAGGCGATCGCACGCGGACTCCACACGCTCGGGTTTTCGGACCATGTGCCCATGCCGTTTACGGATGGTCACGAATCGCGCTTCCGCGTTCCGCTGCGCCTGCTTGACGATTATGTCGAAAGCGTGCTTTCGCTGAAAGCGGAATATGCGCATGAGATCGAGATCCGGCTCGGGTTCGAAGCCGAATATTATCCGGACCTCTTCCCCGCTATGCTTGATCTTCTGAAACCTTATCCTGTGGACTATCTGCTGCTTGCGCAGCATTTTGTCGACAGCAGCGAGCGCGTCTACAACACCAATCCGCAGAGCGACGAAACGGCTGTACAGCGGTACGTCGACCGCTGTCTTGCCGGAATGCGGACCGGCGCGTTCACCTACCTTGCGCATCCGGACCTGTTTCACTTTACCGGCAGCCCGGATGTCTACCGACGCGAGATGACGCGTCTGTGCGCCGGCGCAAAAGCACGGAGCATTCCGTTGGAGATCAACCTATTGGGACTTCGCGAGCATAAAAACTATCCCTGCGCGGCGTTCTGGAAGATCGCAGGCGCGCTGGAATGTCCTGCGGTTTTGGGCTGCGATGCGCATATGCCGAAAGACCTTGCCGATCCGAAGAATCTCAAAAAAGCCGAAGCGTTCGCAAAGCGTTTCGGAATCGTGCCTCTTTCGGATGTTTCCCTGAAAAAGCCGTTTCCCGGTTAGTTTTTTCTTGCAAAATGCGCTGTTTTCGGAGATAATAGAATCATCAAGACAAGGAGGTCGACCCATGCGTGAAAAGCACCCCGTCCCCGGCAAGGACGGCAACAAGTATATTCCGTTTGACCGGCGTACCGGCGAATGCTCCGTCGTGTTCTTTACCCGCGATCTTTCGGAAGAAGGCTTCAAAAAAATCTATGACCGTGTAAGCTCCGTGCTCACCGGAAGGGTGGCAATCAAGCTGCACACCGGCGAAGCCGAAGGACCGAACATCATCCCGCGACCCTGGATCAAAGAGCTGATCGATTCCCGTCTTCCGGGCGCGACGATCATCGAAACGAACACCTACTACGAGGGCAGCCGCTACACGACCGAAGCGCACCGCAAAACGCTGGAGATCAACGGCTGGACGTTTTGCCCGGTCGACATCACCGACGCGGACGGCGTTGCGGAGCTTCCGGTGAAAGGCGGCAAATGGTTCGATACCATGCACGTCGGAAAGAACATGTTAAACTACGATTCGCTGCTCGTGGCTACACACTTCAAGGGCCACATGATGGGCGGTTTCGGCGGTTCCAACAAAAACATCGGCATCGGCTGCGCGGACGGTCGGATCGGCAAGCGCGATATCCATACTGCTCAAGGCTCCGACAACATGTGGAGCATTGCCGAGGAGGAGTTGATGGAGCGCATGACCGAAAGCACAAAAGCTACGGTCGATCACTTTGCGCCCCACGTCTGCTTCATCAATACGATGCGCAACATGTCGGTCTCCTGCGACTGCGAAGGCGCCGAGGCGGAGCCGGTCGTGACCCCGGACGTCGGTATCGTGGCGTCGTTGGACATTCTCGCCGCGGACGCCGCATGCGTCGATCTCATCTACGCGCTGCCGAACTTCGGCGGCAAAGCGTTGACCGAGCGCATCGAAACGCGCCACGGACTCCGGCAATTGAGCTATATGAAAGAGCTCGGCATGGGCAACGACCGCTATACGTTGATCGACATTGATCATAACGACGCGGTCATCACTGCCGAGGAAGCGGTGAAAGACATCGATCCCGTCTGGATGCCGGACCGGTTCAACACCTTCCCCGGCCGCAACAAACGGAGATTCTCATAACACCGGAAAAGCACGAAGCCGTCGGAACCATCCGACGGCTTCTTTTATGCAGCTGTTATTTGTAAGTCTCCGCTGTGATGTGATCCAGATCGACATCCTTGGTCTCTTTGACCTTGAGCATCAAGAGCAGCAGCGAAACCGTCATGAACGGCACGCAGATCATCAGGAACAGCAGGTCCATCGAGATAAAATTCTGCAGCACGATGAACAGGATCCTGCCGATGAACATGCCTGCGCCGATCATGACCGAGATCGTACCCATGACCGAGGCGCGCATGCCGGACGGCGAAGATTCCGCGGGCATCGTGAGGATCAGCGTGTCGGACATCGACCAAAGCCCGCCGATGGAACAGCCGTAAGCGATCCCGGCGGCGACCGGTCCCCAGTTGAGACGGCACGCAAGGACGAAC
>JAFOQN010000094.1 GCA_017393775.1 Clostridia bacterium
CTCGAACGGCTCAGTAAGCTCGACGCACAGAGCGAGGACATCGAAACGCTGATCGAGATGGCGGAGGAAGAGGACGACGAGAGCTTGCTTGACGAGCTCAAAAATGAGCTGAAGTCCTTCGATGACAAGATGACTGCTCTGCGACTCGAAATGCTCTTAAAAGGCCCCTACGACGCTTCAAACGCCATTCTGTCGCTGCACGCGGGCGCGGGCGGCACGGAGGCACAGGACTGGACCGAAATGCTCTACCGCATGTACACACGCTACTGCGAAAAGCGCGGCTGGACGGTGAAGGAGCTGGACCTTTTAGACGGCGACGAAGCGGGGATCAAGTCCGTCACGTTCGAGGTCGAGGGCGAGAACGCCTACGGCTATCTGAAGGCCGAAAAAGGCGTGCACCGTCTCGTGCGCATCTCGCCGTTCGACGCAAGCGCACGTCGACACACGTCGTTCTCGTCGCTCGACGTCACACCGATCTTTGAGGACGACGACACGAGCATCAAGATCGAGCCGGACGAGATCCGCGTCGACACCTACCGCTCCGGCGGCGCGGGCGGACAGAACGTCAACAAGGTCAGCTCCGCGATCCGCATCACGCACCTGGCGACCGGCATCGTTGTGCAGTGCCAGAACGAGCGAAGCCAGCTTCAGAACAAGGAAATGGCGATGCGCATCCTGAAAGGTAAACTCTTGGAGCTGCAGGAGCGCGAGCGCGAGCAGCAGATGCAGGAGATCAAGGGCGAGATGAAGAAGATCGAATGGGGCAGCCAGATCCGCTCCTATGTCTTCCAGCCGTACACGCTGGTCAAGGACCACCGCACCGGCGCCGAAAACGGCAACATCCAGGCGGTCATGGACGGCGACCTCGACCTGTTCATCTCGGCGTATCTGACCATGTCATAATCTTGAGGCGTTCCTTCGGGAACGCCTTTTCATGCGGCTTCGCTGCAATTCACGGCGCAGCCAATTCATGCGTCGCAGACGTAATTCATGCCCGAAGGGCAATTCATTCTTCATGTGATCACGGAGGACAGTCCGAATGATCATGATCACGGAGGGCAATCGCGAATGATCAGAGCGGTCATTTTTGAAAGCTTTGCGCAAGGCGAGATGAAGGAGAAACGGTTAAAGATTCCTTCCCGCTTTTCGGTCGTAAAAAAGTATCCGCAGCTATATGCGGCATACCGCGAGCAGAAGGAGAACATTCGACCGTTCTACGGACACCCGTATACCGAGAAGATCATAAAACCGTATTACGGCACAGATCGATCCGGCGGCTGCCTTTTCAGAGACGAATTGAATAAAAAATCGGTTTTCGCGAAAGAATGCTGCAGTTTCGCTTGCTGCATGAAACCAACTTCAAAGCAGGGCTGAAAACCGAAGGAGACGCGAACAGATATCTGGGGCTGCAGGAGCATCCGGAAGAGTATGAAATCATTCATACAAGACTTGCCGGAACGATCGGGTTTTATCCGCGGAACTATGCATTTCTCGGGTATGACGTCAGTTATATGACCGATGCCGACGGCGCGTTTTCGATCATCAGCGACTGCCTGTTCCTTCCGCAATGGCACGGCTGCGACGAGGATGGCACGCTCTTTTCAGAGGATTACGCAAAGCTGAACGAAAACGGACTGTTTTCGAACTGGTACGACGCTTATGCGTACTTCGTCAAATATCGGAACGAAGACTGGTCGGAGATGGGATGGTTCGGGATCTATGAGGTGCGGCGCAGGAAAGCGGACGATCAATGATCGTCCCTACGGGATGTAGGCGCAGGCACTCGCGGTTGTTTGCAGGGGGCGATGGTACGCGCGGGAAGCGCGCGATCTACCTATGTAACGAAGTGGAGAGACCCAGACGCCCCGCCGAATGAATTGCGCAAGCGCATGAATTGTGCTTTGCACATGAATTGTCCAAAGGACGTGAATCGTGCCTTACGGCACATGAATTGACGACAAAGTCGTCGTGGAGGGAATATGCAAAAACCGCTGATCGGCGTAACGCCGTTATTCGACCGCGGACGGGATTCCTATTGGATGCTGCCCGGGTATTTTCTTGCATTGGAGCAGGCGGGCGCGGTACCCGTGATGCTGCCGCTCCTTGATGATGAAGAAGCTCTGAAACGCCTTGTCGACACGCTCGATGGGTTTCTGATCGCCGGCGGGCAGGACGTTTCGCCCGCGCTTTACGGCGAAGAAACGAAACCGACCTGCAAGGAACTGTGCCCGGAGCGCGATGCAATGGAATCGGTGCTGTTAAGGCTCCTTTGGAATGCAAACAAGCCGGTATTCGGCATCTGCCGCGGCTTGCAGATGATAAACGCGCACCTCGGCGGAACGCTCTTTCAAGACCTTCCAACCGAGCATCCGTCCGGTGTAAACCACCGCATGGCGGCGCCATACGACCGCGCCGAGCATCCGGTCACGCTCGTAAAGGATACGCCGCTGTTTTCGCTTCTCGGTGCGGATTCGATCGGCGTGAACTCCTGCCACCATCAGGCGATCAAGGCGCTTGCGCCGTGCTTGCATCCGATGGCGTTCGCACCGGACGGGCTCGTTGAGGCGATCTATGCGCCCGAAAAGCGTTTTGTTTGGGCGGTGCAGTGGCATCCGGAATTCTTCTTCCGCAAGGATGAAACCAGCAGAATGCTCTTCGCGGCGTTCGTGAATGCGGCAAAGCAGACCGAATAGGAGGGGAAAATGGACAGTGACAGAAAACGAGCAGAACATATTTCCCTTGCGGCAATGCTCATCGGCGTTTGCACCGCACCGGTCTGGGTCGCGCTGCTGTGCCTGAACAGCGTACAGGAGATCCCGCATATCCTTGCGATCATGATGCTCCTGCCGCTGGTCGCTTCGCTTGCCGGGATCGTGCTCGGGATCGTTGGGCTTGTAAAGAGCCTTCGGGTACAGCCGCACACCCGGAAAGGGATCATCTTTTCCGTGATCGGCATGGTACTGAGCCTTTTGACGCTCTGCGCGACGGCGTATTTCTGGCTGATCGTTTGGGCGGCGTCGGCGTTTGCCTAAGGAGGGACCTATGCGAAACTTCGGCATGTCGATGCTCTGGTTCTGGCTTGCGTATATCATCGTGACGCTGATCGGGATCGGTCACACCATCTTCAATATCACTGTGCTGCACATGAAGTCCATGAAGGACGGTCCCGGCATGGGCGAGGGCTACGAAAAGACGAAGCCGTGGCACCCGCTCTATAACATCGTGATCTTTTCGCTGTTCGGCTGGCTGTATATGCGAGGGCTCGGAAATCCGACGATCACCGACGCGCTCGTGACCGGCGCCGTATGGGCGGCGATCTGCATCGTGTTCGACGTGTTCGGCTGGGTGCTCATCAAGCATCCGTGGAGCCTAAGCTTCCGCGGATTTTACGTTGACTATCAGCCGTGGATCACGCTGATCTATCTTGCGATCTTCCTCGGTCCGCTCGTCGGGTATTGGCTTTGCGGAAAATAAGGCGGTATTTCATGCGATCCGGGCAAAATCGTCCCGTGATCGCTTTTCTTTTCGGCATGAATATGATATATTGATAAAAAAGGACCGCTTTATTGATCGAAAGGGGGAGGAGTATGGAGAAGAAAGTCAAAAAAGGCAAGGGGATGCCGCTTTCGACCGCCGTGCTGATCGGTTCAGCCGCGATCGTACTGACTTTGGTCGGAGGCTTTGTGCTGCTTTGGTTTGCGGTGATCAAGCCGGATCGGGATGCGCGGAGGAATGCGGAAGCCACCGCCGAACCGACGTCGGTTGTCCAACCGTCTCCGGCATCCGAACAGACGCCGACCGACGATCCTGCGGTCGCAGTAATCGAAACACCGGCTTCCACGGCGGAGCTTCCCGGGATCGCAACGGCGGAGCCGGTGACAACGCAGACGGAGGAACCCGTTAAAAACCAGACGGCAGACCCCACGGAAGCACCGACGCCGGAACCGACGGAAGCGCCCACGCCGACGCCTACGGAGATCCCGACGCCGAAGCCTACGCCGACGCCGCAGCCGACGAAGGTCCCGGATTCGTTCACATTCGGCGGGAAGACGGTGAAGCGCGGGACAAAGAAGATCGACGGCAGCAAACTCGGCATCAACGGAAAGAGCAGCAAGCTTCGTCATATCACGGCGGAGGAAGTGGCAAATCTTGTCGCGCTCTGTCCGGACCTTGAGGAACTGTCGCTGGATTACTGCTACATGGACGATTATGAGCCGCTCGGCGAGCTCGTGAAACTCAAGACGTTGAAGCTTCGCCGTTGCAACGAAGGCGGCAAGGGGAATGCGGTCACGGACATCGATTGGGTTGAGGATCTGACGGCGCTGACGTATCTGCATTTCGGTCACAATGCAATCAGCGATCTGAGACCTCTCGAGAAGCTGAAAAAGCTGACGAAGCTGAACCTTTCCTATAACGATCTGGACAACGAGGATCTGGAGTCGGTCGGCGAGCTCACAACCCTCGAAGAACTCTCCCTGTACGGGCTTTCCAAGATCTCGGACGTTTCACCGCTTGCGTCACTTTCCAAACTGACGTATCTGCATCTCGGCTACAACAAGAAGCTGAAAAACATCAAGCCGCTGACTTCGCTCGGTAAGCTCAAGTCGCTTCGGATCAATAAATCGAACATCAGCGACGTCTCGTATTTCAAGAATTTCAAAGCGCTGCAGAAGCTGGATATTTCGGGCTGCCCGATCCTGTTCCATGACTATTATAAGCTTGAGGACTGCAAGAAGCTGAAGCTGATCGTGCTCGATCAGAACGATACCGACGCCTCGCTTGCGATCGACGACATGATCAACAACGGTTTCGGCGTTGAAATCCTCTATGAATGGCCGTAAGACGCATACGGATATGAAAAAGGAGCTTCCCTTTTCGGGAAGCTCCTTTTCGGGTGAAACTGATACTTACAACGGCTCGATCAAACCGAAGTTGCCGTCTTTACGCTTATAAAGAACGTTGATCTCGTTCGTATCCACGTTGCGGAAAACGTAGAAGGCATGGCCAAGCAGTTCGATCTGCAGCATGGCCTCCTCCTCGCTCATCGGCTTGACGGAGAACTGCTTCACGCGGACGATGCGCGGACCTTCCTCTTCGTCATCATCGTACTCTTCGGGAAGATCGCGGAATGCATCCTGACGAAGTCCCTTTGCGAGACGCGTGCGGTTGTGCACGATCTGCTTTTCGAGCTTTTCGACGATGTTGTCGAGCGATGCATACATATCGCCCGAGACCTCCTCGCCGCGGATGATGCGCCCTTCATGCGGGATCGTCACCTCGACGATGTGGCGGTTCTTTTCGACGGAGAGAGTAACCTGTGCTTCTGTGTCCTGCGGGAAGTACCGATCCAGCTTGGAGAGCTTCTTTTCTGCGACTTCGCGCATGTATTCGGAAACCTCCAAATTCTTACCGGAAATAGAAATACGCATATGTTCCACTCCTTCTGACACGGGTATTGTGTTCGTGTCATCTATATATTACCACACTTTTCCGGAAATATCTTCCCTTTTTTCAAAAAACACAGAAAATTTTATAAAAATACAGATTTATCACAGTTTCGGGCGTTTTTGCAGCAACAAAAATGGTTTTTGCGCAGAATGCACTGCTTGGTATGCAAGGATCCGCCGCAGATTTTATCCGCCTTTCGATTTCAATTGATCAAAGAGCCGCATCATCTGAAAGAGTTTTTCCATGTCCGGCATCTGCATGGGCGGTCTTTGCGGCGGCGGAAGCGGCGGGGGCGGCGGAGGGGGAGCGGGTGTCGGGACCGGTACGTTCAGCCGGTAGGCAAGCTGATCCAATAATTCACGCGGCAAAAGCGGCGCAAGCGCTTTGACGTATGCTTCGACGCCGGCGCGTCCGTGCTCGTCGCGGACGGCTTCGCCTAAAACGACGGCGCAGGAGAGCGGGGACGGTCCGTTTCGTTGCGGTTGTGCGTTCATGTTCATTCCTCCTTGCAACATCGTATGCGATGTGCACGGATTCGGTGCGCCGTGCATAGAATATCGGGAGGTGAGACGAAATGAATATCAACAATCAGTATGAAACCTATCGAAATCAGTCGAGTGACGAGCTGATGGAAACGCTTATGAAACTCACGGCGGAGCAGAAGCAAACCGGCGAGATGAGCGAAGGAAAGATGGAGGAGATCTACCGCATGCTGTCTCCGATGCTTTCCGAAAGCCAGAAGGCGCGCATGCGCGAGATCATCGCAAGATTGAATACACCAAATTGACGAAAATAACGCAAAATCGTTGCGAAGCGTTCACAATCGCCCCTTTGCAAGAGGGGCGTTGTTGTGATATAATACCAAAGATATCGTTCAAGGAGAATCTTATGGGATTTTTGGACAAGCTGCTCGGCACTTCGAGCGAAAGCAAATTAAAGAAACTCAAGCCGAAGGTGGCGGCGATCAACGCTTTGGAGCCGGAGATGCAAAAGCTTTCCGACGAACAGCTGCGGCACAAGACCGTGGAGTTCAAGGAGCGTTTGAAAAAAGGCGAAACGCTCGACGATCTGTTGGTTGAGGCGTTTGCGGTCGTGCGCGAAGCGGGCGTCCGCACCGTCGGCATGCGGCACTTTGACGTGCAGCTGCTCGGCGGTATGGTCCTGCACCAGGGACGCATCGCCGAAATGAAGACCGGCGAAGGTAAAACGCTCGTCGCAACGCTGCCGGCGTATCTGAACGCGCTGGAGGGCGAGGGCGTGCACATCGTCACCGTCAACGATTACCTCGCGAAGCGCGACGCACAGTGGATGGGCAAGATCTACCGCTTCTTAGGACTTTCGGTCGGCTGCATCATTCACGATCTCGAACCGGACGAGCGCAGAGAGGCGTACAATTCAGACATCACCTACGGCACAAACAACGAGTTCGGCTTTGATTATCTGCGCGACAACATGTGTGTCTATAAGGAACGCATGGTTCAGCGCTCGCTGCATTACGCGATCGTCGACGAGGTCGACTCGATCCTGATCGACGAAGCGAGAACGCCTTTGATCATTTCCGGTCGCGGCGAGGAAAGCTCCGAAATGTACGTTTCGGCAGACCGCTTTGTAAGAGGGCTCACCCGCGGCGAAGACGTCAAGGAGATCAGTAAATCCGATCAGCTTTCGGGCATTGAGCAGCCGGAAAGCGGCGATTACATGGTCGACGTCAAGCACCGTCAGGTCTCGCTGACCGCGGAGGGCATCAAAAAAGCGGAGCGGTATTTCAACGTCGAATCGCTTGCCGACACCGAAAACACCGAGCTGAACCACTATATTAAGCAGGCGCTGAGGGCGCGTTCGCTCTTTGAGCGCGACAAGGACTACGTCGTGCAGAACGGACAGGTCATCATCGTCGACGAGTTTACCGGCCGACTTATGATCGGACGCCGCTACAACGAAGGACTGCACCAGGCGCTGGAGGCGAAGGAGGGCGTGAAGGTCGAACGCGAGAACAAGACGCTCGCGACGATCACGTTCCAGAACTACTTCCGCATGTTCAAAAAGCTGGCGGGCATGACCGGTACGGCAAAGACCGAGGAGGACGAATTCTCCGCGATCTACGACCTCGACGTCGTCGAGATCCCGACGAACAAGCCGAACATCCGTATCGACAACAAGGACAGCGTCTACATGACCGAGGAGGGCAAGTTCCGCGCCGTGGTCGCGGAGATCGAACAGGTCCACGCGACGGGGCAGCCGATCCTGGTCGGCACGATCTCGGTCGAGCGCAGCGAATACCTCTCCGGGCTTCTGAAACGCAAGGGCATCCCGCATGAGGTCCTGAACGCAAAGTACCACGCCAAGGAGGCGGAGATCGTCGCGCAGGCGGGCAAGCTCAACCAGATCACGATCGCCACGAACATGGCGGGCCGCGGCACGGACATTCTGCTCGGCGGCAACCCGGACTTTCTGGCGCGCCGTGCGATGCGGCAGGACGGCATGGACGAGGAGCTGATCGACGAGGCGACCGGACACGCCGAGACCGACGACGAGGAGATCCTCGCCGCGCGCGAACAGTATGCAAACCTGTACCGCGCGTTCAAGAAGGAGACCGACCGCGAGCACGAAGAGGTCGTCAAGCTCGGCGGTCTGCATATCATCGGCACGGAACGGCATGAGAGCCGCCGTATCGATAACCAGCTAAGAGGCCGCGCCGGACGTCAGGGCGACCCCGGCAGCACGCGCTTCTATGTGTCGCTGAAGGATGAACTGATGCGGCGCTTCGGCATGGATCGCATGGAGGGCATGATGACGAAGCTCTCGCCGGACGACGCATATCCGATCGAGAACGGATTCATCACAAAGCAGATCGAAAATGCGCAGAAGCGCGTCGAGGCGTCGAACTTCGATACGCGCAAGAACGTGCTGAAATACGACGACGTCATGAACAAGCAGCGCGAGGTCATCTACGGCGAGCGCCGCAAGGTGCTGATGGGCGAGGACCTCAAGGA
>JAFOQN010000095.1 GCA_017393775.1 Clostridia bacterium
AACTTTGCCGGTAAAAAGGCAATCGTGCGTGTTGACTTCAACGTGCCCCTCGACGAGAATGGTAAGATTACTGACGACACCCGCATCCGCGGTGCCCTGCCCACGCTGAAGAAGATTTTGGCTGACGGCGGTGCTGTCATCATTATGCGTCGTCCACGCCCTTCTTGCAGATGTCGAAGTCTTCGCCGTGGTCCAGATGGATGCAGATCGGCAGGTCAAAGCCTGCGTTCTGTTCGGCGTCCTCGATCGCTGCTTCGATCAGCTTCATCAGGTAGATGTGGTTTGCGTATGCGCGCGCGCCCTTCGATACCTGCAGGATCAGCGGAGCGCGTTCCGCGATCGCTGCCGCGGTGATGCCCTGAATGATCTCCATGTTGTTGACGTTGAACGCGCCGATCGCGTATCCGCCTTCATAAGCTTTTTTGAACATTTCGGTGCTGGTTACGATTGCCATATAAAAATCTCCTTTGCTAAGATTCTGACAACATTATATATCTGCGAAAAAGGAATTGCAACCGAAACTTTTTTGGGCTATACTGATAAAAAAGAGTTCGGAGGCTGTTATGGCAGAAAAGATGCTTTCTTTGATCATCCCCGTCTATTATGAGGAGGAGGTCCTTTTGGAATCGTATCGCCGGATGGACGCCGCCATGCGATCCACGGGGCACCCATATGAGATCATCTATGTAAACGACGGCAGCCGCGACGGAACGATGAAAGGACTCAGGGAGATCGCAAAGGCGCATCCGGACACCGTGAAGGTCTATTCCTTCTCGAGAAATTTCGGACACCAGCTCGCCGTCACCTGCGGCATGGACCACGCAAAGGGCGACGCGCTCATCATTATCGACGTCGATCTGCAGGATCCGCCGGAACTCATTCCGAAGATGGTCGAAATGTGGAAGGACGGCGCGGACATCGTTTACGGAAAGCGGCTGAAGCGCAAAGGCGAGACCGTATTCAAAAAGCTCACCGCAAAGATCTATTATCGTCTGCTTTCCTCGATGAGCGCGTATCCGATCCCGCTCGACACAGGCGATTTCCGGCTTCTGGACCGCAAGGTTGCGAACGTGTTTCTTAAAATGCGCGAGCAGGCACGTTTTTTGCGCGGGATGTCGGCATGGATGGGCTTTGAGGCCGTGCCGATCGAGTATGTGCGTGAGGAACGCGCCGCGGGCAAGACGAAGTATACGCTGAAGAAAATGCTGAAGCTCGCATGCGACGGCATCTTCAACTTCTCGTCAAAGCCGCTGGAGCTCCCGTTCGGCTGCGGGATCGCGCTCGGTGTGCTCGGCGGTCTGGGTCTTATCGCGATGATCGTCCTTACCGCGATTTTCGGCGCAGACTGTCCGCAGTGGCTGTGGGCAGTTGCCGGCGGCATGCTTCTGATGGCGCTGCTGTTCTGCTTTGTCGGGATCCAGGGAATGTACCTGGGACGCATGTACGACGAGCTGAAGGACCGTCCGCTCTATATCGTCGCGGAAACGCTGAACACCGACGAAAATTGAATCTCTGTGCGCTCTGCAGCGAATGCAGAGCGCTCTTTCGTTCGACATTTCTTGACAGAAAAGACGGCGAATAGTATACTGTATATAATTTGATACAGGAGGGAATCACGATGAAATCAAGGTCCGGACGGAACAAATCAGGCTCCAAAAGATTCGGTGCGCTGGCGCGTGCCGCGATCCTTGCGGTGATCGCGGCGCTGATCTACTTCCTCGGAAGACATTTCGGCATCTTTGAGGAATTTCCGAAACTCACGATCAACCTCAAGGCAGTGCTTCGGGGTGTTCTGATCCTGCTAGCCATGTTCGCGGCAGAGGGCGTCATCCTGTTCCTGCTGAGTCTGCCAAACCCGAAAAACAACCGCGTGCGTACGTTGATCTCACTGGCTAAAAACATCATGCGATATGCGGCGATCCTTGCCGCAATCTGCATCGTGCTGACGATCTTCAACGTGGATATCGTCACGATCCTCGCAGGGCTCGGAATTTTGGCACTGATCATCGGCTTCGGTGCGGAAAGCCTGATCGCCGACATCGTCACCGGTATGTTCATCCTGATCGACAACCAGTACAACATCGGCGACATCATCGAGGTTGACGGCTTCCGCGGCACGGTCACGGAGATCAATGTTCGCTCTACGGTGCTGACCGACGTCGGCGGGAACGTCAAAATCATCAATAATTCCGACATGAAGAATGTTTTGAACCGTTCGGACAATGCATCCAAGTCCGTCGCGGATTTCCCGATCCCGTACGAGACCGATCTTGCGGCGCTTGAGGCGAAAATCCCGGAGCTTCTTGACACAATCTTCGAAAACAATCAGCCGCTCATGCTCTCCAAGCCTGAGTATCTCGGTGTGAACGTACTTGACGACAGCGCAGTTGTTCTCAGGTTTATCGTTGACGTGGCGGAGGGCGATATCTACGCGGGCACACGCGCGCTGAACCACGATCTGTTCATCGGCATGCGCAAGCTCGGCATTGAAGTACCTTTCCCGCAGCTTGATCTGCATCAGAAATGAGAAAGCAGCCGCATGAACTGAATCAAATACCGCCGGATTTCGACAGTGCAGACGAAAAGGAGTATGCGAAGCTTCCGGATGAGTTCAATCGCGAGGCTGTAACGGCAAAGCAGAAGAAGCGTGCCTCCGATTTAAGGAAGATCATGCTGTACCTGGCTTCGATCGGCGCGGTCACGATCGGGCTGATCACGCCGGTCGTCCGGATCAATTCGCAGGATGCGGAGCAGGTCGCCGAGGTGACGGCTGTCGCTGCAGTGACGCCGACGCCGGAAGCTAACGCGACACCGGTCGTGACGGAAGCGCCGACGCAGGCACCAACCGAACAACCGACGCCGGAGCCGACACAGGAACCCACGCCGACGCCGCTTTCGGGGCAGATTCATCTGACGGTCTATTCGAACATTGCTCCCTGGACCGTTCCGGAAGACGAGTATCCGGGTGAGATTCTGTTTGAAGACACGTTTGACGCCGCTTCATTTACCGAAGCAGAACTGCCGACGCTGCCGACGCTCACGAACTACACGCCGTACGGCTATGTGTTGCTCTCCTATGACGGGCTTGCGTATTTGGTCGACTTGTATGAAAATAACGGCGAGAATCCGCATATCATCGGATCGGTCGCGCTGAGCGGGAACAGGCTGACGGCGGACGATCTTCACATCGTTCCGAAAAGCATTGAGGATATTTATCAGACAAACGTCTACGCCGTCTGGCTGGCGAAGGAACCGAATCGATTCCATCTGGAGTTTTACGACGAAGAGCTGTTCGGAGACTACTATGTCGGCTATCTGTACGATTCGGCAGGACTGGTGTACCTTGCGCCGTTCCCGAGACCCGAGCGCGAAGGACTGACCTTTGCGGGCTGGTGCGACAAAGACGGCAATATGATCGATGCGGTCACCTACTTCGATTTCTTCCCGGTGATCCCGCCCGCGGAATCGATGGAGGACCGCGACTGGAAACATCCCATTCCGTGCAGAGTCTTTGCCTGCTGGACCGATTCATCCGGCAGAACGTTCAATACGCGCGGAACGGCCAGGATCATCGAGAGGCCGACGGAGGAACCTACGCCTACACCTACGCCCACACCTACGCCCACGCCGAGACCGACGCCGACACCGACCAAGAAACCGACGCCAAAGCCTACCCCGACGCCGATATACTACACGGTGAGCTGCTACAACTGCACATTCTCCGGCGGCGGTTATTCGGGTGCAACGTCCGGCTCCGTAGCGAAGGGAACGAAGATCACGATTTACGGAAGTTCGGATTCGAGTGCGGCCTATTTCGTGGGCACACCGTCAGCGGCAGGGCGCGGCTCATACGCGAATCCTTTGTCTCCCGATTCCGCTGCCACGCCGGCGCCGGGTCATATCTACTATACATATTATTTTCATTACAGCTATACTGTAACAAGCAATACGCATATTGAGTTCTACGGGATCGTCAATTAATGCGGGATTGCAGAGCCCCTTCCCGGTCAAGAATATTTACGTAAATCTTACGGGAAACACTTGCTTTTTTTAACGGTTTGTTGTACGATATCAAGCGAAAATATATTCTATGGAGGTTTTCTTTATGGTTAGAGTAGCAATTAACGGTTTCGGCAGAATCGGCCGTCTTGCATTCCGTCAGATGTTCGGTGCAAAGGGCTATAAGATCGTTGCAATCAACGACCTGACCAGCCCGGCAATGCTCGCGCATCTTCTGAAGTACGACACCGCACAGAAGGGTTACTGCGGCGTGATCGGCGAGAACAAGCACACGGTTTCCTCCAAGGAGCCCGAGTTTGAAGAAGACGGCAAGACCGTGAAAGTCCCCGGCTCCATCACCGTGGACGGCACGGAGATCACCATCTATGCGGAGCCCAAAGCGCAGAACCTGCCTTGGAAGAAGCTGCGCGTTGACGTCGTGCTCGAGTGCACCGGCTTCTACACCAGCAAGGCAAAGGCGCAGGCGCACATCGACGCAGGCGCAAAGAAGGTCGTTATTTCCGCACCGGCAGGCAACGATCTGCCCACCATCGTTTACAATGTCAACAACAACGTCCTGACCAAGGAAGACAAGATCATCTCCGCGGCAAGCTGCACCACCAACTGCCTCGCGCCGATGACCAAGGCGCTGAATGACAACTTCCCGATCGTTTCCGGCATCATGACCACGGTCCATGCATACACCGGCGACCAGATGATCCTCGACGGTCCGCATCGTAAGGGCGATCTGCAGCGTGCACGCGCAGGCGCGGCGAACATCGTTCCGAACAGCACCGGCGCAGCAAAGGCGATCGGTCTCGTTATTCCGGAGCTTAACGGCAAGCTGATCGGTTCCGCACAGCGCGTTCCGGTCGCGACCGGTTCCACCACGATCCTCGTTGCGGTCGTCAAGGGAAAGGACGTCACCAAGGAAGCGGTCAACGCGGCAATGAAGGCGCAGGAGAGCGAATCCTTCGGCTACACCACCGAGAAGCTCGTATCCTCCGACATCATCGGCATGACCTACGGCTCGCTGTTCGACGCGAACCAGACCATGGTCCAGAAGATCGACGACGATACCTATCAGGTACAGGTTGTTTCCTGGTATGACAACGAGAACAGCTACACGAGCCAGATGGTCCGCACCATCAAGTACTTCGCAGAACTGTAAGCACAATCAACGCCCGAAGGGATTTCCTTCGGGCGTTTTTTTATTGGGAACCGGATTCGAAAAATGCAGGAACAGCGGGCGGCGGATGCGTCCCCTTGACGCCGATATCTTGCCGAAATAGCGATTGAATTTAGCAGCGACTCAATATATAATAAAATGAATCGATTGCAAAGGATTATTCGTGAATCTGCGGTGTTATAAACAGCAGAGCCATGAATCAAGGGGGCAAAATGGCAAACGCTATCATGGATTTTATCGAGGAGAACTACAAGGATCTCCTTACCTTCGCCATTCGATTGAACGGCAACTGGACGGACGGAGAAGACGTTCTGCAGACGGTCGCAGCGAAGATCTGTGCAAAGCAGGATGAACTCGGAGATCTTGCGCACGGTAAGTCTTATTTAATGACATGTATTCGCAATGCGACGTTCAACCTGAAGCGGACGAAAGCGAGGCAGCGCGTGGCCGGTGTGGATTTCGAAAAGCTCATGGAAGTGCTTCCCGATTCGAAATCGAAGCGGGAATTTGAAATCGTGGAATGGATCGATTCTTTGGAACAGCACTTGAACTGCTATGATGAAGAATCACGGAAAGCATTCATTGCATACTATGTCGATCAGGAACCGCTGGAGCAAGTGGCCGCATCGATGGGTCTTTCCAAGCGGCAGACGACCAAGAAATTTGAGAGCATGCGCATGTATTTGAAGCGTCATTCCAAGCATCTGTTCGTACAGCTGAACGTTTTGTTGTCGATGTGAGAAAGGAGATGTGCCGATGAAAATGACAGGATTGGAATGGCGATATCTGCAAAGAATCGCGTTGGATCATCCGTATTATGATACGCACAAGCCGCCGCTCAGCGAAGCGGAGGCGAGAGCGATTATGGAGGAGAACAATGTAATGACCGGCAGGGAGTTCGTCGATTCTATCTATTTCAAACTCGGCAAGACCCGTCCGGAAGAAAAGAGGGATCGCTTTGCATGGCTTCGCAGCATCGGGGAACTGTTCTCGGTGCCGCCGATTCGCAGGATCGCGATCATCGCTTTCGTTGTTATTATACTGACCGTGTTCTTTACCGCAACGCCTGTCGGTCGAGCGATTGCGGATTGTATCATAAGATACTTTACCAGAATAGACGATGATCGTCTTATTGTTGAGCGAAACGACCATGACGCAACATGGACTTTTATACACGATCAGGGTGAAGCAATCGGGGGCGAACAACAAGTTTCAGAGAGCGACTATGTGTATTTGTGCTCCTTTGATGATTTTGCAAGTGTTACGGGTAAAACACCGTTTGAACTTCCTCTGAGGTATAAGGAATTGTTTTATGAATATGACGATGTAATCGGATATTTAACGCTGTATGCAGTGTATGATGTGCCGGATGGAAAGGTTGTTACATACCAGATTTGGGGCACGGAAGATTTGTCCTGCACCACATTGACAGGATTCCGGGCATATGATGCGAATGAAACGATTTTTTACTCTCTCGAGGAGGAAGGCGAAATCATTATCTATAGGATTTATGAAGATACGATTTTCCATGTGTCATCGAAAGGATACTATACCTTGGATGATCTTATCAGTATGCTGGCGGATGAATCAAACAAAGCGAGCGCTCTGTAAAGCGCTCGCTTTGTTGCCCTTAATCTCTGGATTAAATGGTGTATGTTTTTTCGGAAGAATATGTTGCGCCATCCGCTGTATAGGTGAACCGCAGATGGTAGGTCCCGGAGGAAAGGGTGACATTTTTGCTTAAATTAATGGTAAGATTTGAGGAGTTTGTGTAGATGGATGCTATGGGACTGTACGACGAGTTGTACAGCGTCAGTATGGCGTACACATTAACCAAATCCGGATTGATTACCTTTGCCCACATTCGATAAGTCGAGCCGGAGATTTGTTTTAAGCCAAATGAGGAAGCAATGTCCGCTCTCTCCGGCGGTATTTCCGAAGAATCATCTGCAAACGTCGGCATGGTGACCATCAAGCACATCAGCAGTGCAAGGGCGATACATAGTGTTTTTTTCATAAAAACCTCCAACATGTTTTATTATAGGTTTCCCCATATATACATAACACCGCAGAGACCGTAAATATCCATTCAAAACGCACAAACATAATAATATATTATTGTTTTCAACGGACTGATATTTGCCGTGGTTATTTGCTTCAGATAACACAAGAGGACGAACACAAGGTGACGGTTCCCCTTGACAGCTTTACAGAACTGTAAACAAGAAGAAGCCAAAACGTCACGGGAGCGTATCCCGGGTTTTTTATACAAGAAACGCTGTAATTCGAAAATAATTCTTTCTTTTCCCGAAATAAATGATATAATGTAAACTGAAAGTGTATGTACCCAAAGGGAGGATTCCAATATGAATAACACTTCGGATCCCAATAAACGCGAAAAAAAGGTCCTGTCCGGCACCGCGAGCGTGAAACGGCGCGATGATAAGCCGGCAAGCACGTCCGGTCCTGTGGGCAAAAAGGACGGATATCAGGGCAGAAAAACGCAGTACGGCGCGAAAAAGCCGTCTTCCGATCATCCGCTCGGCGGCATCTCTTCGCTGTTCGGCGGCGGTCAGCAGAACGGCAGCACGCAGAACGATAATGCGCAGAACCAGTATGCGCAGAATCAGTATGCGCAGTTCGAAAACGAGCAGAATCAAAACCCGCAGCCGACCTTCATGCAGAGCGGCAATACGGGCAGTACCGGAAGCACCGGCGGACGCGGTCTGTTCGGCGGCGCGCTCGGCAAGATCCTTCTGCTGGTTCTCGCGGGCGTACTCATCTTCGTGCTCGTCCGCTGCGTCTTCGGCGGCGGCTGCAGCTGCTCGTTCCCGGATATGTTATCGGAGGACAGCGGCGTGGTTTCCGATCTCGGCGGAAACGGTACGCTCCCGGACGATTCTGTTCAGCAGGGCTATTCGACCGATCTGCTTTCGCAGCTGTTCGGAGGCGGCGGCGCGGATCCGTTTGACGCGACGGACAACAACGCGCCGGCAGCGAACGTCGCAAGCACGTCGTATACGGAGCCGGACGTCACCGTCTCGAACAAGGCGCGCGACCGTTATACCGAGATCAAGGGCAAGGGGAAGGACACCGTCACGGTCATGATCTACCTCTGCGGCAGTGACCTCGAAAGCGAGCACAGCATGGCAACGGCGGACCTCAACGAAATGCTGCACGCGAACCTCAACGACGATAAGGTCAATATCGTTGTGGAAACCGGCGGCGCAAAGAAGTGGAACAACTCGGTCATTTCGAATAAGACCAACCAGCGCTACCGCGTGACGAGCAAGGGGCTGCAGATCCTGAATAAGGACGTCGGCAAAAAGAGCATGGTCGATCCGAACACGCTCGTTGATTTCATTCAGTTCTGCGCGAAGAACTATCCGGCAAACCGCTATATGCTGATCCTGTGGGACCACGGCGGCGGCGCGATCTCCGGGTACGGCTACGATCAGACGGCTTCCGGCACGATGACGCTCGACAAGATCAATTCCGCATTGAAGAAGGGCGGCGTCAAGTTCGATTTCGTCGGGTTCGACGCGTGCCTGATGGCGACGCTGGAGACAGCGGTCGTCACCGAACCGTACGCAGACTATCTGATCGCGTCCGAGGAAGCGGAGCCAGGCACCGGCTGGTACTATACAAACTGGCTTTCCGAGCTTTCAAAGAACACCTCGATCGGCACAGTGGAACTGAGTAAAACGCTCATCGATGATTTTACAGACGTCAGCCGCAAGAACTACCCCGGCTGCAACACGACGCTGTCCATCGTGGACCTCGCAGAGTTTGCGGGCACGGTTCCCGATGCGTTCAATGACTTCTCCGGCGAGATCGGCAAGATGCTCGACGACAAGGATTATAAGGCGGTCGCGGACGCACGCGCCGACGCGCGCGAGTTCGGTGTTTCGGCAAAGGTGAACCACATCGACGTCGTCGACTTCGCTTCGAAGATCGGCAGCAAGAAGGCGAACGCACTCGCTAAGGCACTGAAAGGCTGCGTGAAGTATAACCGTACGTCGGTCTCCATGAAGAACTCGAACGGACTTTCGATCTACTTCCCGTATTCGAGCTTCAAGAGTATGAACTCCGCCGTCGCGCTCTACAGCAGCATCGGCATTTCCGGCGAATACTCCCGCTGCATCAAGAGCTTCGCAAGCCTGGCGGCGGGCGGTCAGATCGCGACCGGCGGCACAACGGTCTCGCCGTACGGTTCGCTGTTCGGCGGCTCCGGCTCGTCCTCTTCGTATTCGTCCGGTGATATGCTTTCGACGCTTCTCGGCGGCTATCTCGGCGGCTCGGGCGGCAACGATCCGATGTCCTCGATCTTCGGCGGCTCGTCTTCCTCGATGGGAGCGATGGACTTCTTGGGAGGTATCCTGGGCGGCAGCTCGGACAGCTGGTTCGATTCGGGCAGAGCGCTTGCGAACAAGGATTACTACGACAAGAACAGCCTGACCGTTGAGGACCTGGAGTTGACGGAGAAATCCGAGGGCGAATGGGTGCTCTCGATGCGCAAAGACAAATGGGATCTTGTGAAGACCGTGCAGATCAACCTGTTCGTAAAGGATGACGAGCTTGACGGCTATCTCGACCTCGGCATGGACGATCAGTATGAGTTTGACGCAAACGGCGATCTTCTGATTTCGTTCGACAACACCTGGCTGACGATCGACGGACAGCCGGTTGCGTACTACTTCCTCGAAACGGTCAGCGACGGCAGCCTTTGGGCGACCGCGGGACGCGTGCCGGTGCTGCTGAACGGCGAGCGCTACGACCTGCTCATCGTGTTCGATAACGAGGTTGCGGGTCACGAGGGCGGCTACGTTGCAGGCGCGCAGCGCGTTTATGACGAGAGCGAAACGACGACTGTCGCAAAGGGCTTCGTGCAGCTGAATAAAGGTGACAAGATCGACTTCCTTTGCGACTACTACGGCGCGGACGGCACCTACAGCGCAACGTACTTTATCGGCAGGCAGATCACCTACAACGGCAATCTGACCGTCGGATACATGGATATCGGCGGCGCCGAATGCGACGTCTGCTACTGTCTCACCGATATCTACGGCAACGAGTTCTGGACAGATGCGCTGACTTTCTCCGAATAAGACCAAATAACACCAAGCGCCCCGGGATGATCCCGGGGCGCTGTTTTGTTTAAAGAAATGAAAATGATCCAAAAAGTGTCAGACCGTCACGGCGCTCTGCGAATCGCGGTGCAGATCGCGGGCGAGCGCGTAGGCATAGAGATCGGTGGAAAGCGCGTCGATTGCAAGCGAAGCGCGGGCGACGTCGGTGCAGTTCTGAAGATCGGAATGGCGGAGAATCACCGGCGCAAGCGCGCGGCTTGCCATGGCGGCCAAAAGTCCGCGGCCGACGCGCTTCAGACCGAGAACATGCAGATACATGTTGTCGATGTTCCCGCCGACGGCGTCCGACATCCCTGCGGGGATGTGCAGAAGCGCCGAAACTAAGATGCGCTTGCACCGCGCGAGCGTATACCGCTTGGATTTGATTGCTTCGAGAAGGGAGGGGAGATCGACCGCTTCACGCGCGGCGCGGAAGAGCACCTGTTCAAAGCCCTCGGAAACGTCCGGAAGCGCGCGAAGCTCTTCAGACGTCATGGAGCGCAGCCGGTAGAGAAGCATTGCCCCGAACCGTTCAAAGGTGACGGGAAACTGCTCGTCAAAGCGCATGGCGGCGGCGACGCTCATCGGCATGGTGTCGTAGACCGATTCGTCCCCGCTTAAAAGCGCCTGCCGGATTGCTGTCGCGCTTGAAAGCTTTCCGGTCAGCACGGTGCTGTTGTATTTGTTTCCGACGCGCAGAACGGGCAGAGGGCGGATCTCCGGCGCAAAGCGGTTCAGCGCTTTCAGATATTCCACGGCAAGGATGTTGTTCGGCTCCTCCAAAAGCGCAAGTTCTTCCGCGGGAATACCGTAATCGGCGAGTGCGTCATACTGCGCGCGCGGGTAGGACTTGCCCTGCTTTAAGTGATGCATGAGATAGATCTTCAGATTCGGCGGCTCGCGATCCAGAAGGTCCGCAAGATGATACAGCGCGTTGACGTTTTCTGTCTCGACACCGAACGCGAGATCGGTCACGACGCCGGTCGCGGCAAGTGTTTTCACGCCGCCTTCGGCAAAGCGCTCCGCGCTCGACACGGCATAGACCGTCG
This sequence comes from Clostridia bacterium, assembly GCA_017393775.1. Classification (GTDB taxonomy): domain Bacteria; phylum Bacillota; class Clostridia; order Christensenellales; family CAG-138; genus UBA3792. The sequence continues at coordinate 11,367 of JAFOQN010000095.1, forward strand.
GTATTTCGACGACGAGATCCGCGCCGCCCATGACCGCCCATTCGGCGCGGGTGAACTTGTCGGTGCAGGCGGGCTCGCCGCGCTGCACGAAGTTGCCCGACATGGCGACGACACAGAACTCGGACCCGGCCTGCCGCTTGGATTCCTCCATGTGATAGATGTGACCGTTGTGCAGCGGATTGTACTCCGCGATGATGCCGACAACACGCATGAAAGTACCCTCCTCGAAAATAACAATAATATATCTAAAACAAGTATATCATTTTTTGCACAGATGTGTTAGAATAAATTGTAAATCTATTTTGGAGGATTTTGTTATGTCATTGATGGAACAGATCAAGGCAAAAGCAAAGGCGGATCAGAAGCACATTCTGCTGCCCGAAGGAACGGAAGAACGCACCGTGCAGGCAGCCGCCCGCATTACGGCGGAGGGTATCGCAAAGGTCACGCTGTTCGGCAAGCGCGAGGAGATCGAGGCGGTCGCGAAGAAGTTCGACGTTTCGCTTGACGGCATCGACACGATCGATCCCGAAACGCATCCGGATTATCAGACCTATGTCGACCGCTTCTATGAGATGCGTAAGCTCAAGGGCGTCACGCCCGAAAAGGCTGCGGACATGATCAAAAATCCGCGCCGGTCTGCGCTTTTGCCTGCTCCATGTGATAGATATGACCGTTATGCAGCGGATTGTATTCCGCTACGATTCCGACTGCGCCCATG
>JAFOQN010000096.1 GCA_017393775.1 Clostridia bacterium
ACCGATTCCCCGACGCCGGGTCTCACCCACCGCTATCCCGACCGCGTGCTGCTGCTCATCACGGATATGTGTTCGATGTACTGCCGTCACTGCACGCGCCGCCGCTTTGCGGGACAGAACGACTGCGGCGTTCCGATGGCACAGATCGACAAGTGCATCGAATATGTAGCCAATCACCCCGAGGTCCGCGACGTGCTTCTTTCCGGTGGCGACGCGCTGATGGTCGGCGACGCGGTACTTGAGAGCATTATCTCGCGTCTTCGCGCGATCCCGCACGTTGAGATCATCCGTCTCGGCTCGCGCACGCCGGTCGTGTGCCCGCAGCGCATTACGCCGGAGCTCTGCAATATGCTGAAGAAATACCATCCCATCTGGCTCAATACGCACTTCAACACGCCGAAGGAATTCACGCCCGAGGCGGCAAAGGCATGCGCCATGCTCGCAGACGCGGGCATTCCGCTGGGCAACCAGAGCGTGCTGCTTGCGGGAATCAACGACTGCAGCCACGTCATGATGGAGCTTGTCCACGGGCTCGTCAAGATGCGCGTGCGTCCGTACTACATCTACGCCTGTGACCCGTCCCTCGGTCTTTCGCACTTCCGTACGCCGGTATCGAAGGGCATTGAGATCATGGAAGCGCTGCGCGGTCATACGTCCGGCTACTGCGTACCGACGTTCGTCGTCGACGCGCCGGGCGGCGGCGGCAAGACACCCGTCATGCCGACATACCTCATTTCGCAGACGCCGAGAAAGGTCATCCTGCGCAACTTCGAGGGCGTCATCACGTCCTACACCGAGCCGGAACATTACGTACAGAACTGCCACTGCGATGTCTGCACAGGCAAGAAGAAGGTCGAAAAGACCGGTGTCGCCTACGTTGCCGAAGGAACTGCGCAGCACTACCTCGAGCCGACGAAGCTTCTTCGCAACGAGCGTCACGTCAAGCACTGAGGGCGCGCTATGGAAAGCAAACTCGGCTTGAATTTTGATCTCGTCAACGAGGCGCGTACAAGTGCGGCGCATGTTGCCGCCGACGTGCAGCGTTTCATCGACGTACACACCACCGTCACGGTCGAGCGCACCGTCTGCAGGCTCCTCGGCATCGACGGCGTCAACGACATGGATGTTCCCATGCCGAACGTGGTCGTGGATTATCTCACCGAAAACGCGCTGCTCCCCATGGGCGCGGCATGGATGCTCGGAACAGCGATGATCGAGACAGGGCTTGACCCGCAGGGCGTCGCGGAAGCGATCGATAAAGGCGAACTCGATCTCACGAAACTGCCGGCGCACAGCGAAGAAGAGATCCGCGCAGCGCTGAAGCCCTTCATCGACGCGGCAATGGCGCGGATCAACAAGAACGTCGCAAAGCGCAACGAGTACCTCGGTCGCTTCGGCGACAAGCAGGGTCCGTACCTCTACATCATCGTCGCGACCGGCAACATCTACGAGGACATCATCCAGGCGAAAGCCGGCGCCAAGCAGGGCGCGGACATCATTGCGGTCATCCGAACGACGGGTCAGTCACTATTGGACTACGTCCCCTACGGCGCAACGACCGAGGGCTTCGGCGGCACCTACGCAACGCAGGAAAACTTCCGGCTGATGCGCGCCGCGCTCGACGAGGTCGGCGAGGAACAGCACCGCTACATCCGTCTGTGCAACTACTGCTCCGGTCTCTGCATGCCGGAGATTGCGGCAATGGGCGCGCTGGAGCGGCTTGACGTCATGTTGAACGATGCCTTATACGGCATTCTGTTCCGCGATATCAACATGCAGCGCACGATCGTCGACCAGTACTTTTCCCGCATCATCAACGGCTACGCAGGCGTCATCATCAACACCGGCGAGGACAACTACCTCACGACCGACGATGCGATCACATCCGCGCACACGGTCCTTGCTTCGCAGTTTTTGAACGAAGCGTTCGCAAAGTGCGCCGGCATGCGCGAAGAGCAGATGGGCTTGGGTCACGCGTTCGAAATGGATCCGTCCGTCGAAAACACGTTCCTCTATGAGCTTGCGCAGGCGCAGATGGCGCGCGAGATCTTCCCGAAAGCGCCGCTGAAGTACATGCCGCCGACGAAGTACATGACCGGCAACATCTTCCGCGGACACATCCAGGACGCGCTCTTCAACATGGTCACAATCCTCACGAATCAGAAGCTGCATCTTTTGGGCATGATGACCGAGGCGATCCATACGCCGTTCATGTCGGACCGTGCGCTGTCGATCGAAAACGCGCAGTACATCTTCCGCACGATGAAGGACTTGGGATCTGAGCTCACCTTCAAGGAAGGCGGCATCATCCGCACCCGCGCGAACGAGGTGCTCACAAAAGCGACGGACCTTTTGAAGGAGATCGAAACGCTCGGGCTCTTTACGACGCTCGAACGCGGCATCTTCGCGGACGTCAAGCGTCCGAAGGACGGCGGCAAGGGTCTTGCGGGCGTCGTCATCAAGGATGACGCGTACTTCAACCCGTTCATCGAGGTCATGAAAGGCAAGGTGGCGCAATGAGCAGCGGACTGTACAACACCCATAAGATCGATTTCGATACCACGCTGGACCTCACGCATCTGAAGCCCTACGGCGACACGATGAACGACGGCAAGGTGCAGATGAGCTTCACGTTGCCGGTCAAGGACGACGAGCGCGGCGTTGAGGCGGCGCGCCAGATCGCGAAAAAGATGGGTCTCGACGAGCCGAACGTGACGTATCACGCGCCGCTCGACAAGGAGTTCACGTTCTACGTGGTCTACGGCAGCTGCGTGCATTCGGTCAATTACGAGGACATCCATGTCATCACCGTCGAAAGCGACGTCATGAGCATGGAGGAGACCAACGACTATATCCGCGAGCATATCGGCAGGAAGGTCGTCATGGTGGGCGCCAGCACCGGCACCGATGCGCATACCGTCGGCATCGACGCGATCATGAACCGCAAGGGCTTTGCGGGACACTACGGCGTGGAGCGTTACGAAATGATCGAGGCGTATAACCTCGGCTCGCAGGTTCCGAACGAGGACCTGATCAAAAAGGCGCTCGAGGTCAACGCCGACGCGCTGCTCGTTTCGCAGACGGTCACGCAAAAGGACGTCCACATTCAGAACCTCACCAACCTCATCGAGCTTCTGGAAGCGGAAGGACTGCGCGATCGCTTCGTCGTGGTTTGCGGCGGACCGCGCATCACGCATGAACTTGCGAAGGAGCTCGGCTTTGACGCCGGCTTCGGCGCAGGCACGTACGGCGACGACGTCGCAAGCTTCGTCGTCACGGAAATGGTCAAACGCGGCATGAAATAAGCCGCACAGGATACGAATATCAGAAGGAGGAACATTCAATGGCAAAGAAACCGGTACTCACTGCCTCTGAGGCGGCGAAATTGATTCCCGACGGCGCGACCGTTATGTGCGGCGGATTCTTGGGCTGCGGACAGGCGCTTGCCATCGTCAAGGAACTCGTCAAACTCGGCACCAAGGACCTTACGCTGATCGCAAACGACATGGGCAGAGCAGTCGGTCCCATGGGCGAAGAATTCTTCGGCATCGCGGAACTCATTCATAACCACCAGGTCAAGCGCGTGATCGCGACGCACGTCGGCATGACGCCCGAAGTCGGCGAACAGATGAACGCAGGCACGCTGGAAGTCAACCTGATCCCGCAGGGAACGATGGCGGAGTGCATCCGCGCGGGCGGCGCGGGTCTCGGCGGCGTTCTTACGCCGGTCGGCAACGACACGCTGATCGAGCAGAGCCCGCTGTTCCTCGGCAAGCAGACGATCAACGGCAGGGAATACCTGCTGATGGCTCCGATCCATGCGGACTTCGCGCTGCTCGGCACCTACAAGTGCGACGAGGCGGGCAACTGCTGGTACAAGGGCACCATGCGCAACTTCAATACCGTTATGGCGACCGCGGCGGACACCGTCATCGCGGAGTGCGAATATCTCGTGCCCATCGGTGAGATCGAACCCGAAAACATCCACACCTACGGAATGACCGTCGACTACATCGTGGAAG
>JAFOQN010000097.1 GCA_017393775.1 Clostridia bacterium
ATCGTCTCGTTCTTTGCGGATCCGCGCATCGCGGACCAGGTCGACCGGCTTCTGGCGCTCGGCGTACAGCCTGAGGAAGCTGTAAAGACGGAAAACGGTCCCCTGCCCCTTGCCGGCATGACCGTCGTGATCACGGGAACGCTCCCTTCACTTTCGCGCAGAGACGCCGAAAGTCTTGTTGAGCAGCATGGCGGCAAAGCGGCGGGCAGCGTCTCGAAGAACACCTCGTTCGTGGTCGTCGGCGAAAACGCCGGCAGCAAGGCGGATAAAGCACAGGCGCTCGGGATCCCGATGATCGACGAAGCAGAATTTTTGAAACGGATCGGAAAATGAAACTCGGTAAACTTGACAACGATACATTGGAGCGGCTGATCCTAAGCCGGTTTCAGAAGACGCGCCCGGAATCATTCGGCGCGCCGCGCATCGGCATGGACTGCGCGATGCTGGATTTTCACGGAGATCTCATTGTAACAAGCTGTGATCCCATCACAAGCGCGGATGCAAAGCACATCGGCGCGCTGTCTGTGCACGTCAACTGCAACGACGCGGCTGCAGGCGGCGCGGAACCGGTGGCGCTTCTCGTTACGCTTTTGCTCCCGCCTTCGGAAACCGAAGAAACCGTTGCCATGATTGCCGTTGACCTTGCGCGGGCGGCGCGGATCGCGGGCGTGGATATCATCGGCGGACATACCGAGGTGACCGATGCGGTCACGCGCGTGACCACCTGTACAACGGTGATCGCGCGTACGCCGAAAGCAAAAATGCTCTGCGGCGCGAAGCCGGGCGACGACATCGTCATGACCAAGTGGGCGGGACTTGAGGGCACTATGCTGATCGCCTCCGATCATGCCGAACTGCTTGCGGAGCTTTCTTCTGAGACGATCGAACGTGCAAGATCGCTTTCCGATCATCTGTCCGTCGTGCCCGAAAGCCGGATTTCCATGCAAAACGGCGCGCACGCCATGCATGATGTGACGGAAGGCGGCGTGCTCGGCGCGATCTGGGAGCTCGCGGCGCAGGAACATCTGGGCGCCGTCGTCGATCGTGACGCGATTCCCATGCTTCCCGAAACAAAAGCAATCGCGGATGCGGTCGGGATAGATCCTTACCGGCTGATGGCAAGCGGGTCCATGCTGATCGCATGTGAAAACGGAATGAAAACGGTCGAGGCACTGAAGGCAGCGGGGATTCCCGCCGCCGTGATCGGACGCGTTACGGCACATGATTTCCGCTTTACGGACGGCTCTCCGCTCGATCCGCCCGGCGCGGACGAGCTTTATCGGCTGTTTTAGGCTGAATTTCTGAAATTTTCCCGGTTCTTCTCTTGTGTTTTCAATCCGGGATGTGGTATACTTTGGATTTGCGGAGGTATGGATATGAAAAGCATGACCGGATACGGAAAGGGCGCCGTTTCGAAAGACGGACGCGAACTGACCGTCGAATTGAAAAGTGTGAACCATCGATTTCTGGATGTGTCGATGCGTCTTCCCCGCGTGCTTTCCTGTATTGAAGATACTATCCGCCAGACGATCGGCGAACGACTCGTGCGCGGGCACGTCGACGTATTCGTCAACTATCGCAACACGCGCAGCGACGCAAAAAGCGTACGCGTGGACGACCTTCTTCTGTCCGAATATGTGAAGGCGGCAAGATCGGCAAACGAAGCACTGGGACTCAAGGACGATCTCACGCTTTCGAATGTGCTGCGCCTGCCGGACGTCACCGAGATCGTTCCCGCCGATGAAGACGCGGACGCGCTCATTGCGCTTGCGAAGGAAGCGACGTCGCTTGCGCTGAACGGGCTCATTGAAATGCGCGTTGCCGAGGGCGGCAGACTCAGAGCGGCGCTTTTATCCGGCGTCAACGCCATGGACGCATACCGCGAAGAGATCCTTTCCCGTGCGCCGTTTGTTGCCGAAGAATACCGTGAAAAACTCAACGAGCGGATCGAAGCGGTGCTTGCCGAAACGGAGATCGACCGCGCACGCTTAGCGACCGAGGTAGCGCTGTTTGCGGACCGCTGCTGCATTGATGAAGAGCTCGTAAGGCTGAAAAGCCATATCGCGCAGTTTCGCACCTATCTCGACACGGCGGAGCCGGTCGGACGGAATATGGACTTTATCGTGCAGGAAATGAACCGCGAATGCAACACGATCGGCAGCAAGGCAAACGACACCGCGCTCACGAAATCCGTGCTTGCCTGCAAGGCGGAGATCGAGAAGCTCAGAGAGCAGATTCAGAACGTGGAGTGAACGCCATGACGGACAATTCTGCACTCGTTTCGGTCGGGTTCGGCAACATCGTTTCCGGCGCCCGCATCATCGCCGTGATCACGCCGGATTCCGCGCCGGTAAAGCGGCTCATTCAGGACGCGCGGGAACGCCGTCTTCTGATCGATGCAAGCTGCGGCCGCAAGACGCGTGCCGTGCTTGTGATGGACAGCGGACACGTTGTTCTGTCCGCCCTGCAATCGGAAACCATCGCGCGAAGGCTGAACGCCGAATGGAGCGCGGAAGGATAAGGAGAATGCTATGGCAAGACAGAAAAGAGGGTTACTGCTTGTTGTGTCCGGGCCTGCCGGGGTCGGCAAAGGCACGGTCAATGCGGCGCTGATGCAGAAGCATCCGGAGATCAAAATGTCGGTTTCCGCAACGACGCGCGCGCCGCGTCCCGGCGAGATCGACGGTGTGCACTACTTCTTTAAGACCAAAGAAGAGTTTGACCGCATGATCGATGAAGATGCGTTCCTCGAATACATGCATGTATTCGGCATGAACTACTACGGCACGCCGAAGTCGTTTGTCGAAGCGGAGCGCGACAAGGGCAACCACGTCATCTTGGAGATCGACGTGCAGGGTGCAAAGAAGGTCAAGGCTGCCTGCCCCGACGCCGTCATGGTGTTCATTGCTCCCCCGTCGCTTTCGATCCTCAAGGCAAGGCTTGTCGGACGCGGGACCGAAACGCAGGAATCGATCGATGTGCGCACGGCTACGGCTTTGGAAGAGCTCAAAGCGCTGCCGGATTATGATTACATGGTGGTAAACGACGTTGTGGAGGAAGCGGTCGCCGAGATGGAATCCATTCTCACCGCGGAACTTCTCCGCACCGGAAGAAATACAGAACTGATCACGAAACTGAATGGAGGCGAAACGATATGATGAATTATCCTTCTCTGAACGAGCTGGTTGAAAAAGCGGGCTGCCGCTATATGCTGGTGACCGCCGTCGCAAACCGCGCAAGACAGCTCCAGGATCACCCGGAGAAGCTCGGTACCAACAAGCCCGTCTCGATGGCCGTGGACGAACTGTACCACGATAAGTTGATTCTGAACGCACCGAAAGAGGGCTAAGAGCGATCCTTTCGCCCGTTGCGTTCGCGCACGGGCATTTTTTATAACAGTATGTTTGCCGAAGTGATCGTTGACATCGCGCATACCGCCGTGGACCGCCGGTTCACTTACCGCATTCCCGAAGATCTTCCCGTCTCCGTCGGACACCACGTTCTGGTGCCGTTCGGACTCGGCAACCACACGAAGGAAGGCTTTGTTGTTGCGCTGAAAGAATCGGCAGACTATCCGGAGATCAAGGACATCGCAAAGATCATTGAGCGATACCCTGTGCTTTTGCCGGATCAGATCGCGCTTGCCGAATGGATGAAAGACGCCTATCACTGTCTGTTCGTCGACGCGCTGCGGCTTATGATCCCGGCGCAGATGCGCGGCATGCGCATCCGGGAGAAAAAAGTCCGCACGGTTGCGATCGCGCCCGGCGTCGATCCGGAAGCGGTATCGGAATCGTTGAACAGATCTCCGGCGCAGAAACGGGTTTTTGAGCTGGTCGCAAGGATCGACGCGGAAGCTTCCGTTCCCGATATCAACGCGTTCTACCCCGGCTCAACGCCTGCGATCGCTGCGCTGCTCAAGAAAGGTTACCTGGTCGAGCAGAGCGAGACGGTCTTCCGCCGTCCGGGAACGCTTCGAATGCATACGCCCGCATATACGCTGACGGAAGCGCAGTCGAAAGCGGCGAATGCGATCAGGGATGCAACGGCGCGCGGCAGCGGCGAAGTTCTTCTGCTGTACGGCGTGACCGGCAGCGGCAAGACGGAAGTATACTTAAAAGCGATCGAGGACTGTCTTGCGCTCGGCAGGCAGGCAATCGTGCTGGTGCCGGAGATCTCCCTGACCCCGCAGACCGTCGGTCGCTTTACCGACCGGTTCGGCGACCGGATCGCCGTGCTGCATTCGAGACTCAGTGCCGGCGAGCGTTTCGATGAATGGCGCAGGATTCGCCTCGGACTATCAGACATTGTGATCGGCGCACGCAGTGCGGTCTTTGCGCCGGTGGAACGGCTCGGGCTCATCATCATCGACGAAGAGCACGAATCGAGCTATCAAAGCGAGTCGCAGCCCCGATATCTTGCGGGTGAGATCGCCGCAAGGCGCGTAAAACAGGCAAACGGCGCGTTGGTGCTCGGCAGCGCTACGCCTTCGCTTTTAAGCTATTCACGCGCGCTGAGCGGAAAATACACGCTTTTGGAGCTTAAGGATCGTGTTGCCGGCAGACCGCTGCCGACCGTTGAGATCGTCAATATGCGCGACGAGCTTTTGCTGGGCAACAACAGCATCTTTTCCGATAAGCTCGCAGAGCGTCTCAGCGAATGCCTTGCTTTGGGACAGCAGGCGATGCTGTTCATCAACCGCCGCGGATACGCGACATTTGTCAGCTGCCGAAGCTGCGGTTTTGTCTTAAAGTGTGACAACTGCGATATTTCAATGACGTATCACAAGACGGAATCGCGCACGCGGTGCCACTACTGCGGCGCTGTAAAACCGCTGCCGAAGGAGTGCCCAAACTGCAAAAAGCCATTCATCAAGCAATTCGGCATCGGTACCGAGCAGGTCGAAGAAGCGGTAAGGAAGCTCTTCCCCGCCGTGAAAACGCTACGCATGGACACGGATACGATGCGGGAAAAGGGCAGTTATGAAAAGCTGCTCTCCGCGTTTCACCGAAGGGAAGCGCAGGTGCTGATCGGAACGCAGATGATCGCGAAGGGGCACGATTTTCCGAACGTCACACTGGTCGGCGTCGTCGCCGCAGACACGACTCTGAATCTGCCGGACTACCGTGCGCCGGAACGCACGTTCCAGCTTCTGACGCAGGTCGCAGGCCGCGCGGGGCGCGACAATCTTCCCGGGCGCGTGGTTCTGCAGACCTATGAACCGAATCACCCGATCATCCGGTTTGCGAAGGCGCAGGATTATCCGGCCTTTTACCACTACGAGATCCAGGAGCGCAGAAAGCTTCTTTATCCCCCGTTCTCCCTCTTCATCCGTGTGGTCTTTGCGGACCGCAGCGAAGGGACCGCGGAACACGCTTGTCTCGATTACGCAAAGGAACTTGAGACGTCGTTAAGAAAGGTTCTCGGTGAGGAAGGGAGACAGGATCTTCTGCTGCTTGTCGCGGCGGAAGCGCCGATCGCGCGGATCTCGGGCTATACACGATACCAGATCTTGATCAAGCTGCTTCGCACGAAGCGTCTCAAGGACGCGATTCGGACCGTTACTGCGTTCCACGACGCGCACCGCGACGTCTGTGCGGAAGCACAGCTTGAGATCAATCCACAGGAGATGTTTTGATCATGAAAAAGAACAATCGATATAAACTGCTGTTTCTTCCTTCGATGAAGGGCTCCGGCGGATTCTTTTTGTTAAGCGCGATCGAGGTGATCCTCGGCATCGTGTCGCTGTACTGCGCCTCGATTGTCACAAGCTACACGCTTGACTGGGTTCTTCTGGGCAGGGACCCCTCGATTCCGGAACCGCTCTTTCAATGGCTGAAATCCCTGGGACCGCTCGGCAGAAGCTACTGGCTCTGCGGCGCGTTCTTCTTCCTGTTCACCGTGCTGGAGGGGCTCTTTATCTTCCTGCGCAGAAGGAACATCGCGATGGGTGCGGAGCACATGGCAAAGCGCATGCGCGACAAGCTCTACCGCAAGCTGAACGCCGTCCCCTACGATTACCACAAGCATGTTTCGACCGGCGACCTCGTACAGCGCTGCACGTCCGACGTCGATACCGTGCGCAAGTTCGTAACCAATCAGCTGATGGAGATCGTGCGCATCGCGGTCATGTTCGGCATCGCCGCCGGACTGATGTTTGCGATCCGCTGGGAAATGGCGCTGATCTCCATGTCAGTCATGCCGATCCTGACCGTTTCGAGCTTTGTCTACTTCCGTTATGTGCAGAAATACTTCACCGAGGTCGACGAAGCCGAAGGCGCGCTTTCGACCGCCGTGCAGGAAAACCTCACCGGCGTACGCGTTGTGCGTGCGTTCGGTCAGCAGCGTGCCGAATACGACAAGTTTACGCGGCTCAACAAGGACTTCTGCAAAAAGAATGTCCGGCTCGTGTATCTGCTCGGCTTCTACTGGGGCGGCTCGGACGCGATCGGATACATCCAGATCGCGCTGTCGCTGGTGTTCGGCATTCTGTTTTATGTGAGAACGAACGGCGCCTTCTCGCTCGGCGACATCTATCTGTTCCTGTCGCTGACCAGCCGGCTCACCTGGCCGGTCCGTCAGCTTGGCCGTGTGCTTGCCGACATGGGTAAGGCGACGGTATCACTCGACCGTTTGAATGAGATAATGGCGGCGGACAACGAGACCGAGCCCGGCAAAGCGATCACCGACTGCGACCTTGTCGGCGATATCACGTTCAAGGACGTCTCATTCGGTTATGATTCGCCGAACGATGTGCTCGACGGCATCAGCTTCACCGCCAAAGCCGGTGAGACCGTCGGCATCTTAGGCAGCACCGGCAGCGGCAAGAGTTCGCTTGTGCAGCTTCTGCAGCGGCTCTACACCGTCACCGGAGGAGAGATTACGATCAACGGTACGCCGATCAACGACATCGATCACGCGCTGCTGCGAAAGAACATCGCGATCGTTCTGCAGGAGCCTTTCCTGTATTCGCGTTCGATCCGTGAGAACATCATGCTGACCGCGCCGGAGGCGACGGAAGCCGAGCTCTTTGAAGCTGCGCGGGAAGCGGCGGTGCACGACGTCATCGAGAAGTTTGCGGACGGATACGATACGGTCGTCGGCGAACGCGGCGTCACGCTTTCGGGCGGACAGCAGCAGCGCGTCGCGATCGCCCGTGCGCTGATGCAGAAAGCGCCGATCATGATCTTTGACGATTCCATGAGCGCCGTCGACACGGAGACCGACGCAAAGATCCGCGACGCGCTCCGCCGGCATCACGGCGACGGAATCCTGTTCATCATTTCTCACCGCATCACGACGCTCAGGGAAGCGGACCGGATCCTGGTGCTGGACCACGGAAAGCTTATACAGCAGGGTACGCACGAACAGCTGATTCGTGAGGAAGGACTTTACCGGCGCATTGCCGAGATTCAGGATTATCATGCGGAAGGAGGTGACAAGGCATGAGTTACGACAACGAGGCTGAATTTGACCGCGAGGAAAAGATGGACGCAAAGCTTTGGAAGCGTCTCTTCGGCTACGCGATTCGCAACCGCGCCCTGTTCATCCGCATTCTTCTGAGCATGCTGATCGTTGCGGGCATTGATGCGCTGTACCCCATTCTGACCAGGTTTGCAATCGACCGCTTTGTGCGTCCGGACGCGACTCCGACCACCGACGGGCTTTGGACGTTCTTCGGGATCTATGTTGCGCTTGTCGTCTTTCAAGGATTCTTTACGATGCGGTTCATCGGTCGCTCCGGTGAAATGGAGATGGCGATCTCGTATGCGATCCGTCAGGAGGCATATCTGAAGCTTCAGACGCTTTCTTTCTCCTTCTACGACAAGACCTCGGCGGGATATCTGATGGCGCGTATGGTCAGCGACGTCGCAAGGTTAAGCGACATGATCGCGTGGAGCATCACGGACTTTCTGTGGTCCGGATTCTACATCACGTTCTGCTTTGCCGCCATGTTTTGGTTCAACTGGAAGCTGGCGCTCATTGTGCTTGCGGTCATTCCCCCGCTTGCAATCGTCAGTCTGTACATTCAGAGACGGATCCTGCGCTATCAGCGCATCGCGAGAAAGCACAATTCCCGCATTACCGGCGCGTTCAACGAGGGAATCATGGGCGCGATGACGACCAAAACGCTCGTGCGTGAGGAACAGAATGCCGCGGAGTTTGAAACGATCACGACGGATATGCGCAAAGCAAGCGTCAAGGCCTCCGTGCTTTCCGCTTCCTTCTTCCCGCTCGTCGTTTCGCTCGGTGCGGTCGGAACGTCGCTTGCGCTGATTTTCGGCGGTGCGGGCGTCGAAGCGTCCTTGGGCGGAGCCGAGACCTTCCTCGGCGTCATCACCGCCGGTACGCTCGTTTCGTTCATCAATTATGCGTCGAGCCTCTTCGACCCGATCCAGCAGCTTGCGGGCATCTTTGCCGATATGCAGAGCGCGCAGGCGAGCGCCGAACGCGTTCTCTCCCTGCTCGATACCGAATCCGAAGTCAGCGATACGCCGGAAGCGGAGGCAAAGTACGGCACTTCGATGGATCCGAAGCGTGAAAACTGGGAGTCGATCGAGGGCGATATCATCTTTGATCATGTGGATTTCTACTACAAGGAGTCCGAACCGCTGCTCAGAGACTTCAACCTGCATATCCGCGCAGGCGAAACGATTGCGCTTGTCGGTGAGACCGGCGCAGGCAAATCCACGATCGTGAACCTCATCTGCCGTTTCTATGAGCCGAAGAAGGGACGTATTCTGATCGACGGAAGAGATTACCGCGAACGATCGCAGCTGTGGCTCCAGTCGTCGCTCGGTTATGTGCTCCAGAGCCCGCATCTGTTCTCCGGCACGATCCGCGACAACATTCGCTTTGGGCGTCCCGATGCGGACGAGGAAAGCGTACGCCGCGCCGCCGCGATGGTCCATGCCGACGCGTTTATCGAACGTCAGCAGAAGGGCTACGATACAGAGGTCGGCGAAGGCGGCGTGCGGCTCTCCACCGGACAGAAGCAGCTGATCTCGTTTGCGCGCGTCATCCTTGCCGATCCGCAGATCTTCGTGCTGGACGAAGCAACCAGCTCGATCGATACCGAAACCGAGCAGCTGATTCAAAGCGCGATCACCGAGGTCCTCAAAGGACGTACGAGCATCGTCGTGGCGCACCGCCTTTCCACGATCCGCAACGCCGACCGCATCCTGGTCATCCGCGGCGGCGCGATTGTCGAGGAAGGCAATCACGAAACACTCCTTGAAAAGGGCGGCTACTATCACGACCTCTACATGCATCAGTATGAAGAAGACGCGATGCAGGAAGCGCTGAAATAAGCCAAAACAGAAAAACCGGGCGGGCTGCATTCCCGTCCGGTTTTGTCTTGCCTTGCTTATTCGTATTTGACCTGCAGCGTGCCGAAGTTCACATCTGCTCGGATGATGATCGACTGCGTTGCATCCGGGCTCGGTTCGCCGTAGGTGGCAAAGGACCCGAACGATGTATCGGAAGATTTCACCAGACGCACGCATGACGGCAAAAAGATCGTCAGGCTTCCGAAGTTCTGGTCGATCTTCAGAAGGCAATCGTTTTCGAACGTTCTGACGTTGCGGAGGTCGACCTTGTAGTCGCCGAAGTTCATGTCGATGCTGCCGCCTCTTAACGTATCGCCGTCGTAAGTGATGACGCCGGAGCCGAAGCTCATATCCGCGTCAAGGTAGTTGTCCTCCTGCGTGACTTCCAACTGCGGCGTACGGTCTTCGTCGTGATTCGATTTCGCGACTTTTACCCAGAATTTCTTTCCCACGATGGTCTTAATGAGCAGAATAATCGCAATGATCAACAGTACCACATACCATTCAATGTGGAACAAATTCGGAATCAGGCAGGAAGCGAACGAGTAGACGCCCCAAAGCATAAAGAGTGATCCGAAGATTGTATGATCGCGGACGGTGATCAGACCGAACGTAAAGACCAAAATGGGCCAAACGTAGCTCCACCCGCTTATGCCGTCGTGGTCAAGAAACAGTCCGAGCTGCGGGAAGCTGCGGAGAATGAACAGCAGGCAAATCAGGATCGCGCCGATGCAGAATGCAATTGTACCCCATCTCGCGCTCTTCTTATGCTTGTTCCATTCCCAGGTAAAAGGACGGTTTCTCTTCTTCTCATCCTTCTGCGTTTCATCCTTATCCAAGATAATGACGTGCGGTTCGACCGGCTTGACGCCCAGGAGCTCATCGACTGAGACGCCGAACAGATCGGCAAGCAGCGGCAGGAGCGTGATGTCCGGACAGCTGATGTCATTTTCCCATTTCGAAACCGCCTGCGCGGAGACGCCGACCTTCTCCGCCAGCTGTTCCTGTGTCAGTCCCTTTTCTTTTCTCAACATGGCAATGCGCTTGCCGAGCGTTTCTTTTTGTTCCATGAAAGTTTTCCTCCTTCTTTCGATGGCGAAATCTTACCAAATTTTGTCCGGTTGTACCATCGACCGTCGGTTGAGATGCGAAAATTGTTTCCACCCTTTCGGTTGAATCGGTGTTTTCTCCTCTCCACGTCCGGTTGAATTTATGATATTTACCGTTCTATGGCGGTTGAGCTGCCAGTTTTCAATGATATTTTACCGATTTTATTTACAAAGGTCAATAAAAAATGTATAATAAATATTTGAAATGGAGGTTATGTATGGCTTTACGAATCATCCGCAAAAATGACGATCCCGCGCTGTATAAAACGTGCAAGGAAGTCAAGAAATTCGACGCCCGGCTTTCGGAGCTGATCGACGACATGATCGAAACAATGAACGATGCGAACGGCGTCGGACTTGCCGCGCCGCAGATCGGCGTGCTGCGCCGTGTTGCGGTAATTGACGTTGGCGAAGGTCCCGTTGAGCTCGTGAATCCGGTGATCCTTGAATCCTCCGGCGAACAGGGCGGCATAGAGGGGTGTCTGTCCTTCCCCGGCGAAAGCGGATATGTTGTACGTCCGAACCGGGTCAAGGTCGAAGCGTACGACCGTCACGGCGACCTGTACGAATACGAAGGCGAAGGACTCTTTGCCCGCGCCGTTTTCCATGAAACGGATCATTTGGATGGCAAAGTGTATCTGCGTCTTGTGACGGAGCCGCCTGCCGACTTTAAGGAGTAACGCATGCGCATCGCTTTTTTGGGTACACCGGAATTTGCTTTACCGTCTTTGCAGGCATTGATCGATCGTGGGGATACGCTTGCCGTGTTCACACAGCCGGACCGTCCTGTGGGGCGTAAGGCGATCCTTACCCCGCCGCCGGTCAAGGTGCTTGCGGAACAGCACGGGATTCCCGTGTATCAGTTTGAAAAGATCCGTTCCTTAGAGGGACGTGAAGCGCTTGAAGCGTTTCAGCCGGACCTGATGGTGACGGCCGCGTTCGGACAGCTTCTGTCTTCGAAGAATCTTGCGATCCCGCGGCTCGGCACGATCAATGTACACGGATCTCTTCTGCCGAAATATCGCGGCGCCTCGCCGATCCAGAGCGCGATCATCGCGGGCGAAGCCGAAACCGGCGTCACCACCATGATGACTGACATCGGCATGGATACCGGCGATATGCTGTTGAAATCCGCGACG
>JAFOQN010000098.1 GCA_017393775.1 Clostridia bacterium
CGGCTTCCTTTGCGGCAAGATCGTTTGTATCGATCGACTTGCGGAAAACCACAAAGCGCTGATACGGGAACTCCGTTGCAAGGTTCAGGACCATATTGATCGCGGTGACCAAATACTCGTTCCAACCGAGCTTTGTCGTGAGGTAATGCTCAAGAAGCGTCGAGAGCGGCGTAAAGACGCAGTAATACGCAAAGACGAGCAGCATTGCCTTCGGAACGTTGGAAGCGCTTTTGAACGTGTAGCGGCGGTTAATCGTGAAGTTCCAGAGTACCGACAGTACAAGTGCGATAAGATAACTGACCCAGTAATTCCAATGCAGCAGTTCGTTCATCAGCGTAAAGCTGCCGATTTCGATCAAGCCGGCAGAGGCGGCGATCAGGACATATTTGATCGTGCGAAGCAGTTCTTTTTTCATAATTCTTCTCTGTCAAACCTGCTTTCAAAAGTCGGATCCATATAGCTGCCCGGTTCGCCTTCGATCGTTTCCTCACCCTTGTGATAATCCGGCGTATGGATCAGCCTGCGCCATTCATAGGGTGAAATCGGCTTTTCCGGAAGATCGGCAGCATAGGCAGCGGTTGTATGCCAGACCTGTCTGCAGGCAGAGCAGCGAACGATCCAATCCCGTCCCGAGATTTTGATCACCGACCAGTTTTCGATGTCCGGTATACGGCAGTTACATTTATACGTCATTATGAACCTCTCTCTATGACAGTTTTTCTTTACCGAATCTTGTGTAGATCGTATTGTTGTATTCTTCCATCGACATCACATTACAGACAGCGGGCGTGCTGTACAGGAAGACGCGGTCGTATTGATAGCTGTATGCAGCGTTTTTCGAGAGAATCAGCTGATCGCGAACATCAATTTCAAGCTTAGACCCGACCTCTGCGATCATCCTTGCGGATGTGATATCATCTTCGGAAGGGATCAGAATCCCGGAGGGGTGATTGTGCGTGAGAATCAGGTACCGCGCTTTATGCGTCATTGCCGTTTCGATCACGCGCCGCGGTTCGAAGCTGACGTGCGAAAGCGATCCAACCTGCAGTACCTCCGTATGGATGACCTTCATATTGGCGTCGAGACAGATGATACGGAGCGTTTCATACCGGTCGCCGAAACTGAGCGCAATGGCATATCTGCATGCGCTTTCCGGATTTTCCAGGCGCGGCGCGCGACTCGCAGGATCGACGGATTCAAGCGTCAGTCTCCGGTGCAGATCATAGAGCGAATGCAGGAATAAAGCGGTTCGTTCGCCGATGCCGTCAATTTCGGCAAGCCGTAAAGGATCTGCTTCCAACACGCCCGTCAGCGATCCGAAGGTATTCAGCAATGTGTGCGCAAGCTCGTTGACGTCCTTGCGGGGAATGGCATACATAAGAAGCATTTCAAGAACGACATGATCCGCCATGCCGTTCATGCCTTGCTTCCGATATGTTTCCCGGATCCGTTCCCGGTGTCCTTCATGCAGATTGTTACTCATACGATATATTGTACATAGTTTGTGCGGATTCGTCAATTATGAATAGAAAACGAATATCGGATATTCTTCGTGACAAACAGGAATGTCCTTAGCTTTCTTTCCATAAATGATGAAACGCTTCAAATCATACAAAAGTCCGTTGTACGAATACTATATTTTCGGATCCGACAAAAAACGGAAAGGGCGGATACCCTTTCCGGATCGTTCGGATTGTTTGCATTACAGATTCTTCAGCAGCCCTGTCGCCTCATTGAACTCGTTGATGAGATCGTCGATCTCGGTGACCTGCGCATGCATATCGGTCCAGTAATGCTTGTCGTACCACTGCGCGTTGAGCTCGGAAACATCCTTGCCCTGCTGTTCGACCCAAGTGTAATACTTGAGATTATGGACGCGCTTGCGGGTCTCGTAAGTGAGCTCCTCCATGGAATCGGTGCGAATGCCGTGCAAATGCTCTGCCCAATCCGCAGCGGCTTTTGCTTCGGTATATGCGCCGTCCTGTTCTTCAAGCTCATGGATGCGGCTCTGGTACATAACCGCGCTGTCGGTGCCGACCGTAGCGAGGATATCGTGCTCGTCAAGCTCGTAGTACTTCGCCATCTTGATGCAGCACAGCATGTTCGCAATGCCGGAAATACCGAGAAGCGAAAGCTGATCGACGGTTTCGGCGGGAACGCCCACGACCTCCCTGAGGTACTTGAGACCGATCGGATCGTTGAAGAGGCGGAGGAGCTTCTGGCTGTCCTCGTCGTCGATCGCAATGACCATATCGGTGTTCTTGACGTTGTGAATCCACGGCACATGCTTGTCGCCGATACCCTCAATACGATGACCGCCGAAGCCGTTATTCAGAAGCGTCGGGCACTGCAGCGCTTCGCCGACCGCGAGCTTTGAATCCGGATACTGTTCCTTCAGGAAATCACCGGCGCTCATAGTGCCTGCCGAACCGCTGGTAAATGCAGCGCCCGCAAAACGGTCGCCTTCTCTCATCAGACCTTCAACCGCTTCATGGATCGCTCTGCCGGTAACGTTGTAGTGCCAGAGCGGATTGCCCATTTCTTCGAACTGATTAAAGATCATCATGGACGGGTCTTTTTTAAGCTCCCATGTCTTATCGAAGATTTCCTTGACGTTGGACTCACAGCCCGGCGTTGCGATGACCTGACCGGCAATCTTGGAAAGCCACTCAAAACGCTCCTTGGACATTTCCGCGGGCAGGATCGCTACGGAATCGCAGGCAAGAAGCTTTGAGTTGAATGCGCCGCCGCGGCAGTAGTTGCCGGTAGAAGGCCAAACGGCGTGGTGATAGGTCGGATCAAACTGCCCGGTGACCAAACGCGGAACAAGGCAGCCGAACGAGGCGCCGACTTTGTGGCATCCGGTCGGGAACCATTTTCCGGTCAAAAGCACAATGCGGGCTTTGACACCGGTCAGAGAGGAAGGAAGCTCAATATAGTTCACGCCGCCGAACCTGCCGTCGCCGCCTTTCTCGACCGGATTGTTCTTCCAGGTGATACGGAACAGATTCAAGGGGTTCACGTCCCACAGACCGACGCCGGTCAGCTTATCTTGAATCTTCTCGGGGATCTTATCAGGATCCTCCATTTGCGCAAAGGTAGGGATAATGATGTTCTTTTCACGGGCGCGTTTGATAGAACGGCTGAGATTGTCCCGATGCATGGTCAGATCGATCATAAGCAAATCTCCTTCTTGGAAATAATGGTTTACGGCGGAAGCCGTATAACACTTCTTTTATATCATACATGATTCAAAATCTTTTGTAAACAGAAATTCCCGGAACAACACAAATATTTTTTGCGATTCAAATGAATTTTTATCTTCCTATCTTGACAAAAGAATGGTACAATCTGTATGGAGGACAGAATGGTTATCACAGGAATCTCGACCGCAAGCTTTTTCGATACCTTGATGCTGGAGGACGCACCCGCGCTGCTCCGGCATTGGGGCATCCAATATGCGGAGTATTATCTGAACAGCTATTGCGAATACAACGCCGATTTCATCGACCGCCTTGCAAAAGAGACGGAAGAAGCGGGGATTCGCGTTGTCGGCGTGCATCCGATGAGCCTGCAGTACGAACCGCTGCTGTTTACGCCGCATCCGCGGCAGAGAGCGGATGCCATGAAGGCGTATGAGCTTGTTCTGCGCGCAGGTGAGCGTCTGCATGCAGATCACTATGTGATGCACGGACCGGTCGTGCTGGGAAACGGTGTTTCCAAGAATCTGGAGCTTACGCGGCTGGCGCCGATCTTCGATACGCTTTCGGACATGGCGGAGGACCACGGGATGCACCTGACGCTTGAAAATGTCAGCTACAGCATCATGCCAAAACCCGAAATCGGACTTGAGATCCATTCGTTGATGAAGCGACCGCTTTATCATACGCTGGACATCAAACAATCGATTCGTGCAGGGGTGGACCCTCTGGCTTTTGTCGAAGCGCTCGGCACATACATTCTTGCGGTGCACGCCTGCGACTGTGACCTTTCGTGCGATCGCCCAAGGTACTGCCTTCCGCCGTACGGCGGGTATGATTTCAAGCGCCTCATCGATGCGCTGCAGAAAAAAGGCTTTGAAGGATCCGTCCTTTTGGAAGCATACAGCGATATGTATCGCGACAAATCGGAACTCAAGGACGCGTATGACGCGTTAACCCAAATGATCCGGTCATAAGGAGGAAAAACCATGGAAACAAAGATGTTCGACCGCGAAGCAATGCGGATCACGGTGGACTACAACAACATGATGCAGGAAACGCTCGGCGCACGCGGGCTCACGAAGGATGAGCTGCTTGCGCTTCCGTTGGAAGCGGCAGTCAAGGCAATGCACGAAAAGCGCGGACAGATGAAATGGCGCGAGCTTCCGCACAACCAGGAAGAAGTCGTGAAGAAGATCGAAGCTGTCGCGAAGGATGTTCGTGAACGCTTCGACAACTTCGTCGTGCTCGGCATCGGCGGCAGCGCGCTGGGTCCGATCGCCGTTCAGCAGGCGCTTTCGCATCTGCATTACAACGACCTTCCCAAAGAGAAGCGCAACGGTCCGCGGCTGTTCGTCGAGGATAACGTTGATCCGGAGCGTATGAACGCGCTTTTGGACGTCATTGACGTGAACAGGACCTGCTTCAATGTCATCACAAAGTCCGGCAGCACGTCGGAAACGATGTCGCAGCTTCTGATCGTCACGGAAATTCTGCACAAGACGCTCGGCGAGGATATTTCCACGCATCTCATCGCCACGACGGATCACGTCAAGGGCAATCTCATCAAGATCGGAAAGCGCGAAAATCTTACGACGTTCTACGTACCGGACGGCGTCGGCGGACGGTTCTCCGAGCTTTGCCCGGTGGGACTTTTGGCGGCTGCGGTCTGTGGAATCGATATTCGCATGCTCCTTGCCGGCGCAGCGTATATGGACGAGATCACGCAGAACGAGAACGTGTTTGAAAACCCGGCATATCTGATGGCGGCGCTGCAGGTCGCGGCAATGAAGCGCGGCGCGAACATCCACGTGCTGATGCCGTATGCCGATTCTCTGAAGTACATCTCCGACTGGTATGCGCAGCTTTGGGCGGAATCGCTCGGCAAACGCTTCGGAAATGACGGAACGGAGATCCACGCCGGACAGACGCCGGTGAAATCCCTCGGCGTTACCGACCAGCATTCGCAGGTCCAGCTCTACACCGAAGGCCCGTTTGACAAGGTCATTACTTTCCTTTCGGTCGACAAATACAGAAAGACCATGCCGATCCCGAATGGCTATCTCGACATTCCGGACGTTTCATTCCTGTGCGGACACACGCAGAACGAGCTGATCGCGGCGGAGGAAGCGGCGACCGAGTACGCGGTCATGAAGAGCGGCCATATGAATTATGCGATCCGTCTGCCGGAGGTCAACGCCTTCACGATCGGTGAACTTCTGTACATGTTCGAGATCCAGACGGCGTTTGCGGGCGAGCTCCTCGCGCTGAACGCATTCGATCAGCCCGGCGTGGAAGAAGGTAAAAAGGCGACTTACGCGCTTCTGGGCAAGCCCGGCTTTGCGGAGAAGAAAGCGGAGCTCGAAGCTGCGCCCGCAAAGCTTTCCGCGTATATCGTGAAATGAAAAAAAGAGCCGTCGGAACCAAGGCTCCCTATCGGGTCGATGTCTTTACGATTGTAATGGTAGCGGCCTTGGTTCTGTTCGGGCTCGTTACGCTTCTCAATGTGCTTTCCGATCCCTTTGACGGGACGGAAACAACCTTTTCCGCGTTCTATGAACGCCTGAACTTTGAGTTCTTCACGAGACAGATC
>JAFOQN010000099.1 GCA_017393775.1 Clostridia bacterium
CGAGCTTCTCAACGAGAACTTCGTCGCCGACCTGGACCTTATACTGTTTACCACCGGTCTGAATGATTGCGTACATTGCTTTGTGCTTCCTCCTTCTTCCCAGACTCGCTCAAATACGGAGATGCCTTCATGAGGCATACTTAAGTACCGCTCCGAAGCGGCTCACCGGATGAATATACCACACGGAAATCCCTTTGTCAACTGATTTTTCAGGTTTTTCGGGATTTTTTTGTATCTAATTGATGATTCTGTAGGGACGGACATTGTCCGTCCGCCGAGACAGCGGTACAGGCGGTTGATAACCGCCCCTACGGTCCTATCATTGCCCGTCCGCAGAGACAGCGGAACGGACGACCGACGGTCGTCCCTACGGTCTGTGCGTGTCATCCTGAGGTGAAACCGAAGGATCTTGAAAATTCTTCGTCGCTTTCCGCTTCGTTACAGAGGTAGATCGCGCGCTTCCCGCGCGTTCCATCGCTCCTCAGAATGACACAATCAGATGAGAAAAGTCGTTAATGCAATACCGTACACACGCGCTTCGCCTCAGCGACCTTCTTGTCCGGAAGCGGACGAACCGTGTATTTTTCGGGATGCAGATTCTCGTTCGCGCGGACGAAGAACGAAACGTTTTCGACCTCCGGGAACAGCGTGCCGTTCCTTTGGAACAGCGATTCCATTGCCGCCTTGACATCGGGATGCACCTCAATGTACATGCGACGGATGTTCGAACTCTTCAAAATCTGCAGCGTCTGTTTCCTGAGCTTGTTGAACACCGTATGCGGCGCAAGGACCTTTCCTTCGCCCTCGCAGCACGGGCAGGTGACCTTTAAGGTATCGCCGATGCTTCTGCCCGTCTTTTTGCGCGTAAGCTCGACAAGACCCAGCCGCGTGAATCCGAAGACGTGCGAGCGTGTATGGTCGTCGTGCATCGCGTTTTTCAGCGTCTGCAAAACGAGCTGACGGTTCGCTTCCTTTTCCATGTCGATGAAGTCAATGATGACGATGCCGCCGATGTCGCGTAGTCTGAGCTGCAGCGCGATCTCCGTCGCCGCCTCGCAGTTGGTCGCCGTGATTGTCTTTTCGAGATTGTCCTTGCCGACGAATTTGCCGGTGTTGACGTCGATTACGGTCAGCGCTTCCGCGCGGTCGATGATAAGGTATCCGCCGCTTTTCAGCCAGACCTTGCGCGCAAGTGCCTTGTCGATCTTGCTCTCCGCCTCGCAGCGCTCGAACAGCGCTTCGCTGTCCTTGAACAGGATGCGTGCCTTGAGCTTCGGCGCCATGACGGACGCGATCTCGCAAAGCTCGTTATAGGCGTTGCGGTCGTTCACAAACACGCGGTCCACATCGCGCATCAGAAGATCGCGTACGGTGCGGAACAGAAGGCTCTGCTCCTCGTGCAAAAGCTTCGGTGCTTTCAGCGATTTCGCCTTTTTCTGGATGTCACCGTAGAGCAGCTTTAAGCTGTCGATCTCTTCCTTGAACGCTTCCTTGGTGCGTCCCTCCGACGCGGTGCGTACGATCACGCCCATGCCCTCGGGCTTCAGTTCCTTGATCAGTTTTCTGAGTCGCTGCCGTTCCTCTTCCTTTTCGATCCGGCGGGATACACCGATGTACTCGACCGTCGGCATCAGCACGAGCGAGCGCCCCGCAAGCGTCAGATGTGTGGTCACCCGCGCGCCCTTGGTGCCGATCGGGTCCTTTGCGACCTGTACAACGACGCTCTGACCGGGCTTTAATAGCTCGCTGATCTTGCGCGTTTCGGGGATCTTTTCGAGTTCGTCGTATGCGTCGCCGGGCGTAAAGACGTCGCCCGCGTACAGGAACGCGTTCTTTTCGAGACCGATATCCACAAACGCAGCCTGCATGCCGGGAAGCACGTTTTGCACTTTCCCGAGATAGATGTTGCCGACGAGGCGTTCGCTGCCCTCCTGCTCCACATAGAGCTCGACAGGCGTGCCGTCCTCGACGACCGCCACGCGCGTATTGAACGCATTGGCGTCAACCAGAATTTCTTTATTCATAAAAACCTTCCTTACCGGAGACGCGGAAGTCTGTCGCTTCCCTCAAAGCAGAGCGCGATCCGATGCGCCGTGAAGCGTCCGTTCGTTTGAAGCCGTTCAAAGAGCGCGCGTGCGAATGTTTCCGCACGCAGCCCCCCGGCCGCATTGAGCGTGCCCACGATCGCAGCGACTGCGATCCGATCCGAAGCGGAGATCGGTTCCGCCTCCAAAATTTCAGGACGAATGTTCGCGGGTTTGATCCCGCTTTTCGTCTTCTTTTCAACAATCACTTCTTCGCTTTCCGTGATCGCACGGATGGCCGAACCGAGTTCTTCCATCGTGACCGGCGTGTCCGTATACAGTGTGATGATGTACTTTGCGGCGACGAGCATTTTCGAGAGCGTAGGAAAGCCATCGTCCGCGATAAATGCGGAATGAAACCGCATGCCTTTCGGAAGCGCGGCGTTCACGCGCTCCGTGAAATCTTCCGGCGTAACGTCCCGATCGAGTTCAACCTCGATCCATTCGCCGCTGCTCGTGTAGCCTGTGGCAAGCGCCGTCGCGAAGCTGAGCTTCGGATGCGGATTGA
Organism: Clostridia bacterium; assembly: GCA_017393775.1. Classification (GTDB taxonomy): domain Bacteria; phylum Bacillota; class Clostridia; order Christensenellales; family CAG-138; genus UBA3792. The sequence goes on from JAFOQN010000099.1 coordinate 2,593, forward strand.
AGCCCTTCGAGAACGCAAGCGGCAGATCGGCGCGTCGAAACGCGCGCTGCAGTGTGCGCTGCACGTCGAGATGCGAGGTGTAGCTCAATTCCTTTGTCTTTTCAAACGCGGCAATAATCTTCACAATGCTCTCCGAAACATCCGTTGCAGCCCTGTCTGCAATCTTTTGTGGTCTTTGCTTGCTGTGCTTTTGCCCATTCACGCTTCAAATACGCGGGCGTGACCAGTACGTCGACCGTCTCCCACGGAAGCGGCTCGTCGATCGCGCGTTCCCGATGTGCGTATTCGTCCATACGGAGTCCGTTCGCCTCGAACGCTTCCGCCCATGCGTCCGGTTTGAAATGTTCCGCCCACGAATCGAACCGGCAGCCGCGTTGATACGCGTCGATCAGTACGGAATTTAAGCGTCTGTCGCCGCGTGAAAACACCGCTTCGAGCACAGACAGTACCGAAGGATGGCAATGCAGCTCCGCCCCGCGTACGCCCTTTAACGCGGTCTTCAAAAGCTGTTGTTTGCGAACGATCTCCTCCTGCCTGTCCTGTGCGCACCACTGGAACGCCGTCCACGGCTTCGGCACGAAGGTGGATACGGAAACCGTCACGCGGAAGCCCGATCCGCGCTTGTCCTTCGGAAGCCGGTAAAACGCGTTCGAAACCTTTCCGGCAAGCTCGGCGATCCCGACAACGTCTTCGTCCGTCTCCGTCGGCAGTCCGATCATGAAATAGAGCTTCACGCCGCACCAGCCTGCCGTAAACGCATCGGTGACCGCGCGGAGAAGATCGTCCTCCGTCACGTTCTTGTTGATGACGTCGCGCATGCGCTGCGTGCCCGCTTCCGGCGCAAAGGTCAGCCCGCCCTTGCGGACCGTCTGCATCTTTTCAAGATCGTCCTTCAAAAGCGAATCGATGCGCAAAGACGGCAGCGACACCGAGACCTTCTGCTCCGCCATGTCGTCGATGATCCGCGGCAAAAGCGTATGCAGCTCGGAATAATCGCCGGTCGAAAGCGAAAGGAGCGAGACTTCGTCATAGCCGGTGCAAGTGACCAGATCGCGCGTTTGCCTGAGAAGTGTTTCCTCTGTGCGTTCACGCACCGGGCGGTAGATGTATCCCGCCTGACAGAAGCGGCAGCCGCGCGTACATCCGCGCATGACCTCGACGGCAACACGGTCGTGCACGATTTGCATATGCGGCACGAGCTGACGGCCGATGTACTTTGCCGTATCGAGATCGCGGACGACGCGGCGGACCGGATGCTCCGGCGCGTGCGCGTTCAGCCGTTCCGTACGTGCATAGCGTCCGTTTTCATAGACCGGACGGTAGAACGACGGAATGTACACGCCTTTGATCCCGGCAAGACGCTCGAGCATCGCGGCTTTGGAAATGCCCTCGCGCTTTGCCTGACGTACGCATTCGACGAGTTCCGGTTCCAGTTCTTCGCCGTCGCCGATGAGAATCACATCGACAATGTCTGCGATCGGTTCCGGGTTTACGGTACAGGGACCGCCCGCCACGATCAGCGGATTGCTTTCGTCGCGCTCAGACGAGAGGAACGGGATACCGGAAAGTTCCAGCATCGTCAGCACGTTTGTATAGCACATCTCGTAAAGCAGCGAAAACCCTACGATGTCGAAATCCTTGAGGGGAGATTTCGTTTCGAGCGTGAACAGCGGCTCATGAAACGCCCGAAGCGCCTGCTCCATATCGGTCCACGGCGCATAGCAGCGTTCACAGTAAACGCCGTCCATGTCGTTCAGCACACGATACAGAATCCGGCTGCCGAGGTGCGACATGCCGATCTCATACACGTCCGGAAAGCACAGCGCAAAGCGGAAGTCATAGACCTCCTTGCGCTCCATATTCCATTCGCTGCCGATGTAGCGCGCGGGTTTTTCGACCCGGCTCAGCAGCATGTCCATCGTTTGATCGTCCAAAAGCTTCCGTTCCTTTACGATTGCATACTTTAACTTTTAAAGTATAACACGTCATTTCCCGTCGGTCAATCGTAAAATCACGGATTTCAGCGATGCGCACGCACCGAATTTTGCCGCAGCGTCCAGAATCTCGGTCTCCGTCAGTTCCGTAAAGCCCGAGGAGCGCAGCACGCGCAGGATCGTGAACTTTGAACCGGAAAATGACGCAAGCGCTTCCTTTACGCTTGCGTCCTCGCTGATTACCACGATCTGCGCTTTCTCTGCCGTTCCGCCTCGGATCGACGCTTTTCGCTGCATCACGCGCGAAACGGTTCCGGCATCCGGCATGCGCCACTCCGTAAACGCCGACGCCATGAGAAACGGCGGGATCACGAACAGCGTCCATGCATAAACACCGCGCATAAAAAGCCATATACAGGCGCCGACCATGCCCGAAGCCGTCAGCGCGGTAAAAAGAAGCAGCAGGGTTCTTGCCGTCCGCTCGCGCGCGGTTCTTTGCAGGAACGACCGAAAAATCCGACCGCCGTCAAGCGGATATGCCGGAAGCAGGTTCAGGATCGCAATCACAAGATTTGTACCGATCAGCCGCTCGATCCGCACGCCATCAGGCAGAAACGTTTTTGAAAGCATCAGAAGCGCTGCAAAGGTCAAAGATGCGATCGGTCCTGCGGCGGAAACGATCCGTTCGCCCTGCCCCGAAAGGAACAGCGTATCGAGCCGCATCACCGCACCGAACGGATACACGGTCAGTCGCGCGACCGGAATGCCGAGGTTTCGCGCCGCGATCGCGTGCGCGGCTTCATGCAATGCAAGAGATACGGCCGCAAGCAGGAGCGCTTCCGTTTCCCCCGCCGCGATGCAGAACGCGGAGAACAGAACGGCGCCGGGTGTGATCTTAATCTCCGTTCCGCCGAGTGAAAACCTCATCCGCGGTTCAGCGACAGATCGACGTATCCGGTTGGATCCTGCGGCGCGCCTTTTTCCAAAACGCGCAGGTACAGGCTGCGTCCGACCGGAACGGTTCCCAGCGCGTCTCCCGCGCTTACGATATCGCCTTCGTTGACGTTTACTTTGTCGAGCCCGTAATAGAAGGTCTCGCAGTCGGATTCGGATTGTACGCGGATGTAGGTTCCGAGCGTTTCATCCGAAGCTACGGAGAGCACCCTGCCGGACATGCAGGCATATACATCCGAAGCGCCTGCGGTAAACCGTAAAAGCTGTCCGTCCCGCAGCAGTTCGATGTCGTTCGAGCGCACAGGCGCCGCCCATTTTGCGCCGGTCGTATCGACATATTTCAGCTTGCCCGGCTGTTCTTCCGTCGTTTCTCCCGCGCTTTCCGAATGTGTAGATGCTTCGGCAGTCTGGGTTTTCGGCGCGCCGACGCCGAACGCCCGCACAATGAACGCAAGCGCTAAAACGCCCGCACAGAGACCTACCTTGACGGCGATCCCGCTCACATCGACCTTCGGCAGCTTATCCGCAGGTTTGACGGTAAATTCCGATTCCTTCGTAAAGCCGTCCCGGCTTTTATCATACTGTACCTTCATTTCGTCAAGCTTCATTCCGATTCCCCCCTTGCTGTCAAACTTTACGCAAAAAGGGACCGGAACATTCCCGAAAAAAATAAGTCGGACGGGCAATGCCCGTCCGTACCAGATTCTTATTGTTTGATATGCTGCAAAGCAGCGCGATATATTTGCTGACGCAAACAAGATATACGGCGTTTGCCGCACGATATGATATAAATCCCACGCCCCGCAGGGGCATATCGTGTCAAAGACATATCGTATTTCGAAAGAGTATATCGTTGATCCCGCAGGGATTTATGTCGTTGCTGAAAATACGAGTGACCGCATTTTCAGCTTTTGGGCACCGGCGGCTGCGTCGCGTGGACGTACGGCATATCGGTCGGGACAGCCTCGATCGTCCAGTTGTCGGTATACGGCGTATTTGCGGTGGAAAGATCCGCGTTGTCCTTCCACGGCGCAAAGTGCATCTGATCGCGGATCGCTTTCATTTCCGCATCGTCCTTGCTGCCTTTGCGGATCTCGCACACGGTATCGTAGCTGATGTTGTAGAAGATCCACCGCGCGTCGGGAACGAGCAGACGAATGCAGGCATGCGACGCCTTCGTTCCGGTGATGACGGCTTCATAAGACGCCTTGTCGACCGAGCTGAGATCGCGGTACTTGGAATAGATCGTCGAATGGAAATAGGTGCGGCTTCGGATCAGCGACCAGTACTGCGCCGTTTCACCCGTCTTAAAGTTGCCGAAGCGGACCTTCGTCGGTTTCATCTGGAACGTGCCCGCCTGGGTCTCGGCATACTTTCTGGGGTTGCCGGAAGCGCAGGTCATGTAGCGCACCGGAACGGTGTATTCGCCGGTCTCCGGATCCTTTGTATAGACGATGACGAGCTGCCAGTAAAGGTCCACAAGGATGCGGTAGGTATCCGGTTTCGGATATCCCTTCGGCATCCAGAAGCTGTCGTTGCTCTTGGGCTTGGATTCGTCAAAGTCCGGCAGCGAACCGACGAGCTCTTCAAAGCTCATGTTCACCGTCGGGCAGTAATACGAAAACGGGATCGGTGAAGGCGTCGGAACCTCGGTGGGCTCCGGCGTGGGCGTGGGCGTCGGCGTCGGCGGAAGCGTCGGGATTTCCGTTGCCTCCGGTGTAGCGAGCACGATCTCCTCCGCCGCGGGTTCCGGCGTCGGCGCCGCGGTGGGCTGCATGGTAACGATTTGCTCCGCGGCGGGCGCCTGCGTTGCCGGCGGCACAAGAGAATCACAGCCGATCGCGCCTATGAGCAGAATCGTGATCAATATCCAAACGGAAATTCTTGTCGAATGTTTCATACAATACCTCTTAAAACTCGGTATAGTTTACCACATATTGCCGCGCCGGTAAACCCCGAAAATGCAACAGAATTGCAAAATTTCTTGGAACATTCTTTATGCAAAAAAGCGGCAGGCATATGTCCTGTCACTTTTTTGCTTTCCGCAAAAGCACAATTCCGACAGCGGTACAGACGACAATAACGATCAAAAACGGAATCGCGTAAAGGAATGCAACGCCGGGCGGCGCGCTGTACCCCATGTGCCGGACGCCGCACAGCATTTCGCGGTACATATACGCCGTAACGAAGCACATCACATCGGACAGCAGGACCGCAAGCCCGAACAGAACGTATGCGATCTTCTTCATCTCATTCCACCGGCACGCCCAATCTGCGCTTCATGGTCTTTTCGACGGCGTTCAGAATATTCTCGTAGCCCGTACAGCGGCAAAGATGTCCTGAAAGGAGCTTGCGAAGCTCGTCGCGTGTGTAAAGCTTTTTGGTTTCCAGTATTTCTACGGCGGTCATGATAAAGCCCGGCGTGCAGAAGCCGCACTGAATCGCGGTCTCCTCCATAAACGCCTCCTGGATGTCGGAAATCTCCCCGCCCGGCCCCATCAGGGATTCAAGCGTCCGGATATGCTTGCCGTCCGCCCATGCCGCAAGATAGATGCAGGAGTTGAACGCTTCGCCATCGATCAGCACGTTGCAAGCGCCACACTCGCCGACCTCGCAGCCTTTCTTCACCGAGGTCAAAGAGAAATCGTTCCGCAGCATGTCCGTTAACGATGCTCGGACGTCGATCATTTGTTCGACTTCCTTGCCGTTGATCCAGCAGTGAACGAGTTTATAC
>JAFOQN010000100.1 GCA_017393775.1 Clostridia bacterium
CGAACGAGAACGCGTGGCGCTTTGTGACAAGCAGCACGTCCGCGTAGATACGGATATGCTTCGATTTCTTGATCCGCAGTTCAAAAACGATCTCCCAATCCAGGAAGAGCTTTTCGGGATAGCCGAACTCCTTGAGATCGCGGAACAGATCCCGCATCGTCTGCCGCGCGTCCGTGAACGAATGAAAAAGTCCGCGGGTATCATTGAGGTTTCTGCCGACATTCTCACACCCGAGCTTCAAAAGTCCCATAAACCGCGCTTCGTCCATTTCGAGAAACTCTTTGACCGACGAATAGAATCCCGAAAACTCCGCAAGTCCGTAGTGCGGACGCGTCTGCGGGATCTGCGCGTGCCAGAGGTATTCGTCGTCCTGCCAGCAGAGCTCCTTCATAAACGGCGAGGCGTACAGGAAGTGGTTGACGGTACTCGCGTCTGCGCGAACGGCGCGCGCAATGTCCCGCGCCTTAACGCCCTCCTCACTTCTTGCGATGCACATATAGATCTGCCGTTCGATCGGGTCTACCTTTGCCATAGCCGCTCCTCCGTTTTGACCATTGTATCACAGCCAAAGCCGTGCCGCAACCGCATTTTACACGTGGAAATCTTTACAATATGTAGCTTTTCCGCTTGTATTTTCATACAAGATATTGTATACTATAGAAAAAGTGCGTGGAGGCGGGTATGCGCGTTTATTGTACGGAGGAGCTGCATTCCTCGGGCGGAGACGGGTCGTTTATTTTGGCAAAGGCAGAGGACGCGCTTTCCTCTCTTCTTTCGCGATACAAAGGCGGCGTGCGCCTCATTTACCTCGATCCGCCGTTCCGGACGGGCGAATCGTTCAAGATGAAGATCGGCAAGGGCAAACAGGCGCAGACGGTCGTTCTCTACGAGGACAAGCTCGACGAGGACAGCTACCTTGCGTGGCTCGAACGGATCCTCCGCGGCTGTTATGAACTGCTCGACGCGCGCGGCTCGATCTACCTGCACCTCGACTACCGCATGTCGCACAAGGCACGCCTTCTTCTGGACGAGATCTTCGGCGAAGCGAACTTCATGAACGAGATCATCTGGGCGTACCGTTCCGGCGGCCGCGCCACGCGCTGCTATCCGCGCAAGCACGATACGATCCTCTTCTACCGCAAATCGAAAAAGGTCCTGTTCAACATCAAGGCGGTCGGCACGCCGCGCGGACAGGAGCGCCGCAATCACATGAAGCGCTTCATCGACGAGGACGGACGCGTCGGCTTTTCGATCCGTTCAAACGGCAAGACCTATACCTATTATGAGGATTCGCTGATCTACCCCAGTGACGTCTGGTCGGACATTGAGCATCTCCAGCAGAAGGACCGTGAACGCACCGGCTTTTTGACGCAAAAGCCTGAAGCACTTTTAAAGCGTATCATTGCCGCGTCCAGTGAACCGGGCGATCTGGTGCTCGATCTGTTCTCGGGCAGCGGCACAACCGCTGCCGCCGCTACAAAACTCAAGCGGCGTTTCATCGTCGTGGACCAAAGCGCCGTCGCCTGTGCGCTTCTGCGCAGAAGACAGCTTGGGATCACCAGCGAACCGACGCTGACCGAAACCGCTGTACAGTCGCTTTCGATCCGCTATCCGGTCGATGAGACGCCCTGCCGGATTCAGACGGAGATCGTTGAAAAGGCAGGCAGTTTGGCCGTACAGCTCAAAAAAACGCATTTCTCCGGAAAGGACTGCGCGCCGATCTATGCCGCGACGGGCTTCGTGGACGGCAGCTGCTTCCATGCGATCCATACGAACTGCGCGCCGAAGCTGCCGATCCTGTTGCCGCTGCCAAAGGAGCATACGCCGGTGCTGCACGTCGTCGGTGTGCACGGCGAGCAGGCGTTTTTCACACTCGAATAACCGATATAAACAATCAGCAGGAGGTTTTCGCCTCCTGCTTTTGCTTACTTAAAGATGTCCTTTAAGGGACGTTTTTTGTTTTTCTGCACGACCGGCTGCCCTTCGAGCGCGGCAAGCTGTTCCAAAAGCTCGCGTGCCTGAGACGTGACTTTTTTCGGCACCTCAACATTAACAGTGACCAGAAGGTCGCCCTTTCCCTGCTGCTGCAGGCGCTGAATGCCCTGCTCGCGAAGCCGGAACGTCGTTCCGATCTGCGTGCCCGCCGGGATGTTGTACTTGATCTGTCCGGTCAAGGTCGGCACAACGATCTCGCCGCCGAGTACCGCGGTCGTATACGGAATATTCATGTTGAGCAGAAGATCGCTCCCGCGGCGGATGAACTGCGCGTGCGAACGCACGGAGATCGTGATATACAGGTTCCCGCGCGGACCGCCCTTGTAGCCGGCATCGCCCTCGTTGCGCATGTTGATCGTCTGTCCGTCGTCGATGCCCGCCGGGACCTTGAGCGTCAGACGCTTGAGTCTTCTCACGCGTCCCTTGCCGCGGCATTCCGCGCACGGCTCGGAGATGATCTTGCCGGTTCCGCGGCACGCAGAACACGGACGGGTGATCGTCGTTGCGCCGAACAGCGTGTTCTGCTGCAAGCGCACCTGTCCCGTTCCTTTGCACGTCTGGCAGCGCTGCGGCTGCGTACCGGGTTTTGCGCCGGTTCCGTTGCAGATATCGCAAACCTCTTCGCGCGTGACGCTGATCTCCTTTTCCGTACCGAAAGCCGCTTCTTCAAAGGACAGCGTCAAATTATAACGGATGTCGTCGCCGGTCATCGGCGCGTTGCGGCTCTGCGTTTGCGCGCCGAACCCGCCGAAGATCGTGCTGAAGATATCGCCGAAGCCGTCGAAGCCCGTCGCACCGGTGAACGGATTGCCGCCGCCCATGGTCGGATCGAACGCCGCGTGTCCGAACTGATCGTACTTCGCCCGCTTTTCGGGATCGGACAGGACTTCGTACGCCTCGTTCAGCTCCTTGAACTCCGCTTCCTTCGCGGCGTCCCCGGGATGCAGATCGGGGTGACAGGTCTTTGCTTTTTTGCGGAACGCGCTCTTGATGTCCGCGTCCGAGGCGCCCTTTTCGACCCCGAGCACCTCGTAATAATCTCTCTTGCTCTCCACGTTTTTACCTCACGATCGGGCAGACGCGCGCCTGCCCGATCCGTTCCATATCAGAATGTGTTTCCTTTAGTCAACGACCGTGTAGTCCGCGTCGACCACGTCGTCCTTCGGCGGCTGCTGACCGGCGTTCGGATTCGGCTCCGCGCCCGGCTGCTGCTGCGCCTGCTGCTGATAGATCTTGCCGAAGACCTCGTAGCTCACATTCGTGCACTTCTCGGTTTCTTCCTTGATCTTCGCATCGTCGGTGCCTTCGAGCGCTTTCTTCAGGTCTGCGACCGCCGCTTCGACCTTTGCCTTGTCGCCCGCGTCGATCTTGTCGCCGAGCTCGCGCAGGGTCTTCTCGGTCGTGTAGACGAGCTGATCCGCATGGTTGCGGTTCTCCGCCGCTTCCTTGCGCTGCTTATCCTCCGCAGCATAGCGCTCCGCTTCCGCGACCGCCTTCTTGATCTCGTCCTCGTTGAGGTTCGTGGACGCGGTAATCGTTACCTGCTGCTGGTTGCCCGTGCCGAGGTCCTTCGCGGAAACGTGCACGATGCCGTTTGCGTCGATGTCAAACGTGACTTCGATCTGCGGAACCCCGCGGGGCGCCGGCGCAATGCCTGCCAACTGGAATCTGCCGAGGCTCTTATTGTACTGCGCCATCTCGCGCTCGCCCTGCAGAACGTGGACTTCAACGCTCGTTTGTCCGTCCGCCGCGGTCGAGAAGATCTGGCTCTTCTTGGTCGGGATGGTCGTGTTGCGCTCGATGAGGCGCGTGAACACGCCGCCGACGGTCTCGATGCCGAGGGAAAGAGGCGTGACGTCGAGGAGCAGGATGTCCTTGACTTCGCCGCCGAGCACGCCGCCCTGGATCGCCGCGCCGATCGCGACGCATTCATCGGGGTTGATGCCCTTGAACGGCTCTTTGCCGGTGATGTTCTTGACCATTTCCTGGACCGCCGGGATACGGGACGAACCGCCGACGAGGATAACCTTATTGATGTCGCTGTTAGAAAGCCCTGCATCCGACATCGCCTTCTGGACGCAGACGCGCGTCTTGTCGACGAGATCCGCGGTCAGCTCGTTGAACTTTGCGCGGGTGATCGTGCAGTCGAGGTGCAGCGGACCGGCGGGGCCCTGCGTGATGAACGGGATGTTCACGTTGCTTTGGGTCATGCCACTTAGCTCGATCTTTGCCTTCTCCGCCGCTTCCTTCAGGCGCTGCAGCGCCATCTTGTCCTTGCGGAGATCGATGCCGTTGTTTCTAAGGAAGTCGGACGCGATGTAATCGATCAGTCTCTGGTCGAAGTCGTCGCCGCCGAGACGGTTGTTGCCCGCGGTTGCAAGCACTTCGAATACGCCGTCGCCGATCTCCAGGATCGAGACGTCGAACGTGCCGCCGCCGAGGTCGTAGACCAGGATCTTCTGGTTCGTTTCCTTATCGAGCCCGTAAGCAAGTGACGCCGCCGTCGGCTCGTTGATGATACGGAGCACTTCGAGACCCGCGATACGCCCTGCGTCCTTCGTTGCCTGACGCTGACTGTCGGTGAAGTATGCCGGGACGGTGATGACCGCCTGCGTGACGGTCTCGCCGAGATACGCTTCCGCGTCCTGCTTCAGCTTCTGCAGGATCATTGCCGAGATCTCCTGCGGCGTGTATTCCTTGTCGTCGATGTGGACTTTGTAAGAAGAGCCCATTTCACGCTTGATCGAAGAGACGGTCTTATCCGGGTTCGTGATCGCCTGACGCTTTGCAATGGAGCCGACGAGACGCTCGTTGCCCTTGAACGCAACGACGGACGGGGTGGTTCTTGCGCCTTCCGCGTTGGGGATAACGACGGGATCGCCGCCCTCAAGAATTGCGACGCAGGAATTGGTGGTGCCCAAGTCAATACCGATAATCTTACTCATATTCTTATACCTCCGGATTCTTTGAAGATTTTACTTTTTAATATATGCAAACAAGTCTGTTTTACTTGTTTTTGCCTTATTCAGAGACCTTCACCATGCTGTGGCGAATGATCTTTTCCTTGACCTTGTAGCCCTTCTGGAAGGTCTGCACGATGTTGCCGCTTTCCATGCCTTCGACCGCTTCGGTCATCACCGCGTTGTGCAGTTCGGGATCGAACACGCCGTCGGAGGGGATCTCGGTCAATCCCTCTTTTGTGAGGATGTCCGCAAGCTTCTTATGCACAAGCTTCACGCCGTCCGCCCATCCTTCGGCTTTCTCGTCGCTCTCCGCGACCCGATCGAAATCGTCCAGCACCGGCAGCAACGCTTTGATACAGTCGCGCTTGCCTTCGTCGTAGCTGTCTAAGCGCACCGTTGCGTTCCGTTTGCGGTAGTTATCGAAATCCGCCTGGTTACGCTGCAAAAGTGCGATCGTGTCGTCCAGTTTCTTCTGCAGCTCGTCTATGTGCTTCTTGACCGTTTCAAGCTCCTCCTGCGTCATCGTGACGGTTTCGGGCTGTTTTTCGGTCTGCTGCTCCTTTTCGGTCGTTTCGACCGTTTCGGGCTTTTGTTCCGCTTCGTGCGGCTTGTTCTTTTTGGAAGCCAAGTTCCTACTCCTCCTTCAAAAACGATTGTAAAACCGTGCTTAAATTGGTTTGTACATTCTTCAGAATCGACAGCACTCTCGCATAGTCCATGCGGGTCGGTCCGATCACGCCGAAGCTGCCGACCGGCGTTCCGTTCACACGATAGCTCGCCGTGACGACGCTGCAGTCCTGAAAGCCTTCCTGCTCGTTTTCGCTGCCGATCGTGACCGTGAATTCCATGCTCGACGCCTTTTTCAGCATCCGGTACATGTCGTCCTTCTGTTCGACGGTCGCAAGGAATGTCTTTGCCTTATTGACGTCGCTGTACTCCGGATATTCCAGCATGTTCGTCGTGCCGGAAAGCTCCACCATGTGCCGGTCGCTTGACTGACTCTCGCACAGTCTCGAAAGCAGCGATTCCACAAATCCGGCCCTTTGAGACAACTCTCCGCCAAGCTCGCGTACGAGCTTCGACGAGACCGTCGACATCCGGCAATCGGAAAACCTTGCCGTAATTGCCTTGCTGATGCGGTCCAGTTCCTCCGGTCCGATGTCTTCAGGCACGTCGATGACCGTATTCTGAGAAACGCCCGCGTCGGTGACCACGACCGCCAGTGCCTTTCCCGGCGTCAGCGGAATCAGCTGCAAGTGGCGGAGCCGATTCACACCGATGTCCGGCATCATCACAAGCGCCGTATAGTGTGTAATTTCCGAAAGCGCTTTGGCTGTGGAGCGCAGCACCGCGTCGACGCCGTGAACGTGATCGCGAAAGTACCCGTACAGGAGCTTTGATTCCTCATCGGAAAGATGCGCGCGCTGCATCATCTGATCGACGTACAGGCGGTATGCCTTTTCGGAAGGAATGCGTCCCGCGCTGGTGTGCGGCTGCGCAAGGTAGCCGAGCGTTTCAAGATCCGCCATCTCGTTGCGGATCGTCGCGGACGACCACTTCATGCCGCCCTTCGAAAGCGCCTTGGACCCCACGGGGCTTGCCGAAAGAATGTACTCGTCAACGATCGCACGCAAGATCTGCAGCTTTCTTTGATCCAGTTCCATGCGATCGCCTCCTTTCCTTTAGCACTCAATTCCTTCGAGTGCTAATCACTATGCATAAGATACCACTATCATGCACAATAGTCAAGTGAACTAAGGGGGAACATTGTGACAATAAAGTGAAATCGTCGCCGTGGACAGAGTTTTATCATGATACCGAGAGCATCAACTTGCTGCGCACTAATAAAAAGCTAAAATCGCGAATCAAAACATATTTACCAAAATAACACAACTATTTTGCAATAATCTGATAATATGCATATATAGTTGATAGAATCATGTTCTGTCAGAATCGGAGAGGTTTATCCCATGAATGCAAAACGCAGATTATGCTTTTTTCTTTGCCTGTGTCTGCTCCTTGCCGCAGGATTCGGCTGTGTGCAGTCATCTGTACAAACACAACCGTCATCCGAAGCGGTTGACTGTACGCCGGAAGCCGTCGACCGACAGGACGCTGATTCTGTTTCGCCGGCGCCGCTGTATGAGGGAGACGGATTGAAAATCTACTATGCCTCCCGTCTGGATAAGCCCGGCATTTGTGTGGAAGCACGGAACTGGAACAATACGTATTCCAGATTTCAGCGTCTTCCTTTTACCGAAGGACTGACCGAGCTCGTTTTTACCGGGATCGAAACAATGTCCGACGGAGATCGGGCAGAAGCGTTTGTGTATCTCCGTTATCTCGATAACACGGGAACGGAGCGGATCATCTGCGCCGATCACAGCGCGCCCGAATACACGGTGGTGTATCCCCTGTCAACGGAAGCCGGGCTGGAGCTAAGCGAAGAACAGCGCGGGCTGTTCGACGATCTGCTTTTGATCGGGTATCACTATGAGAGCGTTTATGCAGAAGCAAACAGTTTATCCGATCCGGATGAATGGGAAAGCCTGTGTCAAGAATGTATACTGGGCGCTCTCTTTTATAACTCCGGGGACGTTCTTCCCCCCTACCTGCACGGAGAAGGGACGATAGAGAACCAATTCGGCGACAAAGGCGCCATTGTCTCGCAAAAGGAGCTTGAAGACTTCTTCC